>JACCXM010000228.1 GCA_013697005.1 Chloroflexia bacterium | reverse complement strand
CGTCCCCGGTGCAGGATCGGCATGGTGTAGTAGCCGTAGACCCGCTTCGGGGCCGGGGTGTAAACCTCGATCCGGTAGTGGAAATCCCACAGGTCGTTCATCCGGCCACGATGCCAGATGAGGTTGTCGAACGGGGAAAGGAGCGTGGTCAGCGTGGGGCGGCCACGCCCGGCGCGCAGATCGGCCAACCTGGGCAGCAGCGCGGGATCGAGCCATACCGGCTCGCTCAATCCCTCGACCGAAATCGGAATCGCCAATCCCTCCTGCTCCAGCACCGCCAACCCGAGCGCGCTCGCTTTGGCGGTGCTGTAGGGGCGGGCCCAGTCGCGAAAGTAGTCGGCGACCCAGCGCGACGTGGCCACCCCGAGCGCCCGCAGCGCGCCACGCGTGAAGAATCGCTGACGTTCTTCGGCCGTCGGCCGGCCCGAGAGCAGGGCTTCGGGAATGATGCGCTCGGTCAGATCGTAGACGCGCTGGAACCCGCTCTCCCGGCGCGTCACCATGATGTCGCCGCACGACCAGAGATGATCGAGCGCCTGCCGCGCCGGTTTGCCGCCGTACCATTCCCACGCTTGCGGGCGCGGGCCAGGGGGGCGTTCGAAGTGACGCGATGCCATGGCGCCGTTCTCGCGGATGAGGTCAAGCACACCTTCGATCACTTCGCCATTTCCTTCGACCCAGGCATGGCGCTCGTACTTCTTGCGGTAGGCATCCATTTCCGCCCGATAGAAGGGGAAGGTTTCGATTGGGATAATGGCCGCCGCATGAGCCCAGTACTCGGTCAGGAGGGCATCCGGAAAGTGCAGCGATCCAAGCAGCGCCGGATCATAGGCGCCCAACCGGCTCCACAGCACCGTCTCGTGGGAGCGGGAAACAACGCTGATCGTGTCGAGCTGGACGCAGCCGAGGTGGTGGATTATCTCCAGCAGCCGCGCTTTTTGCGCGGATGGGTCGCGGTTGGCGCGCGGCCGCCGGTCGAGCCGCGAGGCTATCGTGGCGAGGGACTGTGCTTCTTTGATCGATAGTGATTGCATCGGAGCGACGTCATCCAGGTCACTCGTTAGTGCCGGTCAGACCGTGGCGATCATCTCCGCGACTGGCGCAACCGACTCTTCGACGTCCGCGCCAAGCCCCTTCAGCTTTTCCACGAATCCCTCATAGCCGCGATCCAGGTGATGCAGCGCCGAGATAACCGTCTCGCCAGTGGCGACCAACCCGGCCAACACGGCCCCGGCCCCGGCCCGGATATCTAAACAACGCACCGGGCGTCCTGTCAGTGAGGTCGGTCCCCAGATTTCCGCGTGGGTGCCGTAGCGAATCGTCCCAAACGCTGGATGGCCGTCATTATCCAGAGGCTGAAGGCGCTCTACTCTGACAGTCGCGCCCATCGCCCGCAGTTGATCGGTGTAGCGGAGGCGATCGTCAAAGACCCGCTCGTGAATCTTGGAGAGTCCATTGGCCTGGGTCATCAGCACGGCGAACGCCGCCTGCAAATCGGTGGGAAACCCGGGGAAGGGCAGCGTCTGGATTTCGACCGGGCGCAGACTGGCGCCGGGGCGCACCAGCATCCGGTCACAATCGGACCAGATTTCGGCGCCGGCCTCACGCAGCTTTGCCGTGAGGGGGAGCATATCGGTCTCCCGCGTGTCATCCAGCGTGACCTCGCCGCCGGTGATGACGGCGCCGATCGCGAAGGTGCCGGCTTCGAGCCGGTCGGGCAGGATGCGTTCCGAGACGCCATGCAGGCGGTCGACCCCATCGACGGTGATCGTTGGTGAACCGAGACCGCTGATGCGCGCTCCCATGCGGTTGAGCATATTGCCGAGGTGAACGATTTCCGGCTCGCACGCGGCGTGGACGATGGTCGTGCGGCCGCTGGCCAGGGTGGCAGCCATCAGTAGATTTTCGGTGCCGGTGTGACTTGGGTAATCCATGTAGATCGGCGTGCCGCGTAGTCCGCTGGCGCGGCCGGTGATGCGTTGACCATCGCCGGCGAAGGCGATCGCCGCGCCCATCTGGCGGAATCCGCGCACATCGACGTCGACTGGGCGCGCCCCGAGCTGGCAGCCACCGGGAGCCGAGGCCGACATCTCGCCGATGCGCGCCAGCAGCGGCCCGGCGACCAGAAACGACGCCCGCATCTTCGCCACCAGATCGGCTGGGGCATCGGTGTGAGTTATCTCCGCGGCTCGGATGCGCACGCGCCGGCGCGCGCGGTCATGCTCCGCTTCCGCGCCAAGACTCCGCAGCAGCGAGAGCATCGTGCCGATATCGGCGAGGTCCGGCACGTTGGTGAGCACGCACTCGTCGGCGGTAAGCAATGTCGCCGCCAGTGATGGCAATGCGGCATTCTTGCTGCCGCCGATGGCGACCGTGCCGCGCAATGGAGCGCCGCCGCGGATACGCAGCACGCGCTCGGTAGGCGGTGGATTAGATATTACGGTGGACTCGGGTATCTGGATCGACATTGCCAACTCGTTCCTCCTGAAGGCGCGGGGATAGTCAGCAGTCTCCGGCGATATCTCCCGTCACGCAAGAGGATACCCCGGATCGCCCGGCGTCTCCGAAGGAACGCGCCCGGAGTGCGGGCGCAGGGAGGGCGTCGGCGACTGGTTACTGTGGCGAACCTACCGAAGATATCGAAGATGTCGAAGATACCGAACATCTGAGGTGTCGGGTCGCTGCCGGATGAGCATCGATGATAACCCATGAGCACTCACGGGCTAACTCGCGCCGCTGCCGGGGAAGTCTCCGCCACTCGGTCCCGATCCCCGCCGCGATCCGCGGCGCTGACCGACGCGCAGCCGCAGATTCGCCCGCCGCAACGTGGCTTGCGCCTCCTCCAGGTCCATGGTCGTCTGGCGGCCGGCGATCGACTCTTCCGCCCGCCGCCGCGCGGTCTCGGCGCGATCGACGTCGACTTCCTCCGCCCGCTCGGCGCTGTCGGCCAGCACCAGGACTTTGTTGTCGCCCACTTCCATGAACCCGCCGTAGACGAGGATCGACTGCTCGCCGCCGCCCTTCTTGATCCGTAGCTCCCCAAAGGCCAACGTCGTGATCAGGGGCGCGTGCTGGGGCAAGATACCGAGCATGCCGCCGCCGCCGGGGGCGACGACCATATCGACGTCGTCTTCCTTGAAAACGACACGCTCCCCAGTCACGATTTCGACGTTTAGCTTGCCGGCCATGATCGGGTACTCCTCCGCGTAGGGGCGCCGCGTCGCCCTACGCCGCTTCTTCTGCCGGCTGGCCGCTCATCTCGGCGGCTTTCGCCCGCGCCTGGTCGATGTCGCCGACCATGTAGAAGGCTTGCTCGGTCAGGTCGTCCACCTTACCGTCCAGGATTTCCTTGAAGGAGCGGATAGTGTCCTGCCGCGAGACGTACTGGCCTGGTGTGCCGGTGAACGCCTCGGCGGTGAAGAACGGTTGCGACATGAACAACTCGAGCTTGCGCGCGCGGGAGACGGTCTGCTTGTCCTCATCGCTCAATTCCTCGACCCCGAGGATGGCGATGATGTCCTGCAAGTCACGATAGCGCTGCAACACGCGCTGCACCTCGCGGGCGACTTGATAGTGTTCCTCCCCAACCACCAGCGGGTCGAGGATGCGGGAGGTCGAGCCGAGCGGGTCGACCGCCGGGAAGATCCCGCGCGAGGCAATAGCCCGCTCCAGCGCGATCGTCGCATCGAGGTGCGCGAAGGTCGTCGCCGGGGCTGGGTCGGTGTAGTCGTCGGCGGGCACGTAGACGGCCTGCACCGAGGTGATCGAGCCCGTCTTGGTCGACGTAATCCGCTCCTGCAGCTGACCCATCTCGGTGGCCAGCGTCGGCTGGTAGCCGACCGCGCTCGGCATCCGGCCGAGCAGCGCCGAGACCTCGGAACCGGCCTGCACGAAGCGGAAGATGTTGTCGATGAAGACGAGCACGTCGCGCCCCTCGTCGCGGAAATACTCGGCCAGGGTGAGCGCGGTGAGCCCGACTCGAAGACGTGCTCCCGGTGGCTCATTCATCTGCCCGAAGACGAGCACGGTCTTGTCGGCGACCCCCGACTCCTGCATCTCACCCCAGAGCTGCGTCCCCTCGCGGGTCCGCTCGCCCACTCCGGCGAAGACCGAATAGCCGCCGTGCTCGGCGGCGATATTGCGGATCAGCTCGGTGATGATGACCGTCTTGCCGACTCCCGCCCCGCCGAAAACCCCGGTCTTGCCGCCCTGGGTAAAGGGGGCGATGAGGTCGATGACTTTGATCCCGGTCTCGAAGAGCTCGACCGCGGTCGCCTGCTCCTCGAACTTGGGCGCCGGCCGGTGGATCGGATACTCGGCCGTGGCGTTGACGGGACCGGCCTCGTCGATCGGCTGGCCGACGACGTTGAGGATGCGGCCCAGGGTTTCCGGGCCAACCGGGACCGTAATCGGACCGCCGGCGTCATGGACTGATGTGCCGCGGCGGAGTCCGTCGGTCGTGCTCATGGCAATAGCGCGGACCGCGTCGTTACCAAGGTGCGACTGCGTCTCCAAGGTGAGGATGCCGCCGTCGTCGCGGGTGATCTCCAGGGCGTTGTAGATTTCCGGAAGTTGGTCTGGCGGAAACTGCACGTCGACCACGGGGCCGGTGATCTGGAGCACCGTGCCCGTCGCTCCGCCCTCCCCCTTGCCGTTCGAAGCGACGGCGGTGCCGGTGACGCTCGGGGCGTCCTGAAGCGTGGGTTGATCGGTCATCGTTGCTCCTGCCTCACTAACTCGCCATGGCGTTGGCGCCAGCCGCGATTTCGGATACTTCTCGGGTGATCTGGGCCTGTCGCGCCTTGTTCCGATCCAACACGAGATCGCGCACGATGTCTTTGGCGTTGTCGGAAGCGCTGCGCATGGCCACCATGCGTGCCGAATGCTCGGAGGCGAGCCCTTCCAGGACGGCTTGATACAGCTGGATCTCGACATAGCGAGGGAGCAGCGCGTTCAACACCTCTCCCGGACTCGGTTCAAAAATGTAGTCGGCGTAACCCTCGTGGGCGGGCGGGGGTTCGACGGGAAGAATCTGCATCACCTCTGGCCGCTGCACCAGCGTATTGACGAATCGGGAGTAGACCACGTAGACCGCATCGACCTTGGCCGTGGCGAAATCATCGATGGCGATGTCGGCGATGGGGCGGACCGCATCGAGACTGATGTCTTCCCCGATCCCGATGAACTCCGCGACGACGTCCTGCCGCGTGCGCACGAAGTAGTCGCGCGCTTTCTTGCCGGCGGCGATGATCTGCACCGGCGCCCCCGCGTCATCGAGGATGAAGCGGCTGCCGCGACGCAGGATGTTGGTGTTCAAGGCGCCGGTCAGACCGCGGTCCGGGGTGACGACGATCAACTCGATATTCTGCACCGGCCGCTTCTGGAGCAGCGGGAACTGCGCGAGTTGTTCGGGGTCGGGCTGCTGCGCGGCTAGATCGGACATGATCTGGCGCAATTGGTCGCTGTAGGGACGGCTGGCCGTCACCCGTTGTTGGGCCTTCCGCATCTTCACCGCGGAAACCATTTCCATGGCACGAGTGACCTGGGAGATATTGGTCACGCTACGAATCCGCAGGTTGATGTCACGGGCGTTCGGCACTGGTTTCTCCTATTCCCCGTTCTCCCTTTAGGCTGCCTTGGCGCTCGACGCCGCCCATTGCGACCCGCCCTTGAACGCGTCGCTCGCCGCGCGCAACTGCTCGATGATCTCGTCGGTCAGCTCGTTCTTCTCGGCAATGGCCTGCAGGAGCTCCGGTTTTGCCGTGCGCAGGTAATCGAGATATTGCGACTCGAACTCTTTGACCTCTTCGACCTGAACATCGTCGAGATAGCCATTCCCCGCCATCCAGAGATCGACGACCTGTTCCTGCACCGGCATCGGTTGATATTGCCCTTGCTTGAGAATCTCGGTCATGCGCACGCCGGTCTCGATCTGCTTGCGCGTGGCGGGGTCGAGATCGCTCGTGCCGAACTGGGCGAATGCCGCCAGCGAGCGGTACTGCGCCAGATCGAGGCGGAGGCGGCCCGCTACCTGCCGCATCGCTTTCACCTGCGCCGCGCCGCCGACGCGAGAAACCGAGATACCGACGTTGATCGCCGGTCGCACCCCGGCGTAGAAGAGCTCGGGATCGAGGTAAATCTGGCCATCGGTGATCGAGATGACGTTGGTCGGGATGTAGGCCGAGACGTCACCCGCCTGGGTCTCGATTATCGGCAGCGAAGTGAGTGTCCCGCCCCCGAGTTCATCGCTCATCCGCGCCGAGCGCTCCAGCAATCGCGAGTGCAGGTAGAAGACATCGCCGGGATACGCCTCGCGGCCCGGCGGGCGGCGCGTCAACAACGACACTTCGCGGTACGCCTGCGCGTGCTTGGAGAGATCGTCGTAGACGATCAGCGCGTGACGGCCGTTCTCCATGAACTCTTCGCCCATGGCGGTGCCGGCGAAGGGCGCCAGATACTGCTGCGTGGCCGGGTCGGCCGCGGAGGCGACGACCACGATCGACTTCTCCAGCACGCCTTGCTCCTCGAGCACGCGTACCGCCTGCGCCACCTGCGCCTGTTTCTGGCCGATGGCGACGTAGATCGGGATCACGTCGCTGTCGCGTTGGTTGATGATCGCGTCGAGCGCGACCGCGGTCTTGCCGGTCTGGCGGTCGCCGATGATCAGCTCGCGCTGACCGCGTCCGATGGGGATCATGGCGTCGATCGCCTTGATCCCGGTCTGGATCGGCTGGTCGACATTGGCGCGTCTGATGACGCCGGGGGCGATGACCTCGATCGGACGGCGTTTGTCGGCGGCAATTGGGCCCTTGCCGTCGATCGGCTCGCCGAGCGCGTTGACGACGCGGCCTATGAGGGCATCGCCGACCGGAACGGAGGCGACCTGGTCGGTGGAGCGGACTTCGTCACCTTCCTCGATGTTCTTGTAATCGCCAAGCACGAGGATGCCGACCGAATCCTCGGCCAGGGTGAACGCGAGACCGCTGGTGCCGGTGCGCGGAAATTCGACCAGCTCGGAGGCCATTACGTTGCTGAGACCGTAGACGTTGGCGATGCCATCGCCGATGCTGACGACGGTCCCCACATTGGTCTGCGACGTGGTGTCGTCGAAGCCCGCGATCTGTTGCCGGATGATGTCACTGATTTCCGTGGGCCGAACCGCCATAGTGATTGCTCCTCCAGACGCCGTGTGGCCCGATGAGACGGGCGACGCGGGCGTCGCCCCTACAGGCGTCCGGCCATGAGCCGGGTACGCATCTTTTCCAGCTTGTTGCGGACGCTGCCGTCGATCACCTGGTCACCAACCCGAATGATGATGCCGCCGATGATGTCGGGATCGATCTTCATCGCCAGCTCGACCTGCAGACGATACATGGCTTCCAGCTTTTGCCGGATCAAATCCTGCTCGGCCTCGTTGAGCCGTTCCGCCGTGGTCACGGTGGCGACCGCGATACCGCGCTCGGTGCGCAACCGATCGTCGAACATCTCCCGGATTTCCGGGATCAGCATCGTGCGGTCGCGCTCGATCAGCATCTTGGCGAGGTTCTTCGCCTCGGGCTGCACATTCGTGTGCAGCGACGACTCGAACGCCTCGATCCTGCGCTCCGCGGCGACACTGGGATTGGTCAGGTAGGTGGCGATCCGCTCGTCCGCAACCACGCGGGCGAGCATCGCCAGATCGTCGCCCCAGGCATCGAGGGTCCCCTGCTCCTTGCCGAGACTGAACACTGCTTGGGCATACCGTTTCGCCGCGCTACTTGCCACGGCCATCCTTTCCGTCGCCGCCGATTCAGCGCCGCCCGTCGCTGGGCCCGCTCGCTTCGGCCAGCGCTTCTTCGATGAGGCGGGTCTGCGCGGCGGGATCGAGCTCCTTGCGCACGATCCGGCCAGCGGCCATCACCGCCAGATCCGCCAGCTCCTGACGAAGCTGGAGGCGCGCCTGCTCGGTCTCCTGACGCAATGTCGATTGCGCGCGGGCGAGGTATTCCTCGGCCTGCTCCCCGGCTTCCTTCTGGGCCCGCGCCACGGTGGCGTCGGACACCTCGCGGGCCTGGGTAATGATCTGCTGCGCCTGCTGTCGCGCTTCGGCCAGGATTTCCTCGTTGCGGACGCTGGCTTTCGCCATCTCGACTTTCATCTCGTCGGCGGCGGCCATGCTTTCCGCGATCCGCCGCGACCGCTCATCGAGCGTGTTCGTAATCGGACCGAGCGCATACCGCCAGAAGAGATAGATAAAGATGAGAAACGCGATGAGCTGAACCGCCAGCCCCCAGGCATCGATCCCAAGTTCACCCATAGTGCGCGACCTCCGGTCGCGGGTGGTGGGGTGGTGGGGTGATTGGGTGATAGGAAATTCGGACTCCCAATCACCCTATCGCCCTATGACCCAATCACCCTCTTTAGACGACGAAGGCGATGATGATCGCGATAACGAACGCGTAGATGGCGACCGCCTCGGCCAGCGCCGCGGCGAGAATCATCACCGTCCGGATTTCACCGGCGGCCTCGGGGTTGCGGCCGATGGCCTCCATCGCACCGCGGCCGATGAAGCCGATGCCGATGCCGGGGCCAATACCGCCGAGACCAATCGCGAGTCCCGCGCCGAGTGCTTTTGCCGCGTCGACTTCCATTCCCACTTCCTCCCCTGACCGCTATGCACGGCCCGTGTTACGCGGGGGCGGACATCCCGCCCGTGACGTTTCATGCCAGGCGGCGTCGCGCGTGCAACGCCTCTGCTGAAAACCTGATCGTTAGTCGCCGGCCGCGGCGGGAGCCCGGGTCGCCGGCATCCCCTCTGGTATCGGATGTGCCTCCTCCGGGGTGGCATGACCCGCCTCCCCTTCCTCGTGGCCACCTGCCGCCGCCATCGTGATGTAGATCGCCGTCAGCAAGGCGAAGACGAGCGCCTGGATCGTACCGAAGAGTAGTTCCAGGAAGATGAAGATGACCGGCACCAGCAGCGGCACGATGGCGATCTTGGCCACGTTGGCCAGGGCATACATCACCCCCAGCAGCACCTCGCCGGCGAGCACGTTGCCGAACAGCCGGGCCGACAGGGAGATGATGCGTCCGAACTCGGAAACGAGCTCGATGGGAAAGATGAACGGCGGATCGGCCATATGCTTGAGGCGGCCGCCCACGCCATGCGCGCGAATACCGAGAACCTGCACGGTCGTGAACGTCACCAGCGCCAGGGCCAACGTCATGTTGAGATCGGCGGTCGGCGCGCGCAGGATCGGCACAAGGACCGTGTGCGGCTCATCGGCGTGTTCTTCCTCGACGGGGGTGGTTTCACTTTCGACCACCGCGCCTTCGACGGCACTGCTTTCGACCGCTTCTCCCGCGCCCGGATTGGCGACATCAGCTTCGGCCCCGGCCGCTTCCGTGCGATAGAAGCCGATGGTGCCGACGCCGGGAAGAATGCCGGTGTAGTTGGCGAACAGGATGAACATGAACACGCCGCCGATCAGCGGAAAGATGCGGCGCCCAAAGCTCTTGCCACCGGTGCTTTCGACCAGCTCCAGGATGAACGCGGCGGTGACTTCGAACAGACTTTGCCAACGGCCCGGAACGGGTTTGGCGCCACGCGCGATCGCCGACCCGGCGATGAGGAGCAGCCCCATTACGACGAACATCATGAACAGCGAGTTGGTGACGTTGATGGGGCCCAGGGTAAAGAGTGATTCGGGGGCGATCGAGATGTGAATCTCCATCCGCGGGCGTTACTCCTCGTTGCTGCCGCGCTCGCGCTCGCGCGTGGTGCGCGGCGAGGGCATGGGCAAGCGCGCGATCGTGCGGGCCATCGGTCCCGGTTGCGCGGTCTTGCTTCCGACTTTCGTCAACTCCCAGAGCTGATAACCGGCCACCACCAACCCGAGCACGACGCCAAGCAACGTCAACAGCGGTGATGTGCCAAACCGGCCATCGAGCCAGACCCCACCGCCGATACACAAGACAAGCGCCGCGACGATGGAGCATCCGAGCCCTGTCGCGACGCCGACGGCGCGCAAGTCCTGCTGCTCCGGAGTTGGACTGTTTGCCATGCCCGCCTCCGGCATCTATCCAGCCGGAAATGGTACCACAGCGCACGTTTTTCGTTCGCGCGCGAATGAATTGTCGGCCACCGGGCTACCGTGGAAGAGTCTTCTACACTAGGCAGTGATCGGCGGCGTCGGTTGCGGCGTGTCGTTGCACCCAGGGAGACGAGGAAACTCGGCATGCGGTTGGTGCGGATCGGTCTCGGCAGTATCGACACGACGGTCGGCGCGTTTGGCGAGAATACCGATCGCGCCCTGGTGGTCGCCCGCGCCATGGCCGCCGATGGCGTCACGATCGGGCTCTTCCCGGAGCAGGCGATCGGTGGCTACCCGGTCGAAGACCTCATCCAGTGGCAGGGATTCGTCGCCCGGCAGTGGCCGGAACTGGAGCGATTCGCGCGGGAGACCACCCACCTGGCGACCGTCTTCCTCATCGGCGTCTCCGTCCTCCACGAGGGTCTGCGCTACAACTGCGCGGCCACTGTCGCCGGTGGATTGGTGCGCGCGCTGACTCCCAAAGAAAAACTCCCTACCTATAACGTCTTCTACGAGGGGCGGACCATGTCCCGCGGCGTACCCGGCGCCACCTCCGAGGTGCGTGGCGTGCCCTTCGGCGACCTGCTGATTCGATTCGATTTCGGCACGATCGCGCCCGAGGTCTGTGAGGACCTCTGGAGCCCGGACGGACCTACCAAACGGCGCACCTACTCCGGTGGCGAGCTGGTCTGCAATCTCTCCGCCTCGCCCTTCCGCCTCGGCGTGGTGCAAACGCGGCGCGAGTTGATCGCCACCCGCGCCGCGGATTATCAGTGCTGTTTCGCCTACACGAACCTCGCCGGCGCTAATGACGGATTGATTTTCGACGGCGGCGGCTACGTGAATCAAAACGGCAAGTGGATGCTGGAGGCGCCGCGCTGGCGGCAGGGTTTCGCCGCGGCCACCGTCGATCTCGACCGTACCACCCGCTTGCGCGCCGAGAATACGACTTGGCGCAACGATGCCGAAACGTACCTCACGACTCACACGCCGGTGCGCACGATCGACGTACCGGAGAGCACCTTCGCCACGCAATCGAGCCGGGACGATCTGATCTATCCGGTCCCGGCGCACGGCTCCTTTTTCCTGCCCGATCCAACCCCGCCGCCCTCTCCCCGCACGGTCTTCTTCGAGGAGATTCTCGATGCGTTGACGATGGGTGTCGGTGATTACTTCGAGAAGAACCCCGTGTTCCGCAAACTCGGCGTCGCCCTCTCCGGTGGTCGGGATTCGCTACTGACTCTGCTCATCGCCCACCGCTACGCCATCCAGGCGCGGCCAGATGATCCGGGGTCGCTGCTCCAGGCGTTCTACATGCCTTCCCGCTTCTCCTCCGAGCAAACCCGTAATGCCGCGGAGACGATCTGTCGTGAGCTCGGCGTGCCGCTGGAGATCGTCCCCATCGACGAGGCCTACGAGCGCGAGTTGGCCGCCACCGCGGCCATGCTGGCGCCGGATGAAACTGTCACCGAGCTGACCAAGCAGAATATCCAGGCCCGTATCCGTGGCCAGCGCATGTGGAACTGGTCCAATTCCTCCGGCGGGCTCTTCTTGCAGACCGGGAACATGAGCGAGAAGGCGGTCGGCTACACCACCATCGGCGGCGACCTCGAAGGCGCGCTCGGCGTGCTCGCCAATGTGCCGAAAACGGTCGTCATGGCGCTGCTCGATTATCTCCAGGAGCAGACCGGCTCCGCGGGAATCGCCTTGGTATTAGCGAAACCGGCTGGTCCTGAGCTGGCCCCAGATCAGGAAGGCGAGCAGGAGCTGATGCCCTTCCCGGTGCTCGACGCCTGTTTCCACCTCTTCGGCGCGGAGAAACTGCTGCCGCAAGAAGTCGTGGAGGCGCTGGTCATCATGTACCCGGATCATGCTCGGGAGCAGCTTTGCGCCTGGGTGGAAAAGTTCACCCGTCTCTTCCTCGGCTCGATCTACAAATGGGTGCAGGCTCCCATCTCCCTCCACATCGGCAATCTCGATCTCGACCGCGAGCGCGCCTTGCAGCTCCCGGTCGTCCAGAACCGGGAATGGGCCGCGATCCGGGAGCCGCGGGACTAGCTCGCTCGCGCCTCGGCCTCCGCCTCTTGCCGCAATCGCTCCTTGAGCCACATCCGGGCCAGGGTCGAGGGACCGATGCCCATTGCCCTGGCGCGGCGAGCCAATACTTGGCGATCGGCCTGGTCGAGCCGCAGCGTCAGCCGTTCGGCCAAATCCTGACCGACGGTGATCTGCACCGGCGTCGACTCTTCCTCGAAGTCGGTGAAATCGTGGGTGTCCCAGAACGCCGCTTCCTCTTCAACGTTTGCGAAGCCCGGGATACGGCCGTGCGCTTCGGTGGGATAGCCCAGATCGACAGTCGGTTTGGGTTTGCTCATGAGACCGAGCCTCCTTCCGTGTGCTCGTACGAACCGCGCTCTTTGCGGCTCGCGGGGCGGGCGCTAAAGACGTAGTAGATGTCCGGGCGATCGGGAACGGGACCGACGACGATCGAGAGCATTCGTCCTGTCAGTGTGGGTCCGACCAGTTGCTGCCGGTGCTTGTACGTTTCGCGCACCAGTGGCATGCCGATGACGACTTACTCCGCCTCCTCAGGTCGAACCGCGTGCTTGGCGATGTGATCGCGGTTCCAATCGTCCCAGATGAGTCTGGCGATGTGCAGGCGATCAGTCATCGAGTCGATAATACCACTCTTGTGTCAGACAACGTCCGACACCCGGCGATGATGAATGGGCATGCCACCGCGCCGTTGACGAACGGGGAGATGGGGTCAGTCGCAACGCACCGTCCAGGTGTCGAAAAAGGCACCCGGTGGGGGACCGACCACCGCGGCGACATCGACTCGTTCCTCGCAGCCGGCGAGTTGGACGCGCGCAATAGTTTGATCGACCACCCAGCGGTCGTCTTGCTCAATGAAGAGCAGCACGCGTGTCCGACTGGGGTCGGGGCGTAGCTCATTGCCGACGCGCAGCAGCACCGCCGCCAGCACCCGGCCATCGGGCAACGCCTGCACGTGCCACGGTCCCAGGTAGACCGCGCGGTCGCCGTCGGCGAGCGGCGGTGTGCTGGTCGTCAGCGTCGGCAAGCCCTCGATGCTGCTCGCGAACCGCTGCAGCCACGCATCGCTGTGCAGCGCGTAGAAGCGGAGCATCTCCCCCGCGGTCAGGCACGCGCCCATGACCTGCAGTGTCACCGTGATTGCCGCGGTGGTGGCGGGATCGGCCGGTTCGCCCGTTGGCAGCGAAACGACCGGTGTTACCTCTTCCGGCGCAGATTCGGCCAACGCGAGAATTTCGGTGCTGGAGCGAGGGACGACGTCGCAGGTGGCCGCCACGGGTGACGCCGTTGCGCTCTCTTGGCGCGCGGACGTGAGCCACGGCGTGCCGACGACGAAGAGCGCGATCCCGAACAGACCGAGTAGATGGCGAGTGCTCAGAACGGCCAGAGGTTCAGCTCCTGGGTCCAGGCATGGGGTGGCTGGCGTAGGAGAAAGAGAATCGCCGCGGCCACGTCTTCCGCCTCGAGATATTTCTTGCCGGGATCGTTGGCCATCGCCTCCCGCTTTTCCTCGACGGAGCGGCCACCAAACGGCGTCAGGATCGACCCCGGTACGACGGTACTCACCTTGATCCCATCCGCGGCAACCTCGGCGGCGAGCCCCTGCATCAACCCCATCAGACCGAACTTGGACGCGCTGTATGCGCCAAGCTGGGGATAGCCCTGCTTGCCGGCGCCCGAAGAAACGGCGACGATCGCCCCGCCGCCACGATTGCGCAGATGGGGAATTGCCGCCCTGGCGCAGAGAAACGGCGCGGTGAGATTGGTAGCGAGTGTCTCGTCCCAATCGGTGCGGGTAAACGACTCGATCGGTCCATAACGGCCGATACCCGCGGCCAGAATCGCGGCATCGATCCTGCCCAGCTCACCCGCGACGCGGGCAAATACCGCGTCAACCGCCGCTTCATCGGTAACATCGGCGGGAAGGACGAGCGATTGTCCTCCCCCATTGCTCACGAACGCGGCGGTCTCCGCCAGCGGCTCTCGCGTGCGCCCGACGAGCACCGGGATTCCTCCCGTCGTGGCAAGCGCCATCGCGACCGCCCGGCCGACACCGCTCCCGGCGCCGGTGATGACGGCAACGGTTTCCGCCAGATCACGCTCGGTCACTGCCGGTAGCCGTCGTTCCCGTACAGCCGGCGGTAGAGCCCGGCGCAGAACGTCAGCAGCACCGAGCAACCGGTGCGGCTGGTGAGGTCTTTCACATCCCGGCCGGGGTCGATCTCGACCAGATCGATCGCGCCCACCTTGGGATCGAGCCCGCAGGCGTAAACCGCTTCCATGAGCTGCCAGGCGCTGAGTCCCTCCGGCGACGTGGCGGAGGTGCCGATCGCCCAGGGAAAGGCGAGGCAATCGATATCGACACTGAGATAGATGAGATCCGTCCCGTCGCCGGCGATCTGGAGTGCATCCGCGATGCAACTCTCCATGCCCCGCCGCGCCACCTCGCGTCCGCTGATCACGGTGACGTCCTGCTCCCGCGCCCACTGCATGTAATTGGCCGCGTTCATGAACCCGTGAATACCGAGCTCGACCACGTTGCGTCCCGCCACCGGCGCCTCGCCTTCGATGATGGCGCGGAAGGGCGTGCCGTTGTGGGGGCCATGCTCGAAATTGCGTACGTCGAGGTGGGCGTCGATATTGATCACCCCGACCCGTTTACCCGGATTGGCCGCGCAGAATCCGCGCACCGCCGGCGCCGTCACCGAGTGATCGCCCCCGATCATCAGCGGCACGAACCGTGGCTCGATCGCACAGGCGGCCGCCACCGCGGCTTCGATTTTGGCGTGCGCGACCGTCACATCGGTGAGATGCCCGCCCACGTCGCCCAGATCGCCCGCCCGTAACCCCCGGATATCGGTATCCCAATCGGGCGAATAGGTGGTGTTGTAGCGGAACGCCAGCCGCACCGACTCCGGCGCGGCATACGCCCCGGAGGGATTGATCGACGCCCCGGAATAGGGCAGCCCGATGAGTCCGGCATCGAGCGCCGACTCGCCATCCCACGGCGTCAGCCAGTTGCTGACCCGCAACTCCTCGCTATCCTGCCACCCCGCCCGCTTCTCGACAGTCGCCGGCGACAGATGCGGAATCCCGAATCGCGGTGGAACGCCTATTGCCATGGATGCCTCCAATCAGGAAACGATAGCTTACCTACGAGATCGCTTTTGCTCGCCCGGCTGCGCCAATTGCCCCAGGAACTCACGCGGGGCGAGGATCGTAACATCTTGGAATGCGCTGATCTTCTGCAACTCGCGGTCACCGGTGACGAGATAGGACGCCTTACCGGCGATAGCGGCCGCGAGGATGAGATGTTGCCAGGCATCGATGAGGGAGGCCGGTACGCTGCCGCGCGGGGAAGGCCGAAACCAACACGTTGGTGTCGAGGACGGCGACGATCACGCCGAGCGGGCTACGGCCTCAGGCGTGCGCTGACGCAGGCGCTCTCGCGCCTCGGTCACAGACCGATCCGCCTCCCGCTCGATCTCCTCGGGCGGGACATCTTTGAACGCCTCCCGCATGCGGTCGATCACCGCGAAGCGTTCCTCGCGCTCTCGTTCGAGCTGAGTGAATCGCTTCAGTTCGTCGGCCGAGATGATGGCGGCGACCGGGATGCCGCTTTTCTCGACCAGCACCCGGATCTCCTTGCGGTAAACCTGATCGACCACGCTGGAGAGCGTGTTCTTGACATCGGAAATCTTCATAGTCTGGGTCATCAGTTCGGGCTCGCGCATTTCACTCCCTGCTATTAATCGTGAATGGTACGACTGTCGACTTGTGGTCCGAATCCTTCAGTCGGTACGGGCGAGCCGCTCCGGCTGCTTGCCTCTGGAAGCCGCCGCCTCCAGAATGATCTCAGGACGGCGCTCGGCAATACTCAGCAACCGCGTGGCCGCGCCGTCCGGTGTTCGTGCTCCCTGCTCCCAGGAGCGGACCGTGGCCAGACTCACGTTGAGCAGATCGGCGAATATGCGCTGAGAGACATTGGAGCTGCGGCGAATCTCCCGGATGCGATTCGCGTCGTAACCAGGTGGGGGATCCACGGTCACGCCGTCGGAGTAGGGCGAAGGTGGAGGAACCGGCCGACCGGCATCGATCATGGCGGTCAACCAAGTGATGATTGCATCATCTCCCATTGCCGCCGCATCTTCGCGGGTCGTGCCATGGGTTCTCACGCCGGGTACATCGGGAAAGCTGACCACAAAGATGGCATCCTCGGGAGACCACTCCATCTCCATGGCGTAACTTCGCGCCTGGGCCAGCTCTTCCGCGGTCACGTTGTCAGAGGAGTGCTGATTCTCGATGGCGTGCTCCCTCTCTGCCGGATTTGCTGATTGCGATCGAGCGATCGCCTCTCGCACTTGCTTCTCTTGATAGCCTTGAATCATCACCATCGTGACCCGCGACCGTCGCCGAGACACCAGGTTGCTCGGGGTGGATCCAAAATGAGTGCGAGCCTTTGCCGCGACCAGGCTGCTCGATAAGTCCCGCCGTCCTCAGGTCTGATTTCAGTTGGCGAATCTTGCGCGGCACTCTCGCTCCGAGCTTTCGGGCCGGAGGAGCGTACTACACAGTAGGACTGCTCCGGCGTGGCTCCGGTAGGAATCAGTTAGCGCTTTCTTGACCGCGGATCGAGCGCGTCGCGCAGCCCATCCCCGATGAGATTCGTCGCCAGCACGGTCGCGAAGAGGAACGCGCCGGCGAAGACCGATATCCACCACGCCTGCTGCAGCCGGGGCTGGCCGCCGCTGACGATGCTCCCCCACGTCGGAATCTCGGGGGGCACGCCGGCCCCCAGGAATGACAGCGACGCTTCGGTGAGAATGGCGAAGGCGACCACAAACGTCCCTTGCACGATCAGCGGCGAGAGCGAATTCGCGAAGATGTAGCGCCGCATGATCGCGAAATCTCGCATCCCGATCGCGCGGGCGGATTCCACATAGGTCTGCTGCCGGTTCATCAACGTCGTGCCGCGTACCAGCCGGGCGATATTCGGGGTGTAGACCACCGACAGCGCGACGATCACATTCTCGACCGCCGGGCCCAGAGTCGCCATGATCGTGAGCGCCAGCAGAATGCTGGGGAAGGCTTCCAGTCCATCCATGATGCGCATCAACAGGGTGTCGGCGCGGGGATAGTAGCCGGCCACCAGTCCAATCAGGGAACCGAGGACCATGGCCCCTACCATGACCGTGATACCGACGAGCAGCGAGATACGCGCCCCATAGACCACGCGGCTGAACACATCGCGGCCCAGATCATCAGAGCCAAACCAGAACGTCGAGGATGGCGGTTCGAGGCGATCGCCGGGATCGACGAAGGTGGGATCGACCGGCGCGATGACCGGCGCCAGCAACGCCATGAGCAGAATTACCAGCAGGAACACGAGACTGACAACGACGGCGGGATTCTGGAGCAAGAGACGAACCCAGTAATAGGGTGATGCCGGCGTGATCGCCGCTAGCCGCCACAGACCGCGGCGCGGTGGCGCTACGCGGCCCGCGCCCGCCATGGTTTCAGTCAGCGCCATAGCGGATTCTCGGATCGACGAAGACGTACAACACATCGATCAGGAGCATGACCAGCACTTCGATCGCCGCCACGGTCATCACCGCTCCCTGCACCACCGGAATGTCCCGCCGCGTCACGCTTTGCACCAGCAACCGGCCCAAGCCGGGGATGTTGAACACGGTTTCGATGACCACCGCGCCCCCGAGCATGCCCGCCAGCGAAATGCCGATCACGGTCAGCACCGGAATCATCGCGTTGCGAAAGGCATGCCCAATCACGACGTGGCGCTCGACCAACCCCTTGGAATACGCGGTGCGCACATAGTCCTCGTTGAGCACATCGAGCATGGCGGAGCGCACCAGCCGCGCCAGCAGCCCGGCCGCGGAGAACCCCAGGGTCAGGGTCGGCAACAGCATGTACCGGAAATGCTCGACCGGGTCATCGCCGATGTCCACGTAACCCCCCGAGGGGAGCCAGCCGAGCACGACCGCAAAGAGCAGGATCAACAGGATGCCAAAAAAGAAGCTGGGGATCGCCACGCCACTAATCGACACCACCATCAGCAGCCGGTCCAGGGGCGAATTGGCCCGGACCGCGGCGATCACCCCGGCCGGAATCGCGATCAGGACGGCGAGCGTAATCGAGTAGAGCGCGAGCAATCCGGTTGGTTCGGCACGATCGAGCAACGCCTGCGTAACCGGTTTGCCGATGAAGAGCGAATCCCCGAAATCGAGCCGCAACGCGCTGCCAAACCAATTGACGAATTGGACCGGGATCGGCTCATTGAGACCCAGCCGCTCGCGCAGCGCGTCCTTTTGCTCCGGCGTGGCTTCCCGTCCCAACATGACCGAGGCGGGATCGCCGGGAGTCAGGTGCATCAGGGTGAACACCACGACGCCGACAATAAGGAGCACCGGAATCAACAGCAGCAACCGGCGCACGATGTAGGCAATCACTCGCACTCTCCGCTGAGGTCGAGGTCAGTTCACGTCCCCCCTCGCCCTGCGCACACTTGCAGGGCGAGGGGGGTAGGGGGGTGAGGGTCTACGCTTCCAACCAGCAGTTCGCGAACTCGGGCTCGATCTCGAAATGCGTTCGGCCGATCAGCCCCTGGACATTCGACGTCAGCGCGGCGACGCCATAGTTGTTGACGAGCTTCACCATCGGCACCTCCTCGTACCACAGCCGTTGGAGATCCTCGAGCGCCGCATAGCGCGCTTCGAAATCGGACTCAGTTTGCAGCCGCTCAATGGCGTCGACTTTGCCTTCCGAGCACCACTTGCCGTCCACCGTACAGCTCACAAAGCGGTCAACCAGAACCGGATCGGGTCGGAACACGATGGCATTGGTGGTCAGGTCCCACCGTTCGTCGTCTTCCAGGTTCTCCTCGAGCGTCGCCTCATCGCTGACCTCGAGCTCAGTCGTGAACCCGGCCTGTTCAAGTTGCTGTTGGGCCACGACGGCGGCGTTGTAATCACCCAGATCCTCCTGGGTGCACAGGATACGAACGGGCGTACCGTCATAGCCGGCTTCCTCGAGCAATTGACGCGCCTTCTCGGGGTTGTTCTGGTTGTACAGTTCCGCGGAAACGTCCGAGGCCCAGACCGTTTGCGGCAGCATGATACCGGGGCCGGGCTCGAAGTATCCCTCGCCGTGGGTGGCCTGACCGCTCGATACCACCTCAATCGCCGCTTGCACCGCCTGCCGCAGCGTCTGATCGGTAAACATTCCGCCGGCGGTATTCAAGATGATGATGCCGTAACTCCGCGGCGGCAGGATCTCGATCGTCACCCCCGGAGAATCCTGCAACACCGCGATCTGATCCGGAATGATCTCCTCCAGGTAGTTGTACTCGCCCGCCTGCAAACCGGCGACGCGAGCGGCCTCCTCCGGTACCGGGATAAACTCGATCTCGTCCAGGAACGCGGCTTTGGAGCCCGCGTAGCCGCTCGGGGGGCTGTCGACGCCGACATAGTCGTCGAACCGATCGAGCAGGGTGAAGCGGTCGGCCTGAAACTCCACGAACTTGTAGGGCGCCGTCCCGATGTACTGCTCAGGGGTCATCGGCTCCGACGCCGCGGCCTCCATGATCGCCGCCGGGTGAATCGAGAGACCCGATTGCTGGCGCGCGAGGAGACTGGGCAACGCCACCAGCGGGGCCGTCAATCGAATCTCCACCGCGTAGGGATCGACCTCGACGATCTCATCAAGAAACGCGGAGATGCCGAGACCGAGACTGGCCACCGGGGCCCAGCGCTTGAACGAGGCGACCACGTCGGTGGCGGTCATCTCGTCCCCGTTGTGGAACGGCACACCCTGGCGCAACGTGATCTTGTTGGTCAATCCGTCGTCGCTGATCTCGATCCCTTCGGCCAGCATCGGCACGGTGTTGTATTCGCCGTCAAAGGTGAATAGCGCCTCGAACATGTTCCAGTCGATGAGACCGATGGTCCGTTGCGCCACGAAGTGACCGTCGAGCGTCGCCGGCTGACCGGTGGTCGCCACCCGCAACCGCCCGCCGTAGATACCCTCGGCCGGCGGGGTCGCCTGCTTCAGCGGAGCCGCGGTGCGGACCATGCCGCCGGACGTGGCCACCGCATTCGCGCGCGATAGCGTTCCCGCCGCCGCGATTCCTGCCGCGCCGGCGATACCGGCGCCAACGACGCTACGCCGGCTGAGGCGACTCCTGAGCAATCGCTCATGCGTCGAATTCGATTTCGTGCTTGTACTGTCTCGCTGATCCCGACGGCTCATACCTCTACTCCTTCGTAGCGCTATCTCCGGCCGGTAACGGTGTCTCGGTATCATTTCAGATTCTGGCACGTTCCGGTGGACTAGGAAACACCCACCGCCCGTTGCCGGTCAGCCATATCCTGATCGATGCCACGCGGCCACGCTCGCCGCTGCGGATCGCGGACAGCAACGCTCAGCGTGCCAACATCCTCAATCATCATCGTGACCTGATCCCCATCCTGGAGAGCGCCCAGACCCTGGTGGTTCGTGCCGCACATGATGACATCGCCCGGAACCAGCGTCATAAAGGAGCTGATGTACGCCAGGATTTCGACCACGCTGTACTCCATATCGCGGGTCGAGTAGTCCTGTCGCGGCTCGCCATTGACCGCCAACGTGACGTGCAGGTTCTGCGGATCGGGGATCTCGTCGATGGTAACGATTGCCGGTCCCAGCGGGGTGAAGGTATCGAACGACTTACCGATGCGGCTGGGACCGATGCGGCCCAGGCCGCGTGCCGAGACATCGATCGCGCAGGTATATCCTGCCAGCGCCGCCAGCGCCCGCTCGTCCGTCGGCAGATCTTTGGCCCGCTGCCCGATCACCAGCGCCAGCTCGGCCTCGTGATGGAAAATCGACGCCGGGTGGTTCGGCAACACGACGGAATCGCCGGAACCAATCACCGAGTCCGGGCTCTCCAGAAACATGTCCTGAGTCTGGCGCTCGCGCTCCGCTCCCTCGCGGTAGTTGCCGAAGGCGGCGATCAATTTTGGTGGGCGCGGCACCGGCGCTTGCAGCGCGGGCATGGCCGACGGCGCGCCGTTCGCCGCCATCCGTTCCAGGTCCGTACGGCGCTCGTGCAGCACTGCCATCACCCGCGGCATGCGATCGGCGGACGTCCGGTAGCGGATATCGGCAAACGCCGCGGAGACGTCGATCATACCGCCATCGAGTTCGACACCGATCCGCTCGTCGCGCGTCAATACCAGTCTCATCAGCCGGTCCTTCCACTTGCTTGCGCCACCGGATGCTGCGCCGCCGCCTTCACCCGCTCGCCCGCCGCGCGGTCGATCCCGCGCTGCCATGCCCGCTCGTGCTCGTCGCGGATGTGGACGGTGAACGATCCAATGCCGGAAACCGCGGTGACCATGGCGTCGCCATCCTGCACCGACCCCAGCCCTTGGTGGTTGGTGCCGCAGCAGATCACATCGCCGGGGTGGAGTGTCGTCACCGAGGAGATGTACGTCATCAGTTCGGAGACGGGGCGCTCCATGTCGCTCGTCGAGTAGTCCTGGCGGCGCTCGCCATTGACGTCGACGGTCACGTGCAGCGCTTGCGGGTCCGGAATCTCGTCTTTGGTCACGATCCAGGGACCAAACAGCGCAAACGTGTCGAAGGACTTGCCCAGGAAACTGTTGATCCCGGTCCGGCCCAGACCCCGCGCCGAAATGTCGTTATAGACGACGTACCCGAAAACCGCATCCATCGCCTCGGCATCCGCCAGATCTTTCGCCTCGCGGCCAATGACGACCGCCAATTCCGCCTCATGGTGAAAGATGTCCGCCTGATGCGGTGGCAAGACGACCGTATCTCCTGGACCGGCGATACCCTCCGGCGACTTGAAAAAGAGATCGAGAATCTGCAACGGGCGGTCCGTACCCTCCCGGTAATTCCCCATCAGGCACACGATCTTCGCCGGGCGGGTGAGCGGCGAATTGAGTTTCACCTGAGCCAGCGGTTTCCCACCACCGGCGGCGACTTTGCGATCCAGTTCCGGCCGGAGCTCGTCAAAGTGGGTGATGAGATCGGGCAGGAGATCTGCGGCGCCTAGCGGATCGAACTGCTGCAAGAGATCGGTAACGTCGACGACGGTCTCGTCGTTCGCCACGACGCCAAGCTTGCCGTCATCGAACGCGACGATGCGCATCACGCCTCCTCACTTCAATTTCGCCCTGTACCAGCAATGATACGTCTCGCAGACTGCATGCCAAAGTAGCCGCCGCGGTGTTGTACGCTGTGGCGCCTACGCCAGTCGTGGCGCCGCCAATGAAAGGGACTTCCCCATGACCTTTGTCGAAACCGGACCGGACGAATATGTCGTCGACAATCCCCGCCTGCGCGCGTTCGTTTCCGAGGTCACGCGGATTCAGCGCGATCGCGATGATCCTCGCGACATCCTCGCCGCCATCCGGCCCCATTTCGCCGAATTGCTCGCCGACCACACCTGGCTGCCGGAAAAGTATCAGGTCCCGGCGCCAGAGAGCGGTATGGGTTCCGGCATCGGCACCTGGCTGCTCTATCGCGCCGGGGACGGCGGTCTGGCCCTCTCGGCGCTGGTCGTCCCACCCGGCGCGCAGACCCCCGTTCACGATCATCTCGCCTGGGGTCTGGTCGGACTCTACCGCGGCACGCAGGACGAGGACGTCTTCACCCGCACCGACGATGGCTCGCGGGAGGACGAAGCGTCACTGATCGTCAAGGAGAGCCGCGCCTTGCAGCCGGGCGATTTCTACGAACTCCTCCCGGAGACCGACATTCACCGGGTGCGCACCACCTCCCCGGTGACATCCGTCTCGTTGCATCTGCTCGGTATCGACAACGGTTGCATCTGGCGCCACCGCTTCCTGCCAGAAGAAAACAAGGTTCTGCCCTTCAAGAGCGGCTACGTGAACGTGCCGTGTGACGAGGGTGAAGGGGTGATAGGGTCGAGCCCAAGCACCGCGAAGCCGTCGTCCCGAGGCTCGTAGCCAAGCAGTCTTCGTGTCTGTTCCAAGTCGAAACGTTTGCGCGCGTTGTTGGAAATCCCGGCCACGACCGCGTAGGGAATACCCTCGGTTTCGACACACCGCACCAGCAGATCGTTCAGATCGCGGGCGCTGACGTAGGCTGCCGCCGCGCGGGCATCACCGCGCTCGTGAAACCAGGGCGCGTCGTAGGCGCCGATGCGAATCGCGATCCCGGAGAGTCCGGCGGCGGCATACGTCGCGGTGACCGCTTCGCCAAACGCCTTGCTCGCGCCATAGAGATTCGTCGGGTGCGGGGGCGCGTCGTCCGCAATCGGTGCGTCGTCCGATAACCCGCCGACGGCGTGGACGCTGCTGGCAAAGATGACGCGCCGGCACCCGGCTTCGCTCGCGGCACGAAAAATGTTGACGACGCCCTGGATATTGTTTGCCAGCAGCGACGAGTCCCAATCCGCCTCCGGCGATGGATCCGCGGCGAGATGAATCACCGTATCGATCCCGGTTCCCGCCCGGGCACAGGCGTCCGCGTCGGCGACGTCGAGCCGGACGATCTCATGGTCCGCCCCCGGCGTTTCCTTGAGCCCATCGCTGAGCAAATCGGCGAGGCGAAACCGGTACCGTTCCCCATGCGCCTGTCGAAACGCCGTCCCAATGCGCCCCGCCGCACCGGTGAGCAGGATGAACCGGCGTTCCACCGCGTTCATTCAGACAGTCTCATCTTCCCCTCTCTCCCGGCTTGATGGCTGACAGGGGAGGTATGCCGCGTGGAGACCACTCGGTTCGGTGCAGAGCCCCTCTCCCGTCGAGCCGGGAGAGAGATTGGGGTGAAGGCGTGCGCCGCGACGTCTAAGTGATTGCTCGCAAATGCAACCCCGTCAACCCATCAATCCTCGCCCAGATACGCCTTGCGCACCATGTCGTTGCCAAGCAAATCCCGCCCGCTTCCGGTGAGCACGATGTGCCCGGTCTGGATGACGTAGCCGCGGTTGGCGACCGCCAGCGCCTTCAGCGCATTCTGCTCGACCAGCAGCACCGTGGTGCCCTGGGCGTTGATATCGACGATGATCTGGAAGATCGTATCGACCAGAATCGGCGAGAGTCCCAGCGACGGTTCGTCGAGGAGCAGCACCGATGGCCGCGCCATCAATGCGCGGCCGATCGCCAGCATCTGCTGCTCGCCGCCGGACATGGTGCCGGCGATTTGCGTCCGGCGTTCTTCGAGGCGGGGGAAGAGCGTGAATACCCGTTCCAGATCGGCCGGTTCTGGTTTGCCATGGCAATACGCGCCCAGCTCCAGATTCTCCATCACCGTCATCCGGTTGAAGATGCGCCTTCCCTCCGGCGCGTGCGCGACTCCCATTCCCGCTACCGCATGGGCGGGTTTGTCGCTGATGACCTGACCGCTGAGACTGACGCTGCCCGTTCTCGGTTTGAGCAGACCGGAAATCGTCTGCAGGGTCGTCGTCTTGCCAGCGCCATTGGAGCCGATCAGGGTGACGATCTCGCCCTGATCGACATGGAGCGAGACCCCTTTCAGCGCCTGGATGTTGCCGTAGAAGGTGCTGATGTCCTGCACGTCGAGCATGGTCATGGCGCGGACACGCTCTCGACCGCGGCCAGCTCACTCGCCCCCGTGCCGAGATACGCCTCGATGACGTTTGGATCGCGCTGCACGTGAGCCGGCGTGCCCTCCGCAATCTTGGTCCCGTGGTCGAGGACGGTGACCTGGTCCGAGATGCCCATCACCACTTTCATATCGTGTTCGATGAGAAGGATCGTCACATCCAGATCGCGTCGCATCTGGTTGATGAAGCGGGTGAGCTGCGCCGTTTCCTGCGGGTTCATGCCCGCGGTCGGTTCGTCCAGCAACAGCAGCTTCGGCTGGCTGGCCAGCGCCCGCGCAATCTCCAGCCGGCGCTGATCGCCATAGGCGAGGTTCTTCGCGGTCACTGGCGCTTGACCGCGCAGCCCGACGTAGTCGAGCAGCTCGCGCGCCTTCGCCCGCGACTCGCTTTCCTCACGTTTCACCGAGGGCAGCCGCAACACCGCGCCCAGCGGGTTGGACTGCAGCCGGCAGTGCATCCCGATGAGCACGTTTTCCAGGGCCGTCATATTGGCAAAGAGCCGGATGTTCTGGAAGGTGCGGGTGATCCCGCGCGCGGTCACCTGGTCGGGCCGCAGCCAGTTGGTCTTTTCCCCACTCAAACCATCGGAGAAGAGCGTTTCGCCGTCGAAACTGATGCGGCCCTCGGTCGGGCGATAGATCCCGGCGATCATATTGAAGACGGTCGTCTTGCCGGCCCCGTTGGGGCCGATGAGTCCGGCGATGGCCCCGCGCGGCACCACTACGTCGACGTTGTCGACGGCGACCAACCCCCCGAAGCGCTTCGTGAGACCGGCGACGACGAGAACCGGTTCACTCGCCTGGGCTGGGATATGCGGCGCGGCGACGACGGCGCTCATGCCACCTGCCCTCCCCGCACGTCAGGCGTCTCGTCGTCGTGCGTGCGGACGTCGTACGCGTCCTGCTGCTCCTGCACCACGATATTCGGACTGTCCGGCACGAGCTCCGCGGCGCGTTGTTTGTTGGGGAACAGCCCGCCCGGCCG
>JACCXM010000200.1 GCA_013697005.1 Chloroflexia bacterium | reverse complement strand
TCCACCTCGGCCACCGTCCCCGTAACACTGGCGTGTGTCATCTGGTTCGGGTGCTCGATCAGCGATTCCACCCCGCCCAGACTGACCGCGAGTTGAAAGACGTTGGTGCTGCGCGCCACCTCGGCGGCGGTCTGAAAATCGCCGCGGACGGTGAAGGAGACCATCCCGGAGAAATCGCGCATTTGCCGGGCGGCGATCGCATGTCCAGGATGTTCGGGCAGCCCCGGATAAAAAACCTGCTTCACCGCCGGGTGCCCGTGCAGAAACTCTGCCACCGCGAGTCCGTTCTTGCTGTGCCGGTCCATCCGCACCGGAAGCGTCTTGATCCCGCGCAACACCAGCCAGCAATCGAACGGCCCCGGCACCGCGCCACCCGCGTTCTGGTGAAATTTCAACGTCTCGTATATCTCGGGGTCGTTGCCGACCACCACCCCGCCGACCACATCGGCGTGACCGCCGAGGTACTTCGTGCTCGAATGCAGCACCAGATCGGCGCCGAGGGCCAATGGATTCTGCAAGTAGGGTGAGGCGAAGGTGTTGTCGACCACGAACAGCGCCCGGTGATTGCGGGTGAGCTCGGCCACGCCGCGGATATCGACGATCTTCAGATACGGGTTCGTCGGCGACTCGGCCCAGACCAACTTCGTCTCGGGACGGATGGCGGAGCGTATCTGCGCCAGATCGCTCATGTCGACCAGGGTGTAGTCGATACCGTAGCGGCTGATCACCTTGGCCACGAAGCGGTGGGTGCCCCCATAGGCGTCGTCGGAAAGAACGATGTGGTCGCCCGGAGCCAGCAGATAGGAGATATTTTGCGTCCCCGCCAGACCGCTGGCGTAGGCGAGTCCCCAGACGGCGCCTTCGAGCGAGGCGACGACCTCCTGCAACGCGGTCCGGGTGGGATTGTGCGTCCGCCCGTACTCGTACGCGCCCAACTCCTCGACACCCTTCTGGACGAACGTGCTGGTTTGATAGATCGGCGTGGTGATCGCGCCGGTGGTGGGATCGGGTTCCTGGCCGGCGTGGATGGCGCGTGTCTCGAAAGCGGTTTCCTGCCAATCGGCGGTCATGCGTGCAACTCCTCCAACGCTCCCCGGCTCACCGCCGCGGGTCAGAAGCCGGGAACCGGGGCAAACAACGCCTCCAGGTCGACCGACACCCCCGGAATGGTAGCGGAGACGGCAACATCGCTCGCCACCGTTTCGGTCTGGTAGCGGCCCTCCCGGGGATCGCTGAAAACGGTGATGGTCCGCGTATCTGGGTCGACCAGCCAGAATTCATGGACCCCAAACCTGGCGTAGACATTCCGTTTGATCACGCGGTCATAGCCACGAGACGACGGAGAGATAACTTCGATGGTGAGGTTTGGTGCGCTTTCAACCATATTCGATCCGAAGTGCGTGAAGCGATCGCGAAGCAACACGATGCGGTCAGGCTGAAAAACATTCTGAGCCATGAGGTAGACATCGAGTGGGGATTCCAAAACCACCCCGAAGCCGGTTTCAACGATCGCCCGGTCGAACAGCACGGCCAGCCGATGAACCACAAGCTGATGCATCGGCGACGGCGACGGCGTCACAACCATCTCTCCCTCGATCAGCTCCAGACGCTCGTCGCGCGTCTCGCGCATTCGCTCGAGATCGTCGTAAGTGAGAAGGTGTGACTGGATCGCCATGGCCAGACTCCAGTGATCAGTCGCTAAGAATCGAAGTAAAGATTGCGGCGAGATCGGCTCTTAAGCCAGGGATGGTCACGGAGACAACTCGATCGCTCGCGACGGTTTGCGTCTCGTAGCGGCCATTACGAGGATCGCTCAAGACCGTTATGGTCTGGGCATCCGGATCGACAAGCCAGTACTCGGAAACGCCGTGCCGGGCGTACAGATCGTGCTTCCTCACGCGGTCGTGAGTCTTGGTCGACGGCGACACGATCTCGACGCCCGTAACCGGTAAAAGTCGTGAGGGGTGACGGACCGAGACTGAATCACCATAGCTTTGCTCCTCAGCTGGATCAGCTTCCACGGTGATGCGCCACGTACTCCAGCACGTCGGCGCGAGTGACGACACCGATGATCGCGCCGTCGCGTTGCACCAACACCGCGGGCGCACCGGAGGCAAGCATCGGCACAATGCGTTCCACCTCTTCGTTGGCGTCGACCAGCGGGAATGGTCCGTCCATGACGGTGCTGATCTTGGCGCTCAGTGCATCGGGGTTGCGGAAGAGCTGATCGAGCAGACCCCGCTCCTGCACCGACCCCGCCACCGATTGCACCTCGACGCGCGCGGCGGCGCCATCCCCAGTGATGAGAGGCGTGCCGGTGCGCACCACCGGAAGCTGCGAAATCTCGTGCTCGCGTAGCAGCTCGATGGCGTCGGCCACGGTCTGATCGCAGCTCACCGCGACCACCGTCGGCGTCTCGCCCGAGCGCGCCGCGACGACCGATCCCACCCGCGCCGGTTGCGAGAAGCGCGAGAGGAAACCGTTTTCCCGCATCCAGTCGTCGCTGTAAATCTTGGAGAGATAGCCGCGGCCACTATCCGGTAGGAGCACCACCACCAGCGCCGCCGGATCGTCCACCAGGCGCGCCGTTTCGAGCGCGGCGTGCATCGCCAGCCCGCCTGAGCCACCAATGAGGATTCCTTCTTCGCGGGTGACGCGTCGCGCGGCGAGGAAGGAGTCCTTATCGGAGACTTTCACCCAAGCATCGACCAGTGTCGGATCGAAGGTGCCCGGCCAGAAGTCCTCGCCGACCCCTTCCACCTTGTAGGGATGCATCGCGTCTGGTTGGGTGTAAATGCTCCCTTCCGGATCGGCGCCGATCACCTGGACGGCCGGATGTTGCTCCTTGAGATATTTCGCCACCCCGGAGATCGTGCCGCCAGTCCCGACCCCCGCCACGAAGTGGGTCACCTGGCCGCCGCTCTGATCCCAGATTTCGGGTCCGGTCGTTTCATAGTGCGTGCGTGGATTCATCGGATTGAAATACTGGTTCGGTTGGAACGCGTCCGGCACCTCGCGCGTCAGCCGGTCGGCCACCGAGTAATAGCTCTCCGGCGAGTCGCGCTCGACCGCCGTCGGCGTGGTGACGACCTGGGCGCCGTAGGCGCGTAACAGGGCGACTTTTTCCGCGGCGACCTTGTCCGGCATGACGAAGATGCACGAATAGCCTTTCACCGCCGCCGCGATCGCCAGCCCGACCCCGGTATTGCCGCTGGTCGGCTCGACGATCGTGCCGCCCGCTTTGAGCCATCCCTTGCGCTCCGCCTCCGCGATCATGCGGATCCCGATCCGGTCCTTCACCGAGCCCCCCGGATTGAGCATCTCCAGCTTGGCGGCAATCGGCGTCCGGATTCCCTTCGTGACCCGGTTGAGCTGGACGAGCGGGGTATTGCCCAGGGCGTCGATGACGTTGGCACGGATATCGGTTGTCGCGGCAGCGGCGGTGGTGGCCATTGGCTGATGACTCCGGTTGGAAAGCACTTGGGGCTGGTGCAAAAGCCGCCCCGGACGCGGGCTGATGGTAGCACGCACCTTTTGGCGGGCTATCGGCTATCAGCCATTGGCGATCGGCTATGCTCTTTGCCCCGTCTCACCGTCTACGTCCGATAGGGGATAGCCGAGAAAGTGGCGCATGACCGACGATTTCGGGCCGAGTGAGCTGAGTGCCGAATCTGAGCCGGTCGTCAACATGACCGGCGAGTTGGTGGCGCTGGGGCCGCTGCATCGTGGCCTGCTGCCACTCATCGCACGCTGGGACAACGATTTTCGGACGGCCGATCTCCGTGGAAACGATCCCCTCCCCCTCACGGCGGAGGTGATCTCCGCCACCTGGGAACCCTTGCTGCGCGGCGAGCGGGACGACTGGCTCGGATTTGCCATCTACGTCTTACCGGACCTCCGCCCGATCGGGTACACGAACATCCGGGATTTCACGAACTCGCATGGCACGGCTGAATTCGGGATTTCGATCGGAGACCCCGCCGACCGCAGGCGAGGGTACGGTACCGAGGCGACGCGGTTGCTCCTCGACTATGCCTTTACCGTGCTCGGTGTCTACAACGTCTGGCTCGACACGCTGGCCTACAACATAGGCGCCATCCGCGCGTATGAAAAAGCAGGGTTCCGCGAGATCGGACGCAGACGCGGGGCGCAACTCCTGGCGGGCTGCCGCTACGACGTCGTCCTGATGGACTGCCTCGCCGACGAGTTCATCCCGCCACCGACACGAGCCCTGCCTGATGTGGACGACCTTTCGCC
>JACCXM010000189.1 GCA_013697005.1 Chloroflexia bacterium | reverse complement strand
GTGCTGATCTCCTCCGCTGCGGCGATGCTCTCAACGAACAGGCGAGCGGCGAGAGCTCGATCTCCCTGCATCCGCGCGGCATGGGCGCGCTCGCCCAAGGTCATCGCGATGCCCCACGAGTGCCCAGTCTGGCGGTGGAGGGCGAGCGCTTCGTCGAGCATGACCACCGCCGCGTCCAGGTCTCCGGCCATGAGCCGGCTGTCTCCAAGCTCGGAGAGCACGACGGCGACGGCGACTTTCGCTCCTGCCTCCCGCAGCAGCGGCAACGCCACCGCGTAGGACACTGCTGCCCGCGCCGCGTCGCCGGAGAAGGCCCAGGCCACGCCCAGACTGAAGTGGGCATAGCCGAGTGTGAACGGGTCGCCTTGCCGCTGCGCGATGGTCAGGGCTTCCTCGGCGTGGGCGACAGCGGCCGGGCTATCACCCTGGTCGCCGCTCATGTAGACGGCAAGCTCAAGCGCCGCCACGCGAACCGCGGCGGGAGCATCGGAGGTGGCATGAAGAGCCGGTTCCAACCAGCGCCGGACTTCCGCGTGGTAGGGCCGGGCGGTCCAATACTCTTCGATCGCCGACAGCAGCCGCAGCAGATTGATCGGCTGGTCTGCCGTGTCAAACCAGGCGAGCGCGGCGCGCAGGTTGTCCAGCTCGGCGTCCAGGCGGGTCAACCACCGAGCATCCGCCGCGAGGTAGGTCCCGGCCCCGGCCCCGGCCGTCTCCGCCAGGGTGAGACACCAGATGGCGTGGCGCTCCCGAATCGTGTCTTCCTCGCCACTCGCTGCCAACCGATCGAGAGCAAACTCGCGCACCGTCTCCAGCATCGAAAAGCGCGGCTCCCCGTCCGGACCCGCTTCCTGCCGCAACAAGCTCTTGTCCGCGAGCGAGGCGACGCCCTCGAGCGGGTCGATCCCGAGATCGGCGGGATCACGCGCGACGGCTTCCGCCGCTTCCAGTGTGAAGCCTCCGGCGAAGACCGCGAAATTCCAGAAAAGCGTCTGCTCCTCGGGCGTTAGCAGGTCATGGCTCCAGGCAATGGCGTCACGCATCGTTTGCAGCCGCTCTGGCTGGTCGCGTCCCCCTCCAGTGAGCAGCGGCAGCCGGTGTTCGAGTCTGGCCAGCAGCGCCGTTGGCGGGAGCACCTTGACCCAGGCCGCGGCGAGCTCGATGGCGAGCGGCAGGCCATCCAGCCGCTGACAGATAGCGGCGACTGCGCTCTCGTTCTCGGGGCTGAGAGTGAAGTTCTCCTGCATCGCTCGCGCGCGCTCCACGAAGAGCCGCGCCGCATCCGACATGGCCGCGTCGGCATCGCTGGTCTTCCTTTCCAGCGCGACTAACCCGAGCGGTGGTACCACGTGCTCGCGCTCGCCGGAGATCCGGAGCCGCATCCGGCTCGTGGCCAGAATTTTCAACCCTGGGCAGCCAGCGAGCAGATCCGCGACGAGCGGTGCGGACTCGACCACGTGTTCGAAGTTGTCGAGCACGAGTAGCAGGCGCCTATCCCGCAATATCGCCTTTAACCGTTCGATCAGCGGCTCGTCGCTGACTTCGTGCACGCCGATCGCCTTGATGATGGCAGAGGCCACCAGGTCCGCGTCAGCGATCGGGGCGAGTGGGACGAAGATCACATCGTCGGAGAAATCGCCCGCCACCGCGGCCGCTGCGCTGAGCGCGAGACGGGTCTTGCCGACCCCGCCAGGACCGGTCAGGGTGAGGAGTGGGACCTCGTCCCGAAGAAGCAGATCGCGTACGACGGCCAACTCGTGATCCCGCCCGATCAAGCGGGTACGCGGCATCGGAATTCGGGAGCGGCGATCGGCAAGCGATGATGGCGTCATGGGGACTCCGCCCGGGGATCTCCTTGCGATCTGGTTCATACTGCGACCGGGCACGTGGCTTCCGCTCATGTCCGTATTGGTCGCACCGGCAGGAGACGAAAGCGTGAACCCGCCCACCTGGATCACGTTCGACTGCTACGACACCCTCGTTGAGTTCGCGATCGACGACGTGACGCGGGATATTCTCGATGCGCGCGCGGACACCATCGATGTCGATTCGTTTCTTGCCGCGTTCGAGGCGTTGCGTTACGAGACCACCACGCACGGTCCATACATACCCTATCGCCAGGTACTGAGAGACACCCTCGCCCAGTCGATGCGCGCCTATGACCTCCCCTACCGGAAGGAAGACGGCGATGCCCTGCTCGCCGCCGTACCGAACTGGGGACCGTTTCCGGAGGTGCCGCCGGCGCTGGCGCGGCTGCGAGCAGCCGGCATCAACCTGGCGATCATCACCAACAGCGACGACGACATCATGGCCCGCAATGTGGCCAATATCGGGGTGCCCATCGACCGCGTCATCACCGCGCAACAGGCGGGCGCCTACAAACCGTCGCCAGTCATTTTCGCATACACCTTGCGCGCGCTGGACTGCGCGCCCGGCGACATCGTCCACGTCGCCCAGGGCTTCGAGTACGACATCGTCCCCGCCCATGCCCTCGGCTGGACCCGCGTCTGGATCAATCGCTACGGGAAAACGGGCGTTCCAGCCTACGGTCCCTATCACGAGTTGCCGGATCTGTCTGGACTGCCGGACCTGCTGGGCATCGCCGACGGCGACCGCTAGACCGTTCTTTCCGCACCGCGCGACAGAAACCGTGCCATTCTCAGGAACCGTGTCATTCTCAGGAACGAAGAATCTCGTCCGATTACGCAAGAAGTGCCCCAGAAACGAGATTCTTCGCCTGCGGTCTCAGAATGACACCTCTCTTGGGCCGCGGGTTCCGGTCACTCGGACGGGACTCGCGTGGCGCGCGAGTTCAGCTTGCCCACCGACGTCGCCAGCTCGGCGCGGGCAGCGCGCACGGCCGATGCTCCGTCTCCCAGACCCGCCGCCTCGAGGGCGTCCGCGATGCAGGTCAGAGCGTCGTCCAATTCGGCGGTCAGGACGTGGTCGCCCAGCCCCGCCAGACTGCGCAGCACCAGTTCCTCGGTCCGTCGCGCCAATGGCGGCGGCAGCCGGTCGAGGGTGACGGCCAGACCACGCAGGATATCGGCGTAGACGTGATGTTGCATCGACTCCGACGCCACCACCGTCAACGACTCGATCGAGCCCATGAGCCGCTCCAGGACATCGTCCGGGTAGACGATTGCCAGCCGCTCATCGGACTCTTCCGCGACCTCCTCATCGGCCACGGCCCAGCGTGCCAGCAGATCGCGCAGATTGCGCACCGCCTCCAGCCCCGGATTGGGGTCCTGTTTCGACGTCGAGATCGTCGTCCAGGCGATCGTCTCCATCTGCTCCAGACCGAACGAAGGATCGCGTTCCAGATCGCGCTCGCGCTCGAGCTGGATCGCGCCCGCGATCGCCTGCTCCAGGTCCGCGATGTCGTCGGCCGGCGCCGCCCTGACATCGGCGAGCGGGTCGCCGAACGCGGCATAGCCACCGAGCGGGAGATGGAGGGCGATCTCGGCCCGCGGCGCCGCTTTGAGCGCCTTCGCGATCGCATCGAGATCGATGGCGGTGACGAAGCCATCGGCTGGAGCGCGCACCGTGCAGCGCACCGGACCCTTGCGCTGCGCCTGCCGCCGCGTCCGCCGCAGCAGGGCGTGCTGGTGCTCTCGCGCCCGCAGGGTATGGTCGTGGATCGATTCCAGGATCGCCGAGGGGCGCATCTGCTCGATGGCGGAATAGATGAGTAACAGCAAGACATAGAGCGCGGTGATCGCGAAAAACAGGGACAGGGTGGCGCCGTAGATGGGGTTGAACTCCGGGCGGACGGTGGCCAGCGTGATCAGGATGTACAGCGTGATACCGATGAACCAGCCAGCGTAAACCTGATTGAGAGAGCGGCGCAGGAACTGATCGAACACGGCGTGAGTCATGCTTCCCGCCGACTGCTGCAGGGCCACCAGCAGCAGCGAGAAGGTGATCGAGGTGATAGTGATCATGCCACCGGCGATGGTGCCCAGAGTTTGCGTGGTCGACTCCGCGTCGGCGAATAGATGCGATTGCAGGATTTGTCCCAGCGGGTCGCGTTGGCTCTCATCGCGCTGGTCGAGGACGTAGGTGATGATGGCGAGCAGGAGGAAGCCGCCGACAACGATGGTCGGTACGGCCAGGAACGTGGCAAACGCGTGCTTGATCGTTGCCGGAACCTGGGCGATGCGCGCGCCCAGTGATTCCGCGCGAGCCGAGCCATTTCCCGCGATTCCTGGTGCCGGCATGGGAAGCCCTCTTGCAGCGAACGCGGCCGATCCCGGCCGACGATCGAAAACCACGCGGCGACGACCGGCCGCCGGCGGCGCGGGAGATGAGGACGATACCCGAAATCAGAGCGCGGGCGTCCGGCGCCGGGGAATAGCAGGAACTACTCCTTGGCGTGCACGTGGCCCAGTCCGCGATGAGATACCCTGAGTCGTGACATGTTGACATTTGCCCTGAACCAATGGCGTTTGTTGCCGCCGGAGACCTCTGCCGACGCCCGCGTGCTGTTGCTTGCCCGGGCAACGCGAGCGTTCGGTGATGGTTTCGTCAGCATTCTGCTTCCGCTCCATCTGGTCCAGCTCGGGTTGAGCACCGTCGAAATCGGCGCCGTGGCCACGGCAACGCTGCTCGGTTCGGCGGCGCTGACACTGGTGGTGGGTTTTGCCGCGCACCGCATCGGGCGGCGGGTGCTCCTGCTGCGGGCGTCGCTGCTGATGATTGCCACGGGTCTGGGATTCGCCCTGCTCCACGATTTCTGGCCATTGCTGATCGTGGCGTTCATTGGCACCCTCAATCCCTCCTCTGGTGACGTTAGCGTATTTCTGCCCACCGAGCAGGCTCTGCTGCCGCAGACGACCAGCGACCAGCAGCGGACGGCGCTGTTCGCCCGCTTCAGTCTCACCGGTTCGCTGGTGGCGGCGTTCGGCGCCCTCTGCGCCGGGGTGCCGGGGTTGATCGCGGCGCAGACCGGGTTGCCGCTCGGCCGCCCCATCGACGGCATGTTTGTGCTCTATGCCGGTTTGGGTCTGGCGGCGTTCTGGCTCTACCGGGGACTTTCTCCGGCCATCGAGCCGCCCGACTCGACCGTGGCCACGCCGCTGGGACCATCGAAACGCACGGTGTATGGGCTCGCCGCGCTGTTCAGTCTCGATTCGTTCGGCAGCGGATTCGTCGTGCAGTCTCTCCTGGCGCTGTGGCTCTTTCAGCGATTTGGACTCTCGGTGACGACGGCGGGTGTCATCTTTTTCTGGACGGGGACCCTCTCCGCCTTTTCCGCGCTGCTGGCGGTGCGTCTTTCCCGCCGCATCGGGCTGCTCAATACGGCGGTGTTCACCCATCTGCCGGCGAATCTGTTCTTGCTGCTCACCCCATTCATGCCGACCATGGAGTTGGCGGTAGTGCTACTGACGCTGCGCAGCGCCCTGTCGCAGATGGATGTGCCGGTGCGCAATTCGTATGTGATGGCGGTTGTTTCACCGGCGGAGCGGCCGGCAGCGGCCAGCGTGACCGCGGTTCCCCGCAGTATTGCGGCCGCGATCGGGCCGTTGCTCTCGGGATGGCTACTAAGCCTTTCGCCATTCGGCTGGCCGTTGGTGATCGCGGGGGCGCTGAAGAGTCTGTATGACGTGCTGCTGCTCTGGAGATTTCGCGCCATCCGGCCACCCGAAGAACGCAACCGGTAGCGGCAACGCTGGCCTCGTGTCGTGTCCGGGCGCGGATCGGTTTACGATTCGCGGATGCTCAATCGTGATCCGGAGCGAGAACAGCCACGCCCACCACCGCGCACCCGGCGGATCGCGGCGGCGGAGGCATCGCTCGCGAACGAGGGGTTGTCGGCGTTTCGCCGCGGCTACCGCTGGCTGAATCTCACCCTGGTGCAGCACGGGGTCTGGCCGTTGCTGGTAGTGGTCGTTGGCGCGCCGGCGGCGCCGATCGCACTGACGCCGTTTCCCTGGTATTGGGCACGGCTGGCCGCGCCGGTATTGGCGGCGTTGCTGGCGCTGGCCTATCTCGCGCAACGGCCCGACGGATTGCCGAGCGACATGGCCTTGCGCACGGCGGTCGCGGGAAGCGAGCGCGATCGCCGGTTGCGCGAACAAGTCACGATTCTGATCGTCGGCGTGACGACCGCGGTGGCGCTGCTGCGGGTGATTCAGGGACTGATCGTGCC
>JACCXM010000166.1 GCA_013697005.1 Chloroflexia bacterium | reverse complement strand
CAGCAGGATGATGTCCTGACCCGAGAGAATCGCATTCTCGACCTGGGGAATGACGGTTCGATCGTAACCGACAATACCGGGAAACAGGTGGTCTCCCCGGCGCAAGCGGGCGATCAGGTTTTCGCGCATCTCTTCTCGAATCGAGTGTGATTCGTATCCAGACTCGCGGAGTGCGCCGAGGGTTGCGGGCCGTGCGGCCCCGTCGGCCTGCACGGCGGCGACGTCGCTCACGGGTTATCGTCCTCTCTGTTCGTGTCCAACACGTGCGGCTTTGGCGAAGGGCCATTGATGAACGCCGGAGGGATGGTGTCACAGCGCGGGTGCCCGCGCCGGTGAAGATGCTACACGCGCGCCGGGCAAAGCCTCAAGGCGCGGACCCTTCTTCATGCGGATCGTCCGAGTTCGGAAGACGATCCGCGGCCGGGATTCGCTCGATCCGCCCATCGCGAAGGTCGTCGAAAATGGATGCCCGCCACTGGATTTCTTCAGTCTTGATCGGGACGGCATTGAGGTCGTCAGGTCTGACGTGATTCTCAGGGGATATGTCGTTTCTGAGTTGAGGGGCGAAGGGCGTCAGCACCACCCCGTCCCGGGCTGGCTGCAACCACCAGATTTCCCCCACCCGCCGCCCGCTCTCGTTCTTCGCCGATGCCTCCAGCACCACCACCAGCTCGAACGCCGCCACCCGCGGCGCCGGGAGATGAAGCGGGCTCCCCGTCAACATTCCGATGAACTGGGGCGCCGTCGCCGCATGGGCCGTCGCCAACACCTGAAATCCGCAATCGACCGCGTCCAGTAGACGCGCGACCGCGGCGCCCCACAGATAAACCGGAAGGTGCGGGCTCAACTCATTCACCAGCAGCACAGTCTCGTTTGGCGGCACCGCTGGGTCAGCGAGGAACGCGAACGATTCAAAGGATCCGCGCGGGTAAATGCGATGGATTGCGGGTGGCAACAACTCGAGCAGCGCCGTGAGCAACGTGGTTTTACCGGCGCCACTGGCTTCAGATATCACGACGAGCGATGTCCGGCGGGCGAGCGCCGCCCACAGCCATGCGCCCTGCCAGGAGTCTAGCGTCCCGTCACGAAGAAGATCGGCGAGGCGCAACTCAGGTCGCGCACCCCAGCCTGGACCCCACCAGTAAAATGGCTTGTCGTAGTGGATTTCGCGGGACATGGCAGGTCCATCGCGGCGACACTTCAGCGGTCGACCACTAGCAGATCATGCCACGCATTGCGGCACGGACGCTGCGCGATGGCGGCCTACCGCGCTCATGGTCGGTAGCCGGTCAGCCCGTTTCGACTTCCGCGATGAATGGCAAATCCCGAAACTCTCGCCGCCGGGTCAGTCCATAGCCCGCAAGTCCGACGTCTGGCGCCAGAAACCCGCGGCATATCACCGGGACGTCGACGACGCGCGCCGCCTCGCGGTCGAGAAGCGCGCAGACGGCGACCTCCTCGGCCCCGCGCCGTTGCAGCCAGGTCTCCAGGAACGCAGCGCTGAGACCAGAGCTGAGCACTTCTTGCACGAGCACCACTGCACGCCCGGGGAGCGATGCGGTGGGAACGCGTGCCAGCCGCACCTGGACCGGGGCCAGCGCCGGCGGCGCGGGCATGGTCGTCAAATCGACGCGATCGAGATCGACCCCGACACCTAGAGCGCGAACCTTTTCGCCCAGCGACAGCAGGAAACGGTCCGATCCGGGGCCGACGCCGAGGAGCAGCGGGCGTTGTCCACGATCCCTCACGGTGCGAGCCGGCAATCCTGCGGCGATTTGTGAAGCAAGCTCGGTAATGCGCCGCTCCACATCCTCCTTGGGATAAAGAATGGCGCCGAGCCGAACCTCCTGTTCGGCGTCGTTCGCGCCATACACCAGTTGCAAGCGTTCGAAGTCACGGAGATACAACAGTCGCACTCGAACGTGCGGATAGTGCTTTCGCAAGAGCCGAAACTTTCGATTCTTGCGGGTCACAAGTCTCTGCCGCATCGTCGTCAGCTCGAGATACTGGTCCCGATCCGGTAAGTAGAAATCTGGGGTGACAAACGCCTCGGGCCGGCCGTCAATCCCCCATCGCACCGCAAACATCGTCGGTTCATACGCCCATCGTTGCCCGTAAAACGTCAGCAGCCGCGCCAGCTCGATCTCCGCGGGATGGGCAAATCTGGTGGCATCTGGCTGAAGGAGCCACCGCAATGGTGGCAGCGGCTCCTGTTTCGGAATGCTGGTTGCCCTGGACATGGGCTCCCTACGCCGCGCGCCGTCTTCCAGACCCAATACGCATCTGGACGCCGGCACGATGGCCACGCGTTGCTATCCGTCTGTGCGGGGGATGACCGCATTCTGTCACCTCCGGCACCCAAGTACAACAGCCTCCCAGGCACCGAAAAATGGGAGCATTGGGCGTCGTGATGCGAATGTTTCCCCGCCCTCACCGATCGCGGCGACCGCGGCGCTGACAGTCCACGAACGAATTGGCGCGGCAGATAGAAGTTCACGCGGTGGGATCGCCGTCGTCGATCTCGGTGTGTCCAGGAGTCAAGATCGCGAGGTGGGTAAACGTCGAATTGGGGTTGGCCCCGTGCCAGTGGCGCGTTCCCGCCGGGATGAATGCGACGTCGCCCAACTCCAGACCGAGGTGCTCATCATCCGCCGCCAGGAATCCGCTCCCCAGTGTCGCGATCAGCACCTGATCTGTGGAGTGTCGGTGGGGCCGGTTGACCGCTCCCTCCTCGAACGTCACCGCGGTCACCCGTAACAACACTGCGAGGGATTCGTTGACCACCTCTTGCGTCGACACCGTGCCGACAAAGATCGGGTCCGTGGCAGGCGCGCCGCGCGTACGATCGAGACGAACCCGTCGGATCCCCGTCATACTCATGCTCCTTAGCGGACGCTCTCTGGCGCTGTCCGATGCACAAGCGCCGGCGACAAGTATGGTGGCGTCATGCGGCAACCAGCGCTGCACCATTTGCTCCCGGAGGAAGACGCGCTCGACGATCCTGACGAAGACGACGGCGCTGACCCGACGCTTCCCGGCGACCTCTGGTTCATGACCGCCGCTGGCCCGAAGAGCGAGATTCCAACGCGGCGAAGGCGCCATGAGCGCATCGTATACTCGCCACTGGCCAGCCACCGAACACACGATCGGCGGCCGCGAATGCGCCACGCCAGACTGTATGTCAACAGCAACAGGAAGAAGGACGCCCCCGAATGGCAGAGCAATTGACACCGCGTGATGGACAGGCATTCGACGCCGTCCTCATCGGCGGCGGCACCGGCGGCTATGTGGCGGCGATCCGGGCCGCCCAGCTCGGGCTGGACGTTGCCGTCATCGAAATGGACAAGCTTGGCGGCACCTGCCTCCATCGCGGTTGCATCCCGACCAAAGCCTTCCTCAAATCCGCCGACGTGTTCGAGCAGGTCCAGCACTCGGCTGAATTTGGTGTCGATGTGGCTGGCGATATCACCTTCAACTACCCCGCCGCACTCGCCCGCTCGAACAAAGTCGTCAACGGCCAGTACAAAGGTCTCCTCTACCTGTTCGACAAGAAATACAAGATTCCCGTCATTGCCGGCGTCGGCAGCATCGCTGGACCCGGCCAGGTCAACGTCGCCCCCAACGATGGCGGCGCGCCGTTCACGCTCGCCACCCGAAACATCATCGTCAATACCGGTACCCACCCGCGCGCCATCGCGGGCTGTCCCTTTGACGGCACGCGCATCATCAACTCCGATGACGCCGTGGTGCTGGAAACCTTGCCGCAGAGCTTCATCATTCGGGGCGGGGGCGCCGTCGGTGTCGAGTGGGCCTCGATCTACGGCCGCTACGGTTCCACGGTGACGCTCATCGGCCGCGTGGTCCCGGCCGAGGACGAGGAAGCGGCGTCCGTTCTCATTCGTGCCTTCAAACGCCAGGGCATCGCCGTTTTTCCGAACTCACGCCCGGTGGCGGAAGATATCGAGGTCACCAAGTCTGGTGTCCGCATGCGCCTCAAGGACGATCGCGACAAAGAGGAAATCGTCGAAGCGGAAGTCCTGTTGGTCGCCATCGGCCGCGAGGGGAATGTTGAAAACATCGGTCTCGAAACGCTGGGCGTGACGGTCGAGGACGGTTTGATCCCGGTCGATGCGATGATGCGCACTAACGTTCCCAACGTCTTTGCCATCGGCGACGTCAATGGTCAGCAGATGCTCGCCCACACGGCAATGCATATGGGAACTATCGCCATCGAGCACATCGCCGGTCAAAATCCGTACCCATTGGACGTGCTCAATTCGCCAATGGTCACTTTCTGCCGTCCCGAGATCGCCAGCGTGGGGCTCACCGAAACGCAAGCCACCGGTCAGGGCCGCGCGGTCAAGATCGGCAAGTTCCCGATGAGGCCGAACGGTAAAGCAGTCATCGAGGGCGAAACCGAAGGGTTCGCCAAAGTCGTCGCCGATGCCGAGACCAACGACCTCCTGGGCATGACGATCGTTGGTCCGCACGCGACGGAGCTGATCGGCGGTTTGGCCATGGGCCGGCTGCTGGAAGTCACACCCGAGGAGATCGGAATCAGCGTCTTCCCGCACCCCACCGTCTCCGAGGTGATCCATGAGGCCGCGCTCGATTTGCTGGGGCACGCGATCCATATCTGAGACGGCGATGGAATCAGTCTGAAATCGGGTGCGCCACCAGCCACTCGTTCATGATCCGTCGATCGCGGGGGAAGGCCAGCTCGGGAAGCATTGACGTCGTGAACCACCCCACCTCGGTGAGATCGTCGCCCGCTACCGGTCTTCCTGCAGCGCACGTCGCCGCGTAAACCGCCAGGACCACGGGATCCCCTTCGCTGGAATAGAGCCCGATCAGTTCGCCGATCGTCACGTCGAGACCGGTCTCTTCTCGCGCCTCTCGCACCGCGGCGCGCTCCACGGGTTCTCCCCGCTCCACGAACCCGGCGGGAAAGCTCCACTTGCCCGGTTCCCGCGTCCCAGGGCCGCGTTTACCGAGGAGAATGCGGTCCCCGCGTGTCAGCAATAGCGCGACCGCCAGCTTGGGATCGAGATAGGCGACCTTCCCGCAGGCGATGCAGACCGGCCGCATGCGCTCCTCGACCGACCGCTCTTCCGTCAGTGACCCGCAGCCGGTGCAATACAGCGGCGGCTCCTCGACTCCTCGAGTTCCCGGCTCGCTCACCGCAATCCAAGCTTGGTCCAAGGGTTCGGCACCGGACCGAGGGGGACGGAGATCAGGGTAGGTTCGTCCGCGTGGACCGATTCCTCGATCGCCGATCGCAACCGCGCGGGTGATTCGGCGCACCGGCCCGTGAGCCCGAACGCCTCGGCGAGTTTGCCGAAGTCCGGGTTGAGCAAATCAGAAGCGATGATCCGGCCGCCGAATTGCTCCTGCTGGATGCGTTTCACATTGCCGAATGCATCATCGGTAAAAACGATCGCGATCGCGGCGATGTCATGCCGCACCATCGTCGACAGCTCATTGAGACAGAACCCGAACCCGCCGTCGCCATTGATGGAGACCACAGGACGATCCGGGCAACCGACCTTGGCGCCGAGGGACGTTGGGAAGCCATAACCGAGCGTACCCTGGTATCCCGGTGTGAGGTATGTGCGCGGTTCGTAGACGGGAAAGGCGAGATTCGCCCAGTACCCAACTTGCGTCATCTCCGAGACCACAATCGCCTCATCCGGCAGCGCCTCGCGGATCGCCAGCGCATACTCGGCCTGGGGACCGGTGTTGCGCGCCCGCACCGCCACCTGGCGCTTCAACTCCTGCAGTTCAGCGGTCCGCGATGGCCGCTCCCGGCCATGACCTTCGATCAGAACGGCCAAGGCGGCCAGACCGGCGCGAGCGTCCGCCTCGATGGCCACCGTGACCGGATAGTTGCGTCCGATCTCGGCGGGATCGATATCCAACTGAATCACGCTGCGGCCGGGACCAAGTCCCCATTTTGCGGTGGCCGGATCGACAAACCGGGTTCCCACCGCGAGAATGACGTCCGCCGTGGGCAGCAGCTCCATCCCACCCAGAATACTTTGCGCCAACGGGTCCCGGTCCGAGAGCGCTCCTTTGCCGTTGGCCGTCATCACCACTGGCGCTTGCAATAGCGCGGCCAACCGCCGCAGCTCGCCCCAGGCGCCACTGCCGAGAACGCCCCCGCCGGACCAGATCAGCGGGGTCTTTGCCTGGGCGAGCAGTTGCGCCGCTCGTTCCAGCGCTTCAACGTCACCGGCAAATCGCGCCGGCGCCTCCGCCGGCGCGAGCAACTCGACGTCGGCCTCGGCAAACAGCGTGTCCGGCGGAATCTCGATTTCGACCGGCCGCTCCCGCCCAGTCCGAATCTCGGTGAACGCGCGGCGGACCAGACCCGGAATCTCGGGCGGCGTCGTGGCCCGCTCGGCGGACTTCGTCACCGAGCGAATCATGCCGAGCTGATTGGGAATCTCATGGAGAAGACCACGGCCAAACTCGATCAGGTCCGACTGAATCTGACCCGTGACGCACAACACCGGCGAATTGCAGGCATAGGCGGTGGACAGCGCCGCCGTCGCATTGAGCAGACCCGGGCCGGGGACGACCAGACAGGCGCCGACCTTGTCGGTCGTGCGGGCGTAGCCATCCGCCATATAGGCGGCGGCTTGCTCGTGCCGGGGATGGATGACGCGGATTTGGGACTGCGACTGAGCCTCGTGCAGCGCATCGAATGCGCCGTCGAGCTGCACCCCTGGCAAGGCGAACAGCGTATCGACACCGTTGGCGAGCAACGACGCCACCAATGCCTGGCCGCCGGTCATCCGGCCCGACGCGACCGCTTGTACTGCGCCGTTTTCGCTCACCGCGGTGCGCCTTTGCGTCTGAATCACTCGTGAATCCCCCTGGAGCGAGACCGACTACCGGCCCCGGCAATGACATGCGTCTATGGCGTCCATTGTAGTACCGGTATCAATTACCTCGTCATCTGCGACCCATTAGACCTAATGCTTCCCTTTGGTTACTATTAGGAAGCGGCACGGTCCCGGCGCCTGGTTTCGGCCAGAATCCGGGAATTGGTGGTGGTACACTACGGCGACGTTGGACCAGGTTCCGCCGTGGTGTTACGTCACTCCGGCGGCCAGGCGGGTAGTTTTTTTCGTCATGCAGGGGTTCGAACCAATGGATGCGCTCTTGCTTGCGGCCCGCTTGATTCTGGCCGCGGTGTTTGTCGTCTCGGGCATTTCCAAGCTATTCGATCTGAGTGGGTCCCAGGCGGCCATGCGGTCGTTCGGCGTTCCGGAATCGCTGACCCGAGCCGGCGGCATCTTACTGCCGATCGTCGAGATTCTGATCGCCGTGCTTCTGATCCCGGTCGCCACCGCGCGATGGGGCGCATCGCTGGCGGTGATTCTCCTCGCCATGTTTATCGCCGGCATTGCAATCAACCTTTCTCGCGGCCGAAAATTCGATTGCCATTGCTTCGGCCAGCTCACCACCTCTGAAATTGGTCCCGCGACGTTGATCCGCAATGTGGTTCTGGCCGTGCTCGCCGCCTTCGTCGCCGGCTTCGGGTTTGTCAACAATACCGTCGGCGCCTCTGTCACGACGGGGCCGCAGAATCTCGGTCCATTCGAGTGGATCATGATCGTTATTGGCGTCGTCCTGTTTGCCGCATTGGCCGGTGTCGCCTGGTTACTCGTCCACCTCCTCGGCCAGAATGGGCGGCTGCTGGTCCGGCTCGATCGCATCGAAAATGCGTTGGCCGATGCAGATATCGCGCTTCCGGATGACGATGAGGACGAGGAAGAAGACGAGGATGAAGGATTGGCCTTCGGTTCCCTCGCGCCCGCCTTCAGCCTCTCCGGGCTCTACGGCGAAACAATGACCCTCGATGCCCTCCGCGCCGGCGAAAAGCCCGTCCTCCTGATCTTCTCCGACACGGGATGCGGTCCGTGCAATGCGATGATGGGCGACGTCGGCAAATGGCAGCACGATCTGGCCGACAAGCTGACCGTTGCCGTCATCTCACGCGGTTCGCTGGACGACAATCGCAACAAAAAAAAGCAACACAACCTCACCCATGTCCTGATGCAAAAAGACTCCGAGGTCGCCGACGCCTACCAGACATTCGGCACCCCGACCGCGATCCTGGTACGGCCGGACGGCGCTATCGGCAGTGGAGCGGCGGGCGGCGTCGACGCGATCCGCCGCCTGGTCAAGCAGGCCGCTGAAGGCAAGGTTCCCGTGCCTGCTCCGCGTCCTTCGCCCCGCCCTATCCAGGCCCCCCGCCCCGCGGCCAACGATCAGGCGCCGCGCGGCATTGCCAGCATCGGTAAAGATGCCCCAGTGGTAGAGCTTTCCAATCTCGATGGGGAACCGATCAAGCTCGCCGATTTCGCTGGTACGCCAACCGCCATCCTTTTCTGGAACCCCGGTTGCGGATTTTGCCAGCGCATGGTCGACGACCTCAAAGCCTGGGAAAACGATCCGCCAGCGGACGCGCCGCGGCTCCTCGTCGTGTCGACCGGAGAGGCGGACGCAAATCGCGAGACCGGTCTGAAATCACCCATGGTCTTGGATTCCGGATTCAACGTCGGCCGCTCCTTTGGCGCCAGCGGCACGCCTTCCGCTGTACTTGTCGGAGCCGACGGCAAGATCGCCTCGGGGATCGCCGTCGGTGGTCCCACGGTGATCTCTCTGCTCCGCAATGAAGCGCCGAACCTGCTCGATGCCTCGGCCGCGGGCGAAGACGATGCCCCACCGCCGCCACCCGCTCCCCGCGGCGTTCCCATCGGCGAGAAGGCGCCCGCCGTCATGTTGCCGAACCTGGACGGAACAGAGGTCAATCTCGAGGAAATCCGCAACGGGCGTACGGTTCTTCTGTTCTGGAATCCGGGCTGCGGCTTCTGCCAGCGGCTGGTCGACGATCTCAAGGGTTGGGAGAAAGACAAGAAAAAGGGCTCCCCCCAACTCGTACTGATCTCGACTGGCGATGCCGAGGCCAACCGTGCGCATGGGCTCGATTCGACGATCCTCCTCGACCAGAACTTCCGCACGGGCGAAGCGTTCGGCGCCTCCGGCACCCCCTCCGCGCTGGTGATCGACGCCGAAGGCAAGGTCTCCACCGGTCTCGCCGTCGGCGGTCCCGATGTGATGGATTTGCTTCGCTCATAAGGGTTACTATCTCTTGCCGGCCCGGCTCTCTGGTGGTGGATCCAGACACGGTTCCACGTGCCAGATGACCTCCGCGCCGGCGGCGATGCTGATCTCGGCGAGGAAATCCGCCAGCCGTTCGCTCGCCACGTAGTAGCTGTTCTCGTGGGGGTGCAGCGCGGCTGATTCCAGCCGCGTTACCACGCGGTAGAACCGCGGCAGGCGCGACCGCTCCTCGGCAACGGAACCGACATGCCGATAGTGGTAGCGCGACCCATGCGCTGCACTCACCCAATCGACATCGGCCCAGCCGCTTCCGTCCGAGTTATCTGGGGTCCAGAAACGCTCGTCGCGTGTCGATTCCGTCACGAGTCTTCATCTCTGAGTTGCTGGTCGATGACGATCGACGACTGCTTCACGATCGTGTCCACCACCTGTTCGAAGAGGTAATCCCGGCCCCGCCCACCACGCTCGCGGACATGAAGTTCGAGATCGGGGTGGAGCATCACCCGCCGCCACCGGTCCTCGGGCGGAGCCGTTTCCACCTCGAGCATCGCGGCCAACTCGGCATCGCGCATACCATCGAGACGCTGCTTGATTTGCTCCAGCGGGGTGTGCTCCTGCTTCAGAAGACCGATGGCTTTCAGTCGAAGCAGATGCGCCGGACCGTACGTGGCGCCGACACCACGGCCGCGGGCTGAAGGAAGCAGTCCCGCGGTGATGTAGTAACGAATCGTCCGGGCAGGCAGCCCAGTCGCTTCTTCCAGATCGGCCATCGTGTACCGAAAGGGCTCGGCCGCCATGTTCCCGATCGCCGCGCTTCCGATGGGCAGTGAACCCCCGCGTGATCTGGCATAGCTCCCCGGCCCCAACCCGGACGACCGCCGCTGATCGTCGCGCCCTCTTCCATTGCGGTCGCGTTCACTCATATCGATCACCCAGACCATAGGACCGATGGCGACAGTAACACTGTCACTATCAGTCTAATGGATCAGGGAAGGTAAAGCGGACACGGTACTATTCAATTGCAGGGGCGCGGTTCGCGCGATCGGCAACTTGCGCATGATGAAATGGCGACCGGCGTGGATACGCAGACCG
>JACCXM010000139.1 GCA_013697005.1 Chloroflexia bacterium | reverse complement strand
TGCCCACTGACCCCCCACGCGGCGGTCGGGTATCTCTCCACCGTGACGGTGCGGAGACAACCCCAGGACAAGCGCGATGCGGACGGCGGGGCATAGTACACCCACCCCGGACGCCTACCGGCTGGCCCAGCGCGCCAGTCACACGATCGACGATCGATCGAAGACAATCTGGAGGAGGAGCACGGTGAGTCTGCCGCACTATCCCGCCGATCGCATCCGCAACGTCGGTTTGTTCGCGCACGGTGGCGCGGGCAAGACATCGCTGGCGGAAGCCCTCCTCTTCGACACCAAAGCCACCACTCGCCTGGGCCGCGTCGATGAAGGGAACACCGTCACCGACTATGACCCCGACGAGATCAAGCGCCGCATCTCTGTCAGCGCGGCGATCGCCCCCGTCGAATGGCGGGACACGAAAATTAACGTCATCGATGCCCCCGGCTACGCCGATTTCATTGGCGAGGTGAAATCTGCGCTGCGCGTGGCTGACGCCGCGATCATCGTCATCGATGCCTCGGCCGGGGTCGAGGTTGGCACCGAGCAGGCCTGGCGGCTGGCCGAAGAGCGCGGGGTGCCACGCGTGATTTTCATCAACAAGATGGACCGCGAAAACGCCGACTTCGGGCGCGCCCTCGCGTCCGCCCGCGCCGCATTCGGCAACAGGGTGGCACCGATTCAGTTTCCCATCGGCGCTGAGAAGCAGTTCACTGGTGTCGTCGACCTCCTTTCCGAGCAGGCTCACGTCTATACGAACACCACGTCCGGCGAATTTACCTCGGGCCCGATTCCCGACGAGCTGAAAGCAGACGAGGAGACCTACCGCCGCCAGCTCGTCGAATCGATCGCCGAGCAGGACGAAGTCCTGATGATGCGCTATCTGGAGGACGATCCCATCTCGACCGAGGAGTTGGCGGCGGGACTGAAACAGTGCGTCATGGACGGGGTCGTCGTCCCGGTGCTGGTCGGTTCGGCGACGATGAACCGGGGCGTCAAGCAACTGCTCGATGCCATCGTCGATCTGCTGCCGTCGGCGGCCGAGGTCCGGGCCACCGGCGCGCTCAAGGGGGAAGAGATCGAGGTGGCCCCGGTCGATGGCGCGTCGATGGTCGCGCTCGCCTTCAAGACCCTGGCCGATCCCCATGTCGGGCGGGTCACATTTTTCCGCGTCTACTCCGGGGCGATCAAATCAAACACCCACGCCTGGAACGCCTCACGGGGCGAAGATGAGCGACTGGGACAACTCTTCTTCGCCCGCGGCAAGGAGCATATCAACACCGATACCATCGGCACTGGCGACATCGGCGCGGTCGCTAAGCTCGCCTCGGTGATGACCGGCGACACACTCTCCGAGCAAGGTAAACCGGTCCAGCTCGCCGGTGTCGATTTTCCCACGCCCTCTTATTCCACCTCGGTCCATCCCAAAACCAAAACCGATCTCGACAAGATGGGTCCCGCCTTGCAGCGGCTAATCGAGGAAGATCCGACATTGCGCCTCTCCCGCGATTCATCGAGCGGTGAGACGATTCTTTCCGGGCTGGGTGAGCCGCACGTGCAGATTGCCCTGGATCGCATGAGCCGCCGCTTCGGGGTGAACGTCGAGCTCGGTCTGCCCCGTGTCCCCTATCGCGAGACGATCTCCGCCAAGACGATCGCCGAGTACAAACACAAGAAACAGACCGGCGGCGCCGGTCAATACGGACATGTCTTCCTCGAGCTGGAACCGCTTCCCGACTCCGATTTCGAGTTTACCGAGAAGGTGTTCGGCGGCTCTGTTCCCCGAAACTACTACCCGGCGGTCGAGAAAGGCGTGCGCGAGGGGATGGAGTCCGGTCCGGTCGCCGGCTATCCGGTGGTGAATGTCAAAGTGACGTTGACCGACGGGTCATATCACGCGGTCGACTCGAACGAAATGTCGTTCAAGATCGCCTCCAAAGAGGCGTTTAAAAAAGGCATTCTGCAAGGGAAGCCGGTACTTCTGGAGCCGGTGATGACCCTGCGTGTGACCGTTCCCGAAAACTACACCGGGGACGTCATGAGCGATCTCAACACGAAGCGGGCACACGTCAGCGGCATGGACCCCGGCGGGAACGGCTCGACGACGATCGAAGCGACGGTTCCGGCCGCCGAGGTGCAGCGCTATGCCACCGATCTCCGCTCCATCACGCAGGGACGCGGATCGTTTACGACCGACTTTTCCCACTATCAGCCGGTGCCAGCCCACATCGCGGATCACGTCAAAGCCGCCGCCGCAAAACACGCCGAAGCGGGTCATGCGTGACGAGTGAGAACGGAAGCCGTCGTGGTGATACCCGGCTCCATAGCCTCGATCCGGAGACGCTCACTCGCGAAGAGCTGATCGACCTCGTCCGCGATCTGCAAGGCGCGTTGGGCAGTGCCCGCCCACCCGTCGCGCCAAGCCCGCCCCCCCGAAAACCGGCCCGTGCCGTTCCCGGCGCTAACTACACCCTTGTCTTCGACGGTGGATCACTCGGCAATCCGGGCAAGGGTTACGGCAGTTACGAGATCGTCAGTCCTGGCGGCAGCCTCGCCGCGCGGCGCGTCGAGTTCGGCAACGGCATGACCAACAACCAGGCCGAGTTTCGCGCTCTGCTCGCCGGATTGGAAGACTTGTTGGAGCGGGTCGGCCCCAGCGCGAGTGAGCTCTCGATCGCCATCCGTGGTGATAGCCAGCTCGTTATCCGCGGTCTCACCGGCGAGTGGCGTGTCAAGCACCCCGGGTTGCAGCCGTTGCATCGTCAGGCCGGCGACATGCTGAAGCGCTTCGGCTCGGTCGATCTGGCCTGGCACCCCCGCCGGGAGTCGGTGCGCACCTTCGGGCATTAAAGGGATTGACGATCTGTAGGGGCGACGCCCGCGTTGCCCGAAATCCCAAATGCGCGATGCTCATGGTTGGCAAAGGGGTGCCAACACAGGGTCGCCTCACCCGGATTTCGGTGACGTCGCACGGCGGGCGACGCAGGCGTCGCCCCTACATTCGTGTCGGGTGCTGAACCTCTTTCTCTCGGAAGATGTCACCAATCACCCTATGACCCTATCACCCCATCACCCCTCGTCGACCGGCTCCCCGAACAATTGCCCGACTTCCGGGTCGACCACAACATCTACCACCACTGGGCATCGTTGGTTCTTGGCGGTGTGGAAAGCGTACTGGAATGCATCAGCCAGATCGGTTGCGGCGTGAATGCGATGGGCCTCGGCGCCGAGCCCGCGCGCGATCGCGGCGATGTCGAGTCCGGGCAAATCGAGACCGGGAACGCCCGGCGTGCACTGAAACGCCGCGAACGCTTTCAGGATGCCGTACTGCCCGTTGTCGATGATCACGAAGACGACGGGGACTTCATAGTGCGCCGCAGTCCAGATCGCCTGGATCGCGAACATCGCCGCGCCGTCCCCGACGATGCAGACGACCGGCGTACCAGGACGCGCCAGTCCCACCCCGACCGCGGCCGGTAGTGCGAACCCGAGTCCACCGCTCGCCGTCGCGAAATAGGAAGACGGATTCGCGATCCGAATCTGATCGTAGAAGGGAGTTCGGCTGGATGCCGACTCCTCGACCACCAAGGTGTCCGCCGGCATCGCGGCGGCGAGTGCGCGCATCGCGTACGCGACCGAGATCGGCTCCGACGCGGGGACATCCGCGGGCGGTGGCCGCCGCTCCGGGCTGGGGCGCTTAACTTCTGGCACAAGGTCCGCGAGCCGTTCCAGCGCCATCCGCACGTCGCCGACGATGGCGTCCCCCGCCGGCGCCCTGGCGGCTTCGTCCGGGTCATCCGTGATGTGGATCAGGCGCGTCCCAGGCGGCAGGATCGGTCCCGGAATGTGCGGGTAATAGCGGAAGACCGGCGCCCCCACGACGACGACGACATCGTGTCCCCGCAATCGCTCGGCCAACGGTTTCATTGCCAGTGGCAGCGAACCCTGAAAGAGACGGTGGTTCTGCGGAAACGAGACCCGCTCCGGCGCCGGCGCTTCCCACACCGGCACGTTCAACCGCTCCGCGAGCCGGATCGCCGCGTCCCATCCGCCCGCACGATCGACCCCACCCCCGACGACCAGCAGCGGCTGGGACGCGGCGGCCAATGCGTGAGCCGCTTCAATCAATGCATCTTCGTGCGGGCGGACGTTGCTCTGCACGCGGCGCGGCTGGCGAGCCGACGCCGGCGCGGACCAGTCGTCCATCGGGATCGAGATGAAAACGGGACCGCGCGGCGGCGCCATGGCGAGGTGATAGCCGCGCTCGATGGCGCCGGGCACGTCCTCGGGACGTGTTGGCTCGTGGCTCCACTTGACGTACGGCCGCGGCAATTCGGTGGCCTCCCGGTTGACCAGCCACGGTTCCAGCGCCAGCATCTGCCTCGTCTGCTGCCCCGCTGTGACGACCAGCGGGGTGCGGTTGTGCCAGGCCGTGACCAGCGCCCCCATCCCGTTGCCGACCCCGGACGCGGTGTGCAAGTTGACAAACGCCGCATTGCCGCTGGCCTGGGCGTACCCATCCGCCATCGCCACCACGACCGCTTCCTGCAAGGCCAGGATGTACCGAATATCGGCAGGGAACTCGGTCAGAAAGGGTTCTTCCGTCGAACCCGGATTCCCGAAGATGGTGGTCATGCCCAGACCGCGAAGCAGCTCGTAGGTCACGTCGCGCACGGTAGCCACGTCACATTCTCCATCGGCTATCGGCCTTGAACTATCGGCTATCAGCTTACGACCGAAGACTGACGACTGACGACGTACTTCCGGCTTCCGGCTTCCGACTTTCGTCCGTTGACACTAGTCACCGGTTTGCGTACAGTGTGCGCTGTTTCCGGGCGGCTAGCTCAGCTGGTTAGAGCGCCACGTTGACATCGTGGAGGTCACTGGTTCGAGTCCAGTGTCGCCCACCCCGAGAAACATCCCGCGTCACCACGTAAAAGGAGTCCTGCCCCGGTGACGCCTCTCACCGAACCCGCGATTCGCGTCCGCGATCTCGGCAAGACCTACAAAGTGCCTGAGCGCGAATCGGGTCTCCGCGCCTCCGCCCGCTCGCTCTTCCGGCGGCAGACCAAAGACGTCGTCGCCGTCGACAGCATCGCCTTCGACGTTCAGCCAGGCGAGGTCGTTGGATTTCTCGGTCCCAATGGCGCCGGCAAGACGACCACGCTCAAGATGCTCTCGGGACTGCTGTATCCCACCGCCGGCGAGGCCACGGTCCTCGGTCATGTTCCCTGGCAGCGGCAGAAATCCTATCTCCGTCAGATGACGCTGGTGATGGGGCAGCGCAATCAGCTCGTCTGGGATATTCCGGTCGCCGATTCGTACGAGCTCAACCGCGCCATCTACCGCATCCCGGAGCAGGAGTACCGGCAAACCCTCGACGAGTTGAACGCCCTGCTCGATCTCGGCCCGCTCCTGACCAAACCGGTGCGCAATCTCTCCCTTGGCGAGCGCATGAAGTGCGAGCTGGCCGGAGCCCTGCTGCACCGGCCGCGGGTTCTGTTCCTCGACGAACCGACGCTCGGGCTGGACGTCACCGCGCAGCGCCGGATTCGCGGTTTCATTTCGGAGTACGCCGCGCGCAACGATGCGACCGTGCTGCTCACCAGCCACTATATGGCTGACGTTGAGGCCCTCGCCGAGCGGGTGATCGTCATTCATCACGGCGCGCTCCTGTTCGATGGTGACCTGGCCGCGCTCGTGGCGCGATTTTCGCCGCACAAGACGGTGACGGTCGATCTGGAGCATCCTGTTGACCATCTCGACCGCTACGGCGAGGTCGTTTCTGTCGATGGTTTAAGGGCAACCCTGCGCATCCCGAAGGGCGAGGCGGCGGCGGTGACCGCGCGGCTCCTGGCTGAGTTGCCGGTCGTCGATCTCTCCGTGACCGATCCTCCGATCGACGAGGTGATCGACACGGTCTTCAGCAGTGGCGAGCCGTCCCCCGAGGCCGCTCTCGAGCCTGATGCGGAGATGGTCGCCGAGCCGGTGCTGGCGTGACCGATTTGATCGTTCTCTACCGCGCCCAGTTAAAAACGACGATCGCCAGCCAGCTCCAGTATCGCGGCGCGCTCGTCATTTGGATCATCGGTCTGATCCTGCAACCGGTCATCTACCTTTCCGTCTGGTCGACGGTCGCCGAGTCTCGGGGTGGCAACGTAGACGGGTTCACCGCCAGCGACTTCGCCGCCTACTATCTGACCGCGCTGGTCGTCTCCCAGGCGTCATTCACCTGGATCATGTGGGAGATGGAATACTGGATCAGGCAGGGAAATCTTTCCCCCCTCCTGGTGCGGCCAGCCCACCCGATTCACCAGCATGTCGCCAACAATCTCACCTTCAAGCTGCTGACAATGGCGGTCGTGGCGCCGGTCGTCGTGGTCCTGACGTTTGTCTTCCAGCCGA
>JACCXM010000135.1 GCA_013697005.1 Chloroflexia bacterium | reverse complement strand
ATTCATGGCGGTCGATGTTGTTACGGAGTCGGAAGTCGGAAGCTGGCAGCCGGGAGCGGTTCCCGATGCGCGCGGGCGCTTTGGCCAGTTCGGTGGCAAGTACGCGCCGGAAACCCTCATGCCGGCCCTGGACGAGCTCGAAACCGCCTACGCCGAAGCGCGCCGCGATCCCAAGTTCCAGGACCTCATCGACCGCCTCGCCCGCGATTACGTGGGACGCCCCACCCCGCTCTACTTCGCCAGCAATCTCACCGATCGCGGCGGCGGCGCCCGCATCTATCTCAAACGCGAAGACCTCGCCCACACCGGCGCCCACAAGATCAACAACGCCCTCGGGCAGGGTCTCCTCGCCAAGCGGATGGGCAAGCAGCGCATCATCGCCGAGACCGGCGCCGGTCAGCACGGCGTGGCCGCCGCCACCGTCTGCGCCCTGCTTGGGCTGGAATGCATCGTCTACATGGGTGAGCTCGATATCGCCCGCCAATCGCCGAACGTTTTTCGGATGAAGCTGCTCGGCGCCGAGGTGCGCCCGGTGAAATCGGGGTCGCGCACCTTGAAAGACGCAACGAATGAGGCGATCCGCGATTGGGTCGCCAATGTCGAGTCCACCTTCTACATCATCGGTTCCGTCGTCGGGATGCATCCCTACCCGATGATGGTCCGCAACTTTCAGTCGGTCATTGGCCGCGAGGCCCGCGCCCAGATGCTCGATGCTATCGGCGCTCTGCCGGACGCCGTCGTCGCCTGCGTCGGCGGCGGCTCCAACGCGATGGGCATCTTCTACCCCTTCATCCAAGATCGGGAAGTCGAGCTCGTCGGGGTCGAAGCCGCCGGGCACGGGATCACCTCTGGCAGCCACGCCGCCTCCCTCTGCGCCGGTACCGTCGGGGTGCTGCACGGCTCGCGCACCTACGTCCTCCAGGACGAGTTCGGTCAGGTGCAGGAAGCGCACTCCATCTCGGCTGGTCTCGATTACCCCGGTGTTGGTCCCGAGCTCTCCTATCTCAAGGAAACCGGCCGCGCCAGCTTCGTCGCCATCACCGATAACGAAGCCCTGGACGCCTTCCAGATGCTCTGCCGCCTGGAGGGGATCATCCCCGCCCTGGAGTCGTCGCACACCGTCGCCCACGCCCTCCCCCTGGCGCGCAGACTCGGCCCCGACAAGACCCTCCTCATCAGTCTCTCCGGGCGCGGCGACAAGGATCTGCAAACCGCGGCCGACGCCCTGGGCATGACGCTGTGACGGCGACCGAATCGTCGCTGGCAACACAGAGTGCCACCGCGCCGCGCACCGCCAGCCGCGTCGCGGGAGCCTTCGCCCAGGCCAAGGACGAGGGCCGCACCGCGGTGATCCCCTTCGTCACCGCCGGCTATCCCACCCCGGAGCGTTCCCAGGAGTGGATTCTGGCGCTCGTCCGCGGCGGCGCCGATATCATCGAGATAGGGGTGCCCTTCTCCGATCCTCTCGCCGATGGCGCCACCGTTCAGCGCACCAGTCAGACCGCCTTGAAATACGGCATCACCCTCGCCGACGCGATGGCGATGACCCGCCGCCTGCGCGAAGACCATGACGTTTCCGTTCCCATCCTGCTCATGGGCTATTACAACCCGATGCTGCAATACGGCCTGGAACGACTCGCCGCCGATTGCGCCGCCGCCGGGGTGGACGGCTTTATCGTCCCCGATCTCCCCGCTGAGGAGAGCGACGACCTGCTCGCCGTCTGTCGCCAGCACGGACTGGACCTGATCTTCCTCCTCGCCCCGACCTCGACCGACGAGCGCATCGCGGCGGTGGCCGAGCGTGCCAGTGGCTTCATCTACTGTGTTTCCCTCACCGGCGTCACCGGCCAGCGAACTGACCTGCCCGATCTCACCGGCTATCTGGCCCGGGTCCGCGCTCGCACCGATCTCCCCCTCGCCATCGGTTTCGGCGTCTCCTCGCCCGAGCATGTGCGGCAGGTCGGCGAGGTCGCGGATGGCGCGGTGATCGCCTCGGCAATGATCAACTATCTGGACACCATTCCCGAAGAGGATCAGCTCGCGGCGGCCGAGCAGTTCGTGCGCGGACTACGGGGCGAAGTCGCGTTCCCGCCCGAAATTGCTACCTCGTCCGCCACCACTTCAGACCAGACAAACGGAATCGCCGCGCGACAAAGCGATGGAGATCAGGAGCCTGTGCCCGGGACTGAGACTACCGAAACGAATCTCCATCGCCCCAGTGCCTGCCGCGGTATCCGCGGCGCGACGACGATCGCCGCCAACACCGCCGAGGATATCGGCGAAGCGACGACCGATCTCCTCGAAGCCATGATCCTGCTCAACACGATCGAACCGGACGATGTCGTCAGCGCCATCTTCACCACCACCCCGGAGATCACCGCCTCGTTTCCCGCGCTGGCCGCGCGCGGTCTCGGCTGGACCGAAGTGCCCCTCCTGTGCGCCCACGAGATGAACGTCCCCGGCGCGCTGAGCGGCGTGGTGCGCATCCTCCTCCACGTCAACACCCCGCGCACCCCCGCCGAAATCCGGCATGTCTACCTGCGTGAGGCGCGCGCGTTACGTCCGGAATGGGCCTACGATGACGCCAAACTCGCCGAGATCCTCGGCCGCATGACGACGACCCCGGAATCGACCATCTAGGCAACGAGCTACGGCGAATACCCTAACTACCCGCCAGTCACCTACAGGAGGAGCGCGATGATTATCGTCATGGAGACCAAAGCCACCCGCGACCAGGTCAACGGTATCGTCGCCCGGGTGAAAGCGCTCGGGCTGGGCGCGCACCTCTCGGAGGGCGAGGAGCGCACGATCATCGGTGTCGTCGGCTCACCGTTGCCGCCGTCTCTTGAAGACGAGCTGGAGATCCACTCCGGGGTCGAACGCGTCGTGCGCATCACCAAGAAATACAAGCTCACCGGCTGGGACTTTCATCCCCAGAAATCGACGATCGCGGTGCGCGACGTCGTCATCGGCGGCGACGCGTTGACGATCATCGCCGGTCCTTGCTCCGTCGAGAGCGAGGAGCAGACCGTCTCCACCGCCCGCGCCGTCAAGGACGCCGGCGCCTCGATCCTGCGCGGTGGCGCTTACAAACCGCGCACCTCCCCCTACGAATTCAGAGGAATGGGGCGCCGCGGTCTCGAGATTCTCGCCACCGCGCGCGAGGAGACCGGCATGCCGATCATCACCGAGGTGATGACCCCCAGCGATATCGACGTCGTCGGGGAGTTCACCGACATTTTCCAGATCGGAGCCCGCAACTCCCAGAACTATCTCCTCCTGGAAGAGGTCGGCAAAGCCGGTAAACCGGTCATGCTGAAACGCGGTCTCTCGATGCTGATGGAAGAATGGCTGCTCGCCGCCGAGTACGTCATGGCCCAGGGCAACCCCGACGTCATTCTCTGCGAGCGCGGCATCCGCACCTTCGAGTCCTCGACCCGCAACACACTCGATGTCAGCTCGGTGCCGGTGATCCAGGGTATGAGTCATCTGCCGGTCTTCGTCGATCCCAGCCACGCCGCCGGCAAACGCGCCCTGGTCCCCGCGCTCGCCCTGGCCGGTATTGCCGCCGGCGCCGATGGATTGATGATCGAGGTCCATCCCAACCCGGACCACGCTCTCTCCGACGGTGCGCAATCCCTCACCTTCGCCCAGTTCGAAGCGCTCACCCCGCGCCTCGCCGCTGTCGCCGAAGCGGTCGGCCGCCGCCTGCCAGTCGGGGCAGACGTCGCTCCGGTCCCGGCCTGAGAACATGTTCCACGATGTCCCCAAAGGGGGGTTGACTCTCGCGGGTCCGGGTGATACAACCTTTGTGTGCAGTTTGGGATGCGCCCAGACAGCATGAGACGGACGCGAGATTCGCGGTTCGGGCAAACGTAGGAAAGGAGGCAGCCAGTGAATCTACGACACGCACGTCTGGCTGTTTCGACCTATGCACGCCCGGGGGTATGCCGTATCGTCGGCTAACCTTCACGCTGCGCGATCTGCGCGCCCCGGGCCTCTAGCAGGTCCGGGGTTTTTTGTTTGCCCGCGAAATGTGAGCGTCCTGTCCGGGAGGATGCCCCACCACGTGGGCCGGTGAGAGGAGAGCACAATGCACTATTGCTACTGCTTGAAAAGTCCCAATCGCGGCCATGCCGCACGTTCGCGGCACGCTCGCGGTGAGACCAGCACCATGGCGCTTGCGCCAACCGGCTCGCTTGCAAGTGAGCCCCCGAAACCTTTTGACCATGACCGGGGGAAACCCCATGGGAGAGTGCACCAGCCATGTTCGGATCAGATATCGCCCTGAAGCATCAAGTCTCGGAAATGCGATTCCGTGACTTTCTCGCCGAGGCGGAGCGCCAGCGCGCGGTCGACATCGCGATCGCCGCCAACCCGCCCCCACCGCGACCTGGGATTTCCGAGGCGCGCACGGCCGTCGCCACCGCGCTGCTCCGCGCCGGCTCGCGGCTCATGCCGGAGGAAGCGCCCGATGGGCGCGGCAACCCGGCCAACCGCGCATTCGAGCTCCGACCCGGGCAATGATCCGGGACGAGGGCGAGACCAGGGTGATGGGTTGTAGGTTGTGGATTGTGGGTGGCACTGCTGCCTACAACCCGTAACCCACCACCCATCACCCCATCACCCCATCACCCCATCACCTCATCACCCCAACAACTCATCACCCCGAAACCCCCGCTATGGTATCCTCGCAGAGCGTACGTACACGGGCTGAATGCGCCCCACAGCGCTGCGGAGTTCCATGGCTCGCGTCATTGCCTTCTTCAATCAAAAGGGCGGCACCGCCAAGACGACGAGCACGCTCAACGTCGCCGCCGCGCTCGCCGAGCGCGGGCGCCGGGTTCTCGCCGTCGACATGGACCCGCAGGCCAGTCTTACCATGGCCACCGGTGTCGATATCGCGGCGCTCGACGCCTCCATCTACGATCTTCTCCTCGACGATAGTCTCGATCTTCCTTCCCTCGCCGTAGCCACCTCGCTACCGGGCGTCTCCCTCATTCCATCGCATCCCGATCTCGCCGCCGCCGAGCTGGAGCTGCTCAATGTTCTGGAGCGCGAACGGCAACTTGAGCAGCGGCTCAAACGCGGCGACCTCTCCCCCTGGGACTACGTATTAATTGATGCTCCACCGGCACTGAACGTCCTCTCCATCAATATCCTCGTCGCCGCGCACGAGCTGGTCATCCCGATTGAACCCCACCCGCTTTCCCTGATGGTGCTGCGCCGCCTGTTCGAGACCGTCTCCCGCGTCCGCCGTCTGAACCCGGACTTGCGCGTGCACGGCTTCCTACCGACTAAGGTTCATCACTCCTCGCGTCTCGCCGCCGACATGCTGGCCGCGCTCGGCGAGGAGTTCCCCCAGTTCGCGCTGCTACCGGCCGTGCCCCTTTCGGTCAAAGGCGCGGAGTCGGCGGCGGAACGCACTAGCGTGCTCCATTACATGCCGCGCTCGGCGATCGCCGAAGCGTATCGGGATGTTGGCGCCTGGCTCGAGACGAACGATCCCCATGCCGCCGCGACGCGTCCGCCGGTGGCCGCCCATGTCTAGCGTCTCCGCCCTCCCCGAAGAAATCCGGCCCCCGCCCAAGGGACGACGGCGCTTCACCGTCGATGCCCTCTTCACCGATCATCGCCCCCAGGCCGTCGGCGTCGAAGACCTCCCCACCGCCAAGGAGATTCGCCTGGAGCGAATCGAGGCCGACCCCGAGCAACCGCGCCGCACCTTCGATCCCGACCGGCTCGACGAGCTGACAGCGAGCATCCACCGCGAAGGCGTTCTGCAACCGATAGCGGTCAGCTACGACGCCGAGCGCGACGTCTACGTTGTCGTTCATGGCGAGCGCCGCTTGCGCGCCGCGCGCGCAGCGGGTTTGGCAGCGATCCCGGCGATCGTCCGCGACGTGCCCCACGACCGCCGTCTCGTCCAGCAGTTGATGGAGAACATCGTCCGCGACGATCTCAACCCCGTCGACCGGGCGGCGGCATTGCGCGCCTTGAAAACTCAGCTCGGCGATGCGCCTTGGGAGACCGTCGCCGAGATGGTCGGTATCCGCCGCAGCCGCCTCTTCCAGCTTTTGGGCACCGAGAAGTTGCCACTCGGCGTGCGCGACGATATTCGCAGCGGCAGGATCAGTGAAAAGCAGAGCCGGGCGTTGCAGGGTCTACCCGCCAGCCAGCAAGAAGCGTTGCGCGATGCGATCCTCGCTTACGACCTTCCCGCCGAAACGGCGACGCGGATCGCGCGGGCCCTGAAACACGCCGATCTCGAGGACGATGTCACCGCCGCCGCGGCATTCATCGCCGCTCTTCGCGACGAATCGGCTGACGCACCAAACGGTGGCGATCCGCTTTCCCAGGCCGCCGGGTTGCTGGCCGCGATCGAAGCCGCCGTCGCCGGCGATCGGGGGTCGGCCGAAGCCCTCGCGGCAGCCGCGAAGACCGCCCGCGCCCGCGCGTTCGACGGGGACCGTCTCCGCGATGAAGTTCTCGCCCTGGCGCGCACGCTTTCCCGCACCCCATCCGATGAGCTGGTGCCGGGTGGCGCGGCTTACATGCCGCTCTCGATGCTGCGCGGCACGCTCGATTCCCTCCTCCCCGCGGACTGAACACATGCGTACTGCGTTTGGCCCTCACCCCCCTACCCCCCTCTCCCGTCGAGCCGGGAGAGGAGGGAAAGCCCGCATTCATCAGCCGGTCTGGGCAGCCTTGGTCTTCATACTCCTGCTCGCGGGATGCGGACCGATGCCCCAAGCCACACCGACACCCGTACCCCCAACCGCGGCCGCCACAGACAACGGCGCGGTCATCCCCGCCACCGCGGTCATTGCAGCCAGCCCGGTCATTCCAGCCAGCTCGGCCTCCCCGGCCACGGCTGAATCCGGGGCGCTCACCCTCGGCGATCTCGCCGCGCGGGTCGATACCGCCTGGCCGGATGTCACCTCGTATCGGGTCACATTCACCGGAGCAACCACCCCCGCCGCCTCCGCGCCTGGGACTCCCGTCACCCGGCCGGCGGCAACTCCCGGCGCCACCCCGGTAGCGCGCCAACGCGAGACCGTCGTCTCGGAGCGGGAAGTCGTTCTGCCCGATCGGCAGCGGCAGGTAGTGACCGGTCTCGGCGACGACGATCACGAAGCGATTTCCATCCGCGATGCGCTCTTCGTCCGTGGTCCGGTCGTGACCCGGATCGCGCCTGGAACCGCACCCGATGACTGGATCGAGCTCGACCCATCCGCGCTCCCTGCCGGCGCGTTGCTCTCCCAACTCCTGGGTGGTCTCCCCGGCATGCCGCCCGCCCCCTTGGCGTCACTACCCGGTCGGCTCCGCACGCAGGCGGTGCGCGCTCTGGGGACCGTCACCCACGATGGCCGCGAGTGCCGGGTGTACGGCGCGGCGGATACCGTCGCCGCCACCGGAATGCGGGTCGACTACACCATTGCTATCGACGAGGACGATATCCCCTGCTTCATCGAGACCGGCGCCGGCGGCGTCGTCCAGGGCCGCGACGAGTACAGCGACATCGACGCGTCGTTCACGATCGAGGCGCCTGAAAGCGCAACACCGGTCAGCATTCCACCCGCTCTGGCAACCCCCGTCGCCCGCGATTAGACGGACCACTTTCCGTCCGTGAAAGCTACGGACACCTCGACCCGATTCGTAGGGGCCGACGACTGCGTCGCCCGCAGCCCCTGAAACCCCGTGACCCATACTGCCGCTCCATTCACGAGCATGTTGAAATATCGCCGATGCCATCAAGACTGGGCTGTCGGGAACACGGGCGACGCGGGCGTCGCCCCTACAATTGCGCCGATGATGCCCGGCCCAACATCACCACCGCTAAATCCGGAGTCTCTGGGATTTCTCGGAAACGATGAAACGGGATGGACGCGCACCGCCCGCGGACAAGACATCCACTTCCGGCTCCTGCGCACCCTCGATGATCTGACTCAGGCCGAGCGATTGCAGGAAGAGGTCTTCGGGGTCTCTGCACGCGATCTGATCCCGGCGAACGAGCTGATCGTCGTGGCGGAGACCGGCGGCGCCGTGATCGCCGCATTCATTCCCGGTCAGCCTGACCGCGCCGCGGGTATTCTGCTCGGCTGGGGCGGGTTCGTCGGGCGGCCGCGGATCGTCTCCGATTTTCTGGCGGTCCGCCCGGAATCGCGCAATCTGGGGATCGCCGAAGGATTGAAATATCTGCAAGCGGCGATCGCGTACCAACGCGGCTTCGCGGAGATCGTCTGGACCGTCGACCCCCTGCGCGCCGCCAACGCGCGGTTGAATTTCGGCAAGCTGGGCGCGACGGCCAACGCCTACGAGATCGACCGCTACGGCTCGGAATTCGCGCCGGCACTCTATGGTGGCATGCCATCCGACCGGCTGCACGTCACCTGGCAGATCACCGCGCCGCGAGTTCTGGCGCGGCTGATCGGCGAGATCGAGGGCGAATCCGAACCGGACGCCGTTTCGTTCGCGTCTGGCATGAGCGCGGACGATGCTCTGGTTGCCATTCCGCCGGACATCGATGCGATGCTCGCCGCTCGTCCCGCTGATGCGCTCGCCTGGCGGCTGCGCCTCCGCGAGACGCTGATCGCGGCGTTCGCCGAAGGATTCGCCATCGTCGGTTTCCGCGGCGCAATGGACGGCGCGGACCCCGCCTACCTGATGAAGCGGCCAGCGCCGGCCAGAACCTGATCTCCATGGCAGCGCCGCATGTGCGACGATGCGCTCCATGATCGTCTCGTCCGTCGAGGTCATCCCCGTCCGCTTGCCCCTGCGTGAGCCGTTCGTCGTTGCCTACGCCAGCTACCCGGAAACCCTCAGCGTTCTGGTGCGAATTCGCACGCGCGATGGCGCGGAGGGCTGGGGCGAGGCCACGCCCGATCCGAACGTCACCGGCGAAACCTGGGGCGGTACCGCCGAGACGCTGCGCCGCGATCTCGCCCCCGTCTTGATCGGCCGTGATGCCCGCGACCGCGAAGCGGCGCTGCATGCGCTCGATACCCGCGTCGAGGGTGTTCCCGCCGCCAAAGCGGCGCTCGATATCGCCCTCCACGATCTCGTCTCGCGCTCGCTGGGAATCCCGCTTTGGCAGCTTCTCGGAGGACGCGCCCGGGGTTGCTCGCAACTACAGATTTCGCGGGTCATCAGCATGGGTGAACCGGACGCGATGGCGGCCGCCGCCACGCGCCATGTCGAGGCTGGATTCCACACGGTGAAAGTCAAGGTTGGTGACGGTGCGAATCCGATGCTCGATGCGCGGCGCGTTGCCGCCGTCCGCGGGGCGGTCGGACCTGATTTCGCGGTGAAAGTCGACGCCAACCAGGGATGGCGCACGCCAGGCGTGGCCATTGCCGCCATCCGCGCCATGGCTCCCTCGCTGCCGGCCTACATCGAGCAGCCGGTCGTCTGGTGGGACTTGGAAGGATTGGCCGAGGTGCGCCGCCAGACCGGGGCGACGATCATGATCGACGAAGGCTGTCACGGTCCGCGCGATATGCTGCGCGCCGTCACCCTGCGCGCCGCGGATCTGGTCAACATCAAACTGATGAAAACCGGCGGTATCCTCAACGCGCTGAAACTGAACGCCATCGCCGAGACGGCCGGCATCACGGCCCAAATCGGCACGATGGTCGAGAGCTCGATCGCCTCCGCGGCTGGGTTGCACACCGCGCTCGCCATGCATAACGTCCGCACCGTCGAGATGGGCGGTCCGCTGATGCTTGCCGAAGATATCGGAGATGCCCAATCGTGGTACCAGCACGACACGGTGTCCGTGCCCGGCACACCGGGTCTTGGGATTGAGATCGACGCCGACCGCGTGCGTCAGTACAGCGAGGCATGGTGGTCGATCGACGGATGAACGAACAGAAGGATTGCCGGGCGTGAGTGATGCCATCTGGATCGCGGTCGTCGTGTCATTGGGGGTCACGCAGGCACTGCAAATCGCACTGCTGGGTGCCATGAACCGGGCTCGCGGTCCGGCCGAGGCGGCCTACATCTCGATCCTGGGTACGCTCGCCGGACTGGCGCTCGCGCTGGCGATCCGCGGGTTCCTGGGGTCACGTCCCGCCTTGCCGGAACCCCTTGGCCACCCCGCCGTCACCGGCGCGGTCGCGCTCGCCACCGGGACGTTGCTGGCGTTCGCCCTGCGCGGACTGCCCGCCGGGTACGCGGTGACGGGCCTCACCGCGGTGCCGTATCTCCTGGCGGCATCCTATCTCGCCCCCAAGATTGGTGTCGGGCTTTTTCTTGGCGCGCTCATTGCCGGACAGCTTGGCGGCGGGGTCGTCCTCGACCACTTCGGGGTCCTTGGCACCGCAACGCGCCCGATCGACATCGTGCGCGTGCTCGGCGTCGCCGCCTTGCTGACCGGCGTCGTGCTCGTCCGTGGCTTTCGCTAGATGCCGAGAAATGTGTCATTCTGAATCACATGCCCCTCGCCCTGCGCAAAGGGAGAGGGGGGTAGGGGGGTGAGGGTTCTCGGCCGCAATGCGATGGGAATCATCCGCATTCTGTATGAGAGGAACGCACCTCGTGCCTGAATCGCTTTACCAACGCTGGGCCGACGTGCTCGTCGACTACTCAACCGAGGTCAAGACCGGCGATCGGGTCGCGATTGCGGGCAGTGTCGCGGCCGAGCCGCTCCTGCGCGCGATCTATCGCGCGGTCCTGACGCGAGGAGCCCAGGCGGTGCTGACGCCATCGTTTACCGAGGCGCAGACCGATCTGCTTGGCTGCGGCTCCGATGACCAATTGCGCTTCATCTCGCCCCTCGAAAGGTGGTCGCGCGAAGAAGCCAACGTGACCATCGACGTGCTCGCCAGCACGAACACGCGGGCCCTTTCCGCAATCGATCCCACGCGGCAGGCGGTCTGGAGCCAGGCCCGGGCGGAATTGCGGGAGATGGGCATGCAACGCGCCGCGCGGGGCGAGCTGCGGTGGGCATTGACGATCTTCCCGACTGCCGCTCATGCCCAGGACGCGGACATGGCGACCGACGAGTTCGCCGGCTTTCTGGAACGCGCCTGCATGCTCGATCGGCCCGACCCGGTCGCCGCCTGGCGCGACCTCTCGGCGCGGCAGGCGCAGATGATCGACTGGCTCCAGACCCGCGGCGACATGCACATCACCGCGCCCGGCACTGATCTGCGCCTCAGTGTCTCCGGCCGCACCTGGGTCAACTCGGATGGGAAACGCAATTTCCCGTCCGGAGAAGTCTTTACCGGACCGGTCGAGGACTCCGCCGAGGGGCACATCCACTTCACCTACCCCGTCGTCACCCAAGGCCGCGAGATCACCGATATCCGGCTTCGCTTCGCCGCTGGCGTCGTCGTCGACGCCAGCGCCAGCAAGAACGAGGCGTTCCTGATCGCCACTCTCGACACCGACCCCGGTGCCCGCCGTCTCGGCGAGTTCGCCTTCGGCACCAACGACGGAATCGACCGCTTTACCAAGAACATTCTGCTGGATGAAAAAATCGGCGGCACAATCCACATGGCGCTCGGCTCGGGCTACCCCGAAACCGGGAGCAGCAACCGCTCCGCCATCCACTGGGACATGATCTGCGATCTGCGCGCGGGCGGGGAAGCGACGGCGGACGGCGAGACCGTTCTCCGCGACGGATGCTATCTGATATGACTAGGGCCAGTGCCGGGACAGACGCCATGACGGATCACGCGAGCGAGCTCCTATCCGTCGCCGAGACGGCGCGGCTGTTACGCCGCTCGACGGAGCAGGTCCGCCGCTACCTGCGCGAAGGCTCGCTTCCGGGCCGAAGACTCGGCGGGCAGTGGTTCATTCATCACGCGGACGCCGAGGCGTTTCTGCGTCACCGTCCCGACGGTTCGGACTTCTTGCGCGGGCTCGCATCGAGTACCCAGAACCCACTCAGCGACGTCATTGCCATCGGCGGCAGTGGCGGCGGCAGGATTGCCGATGGCAGAGCCGCCTATTTTCGCGGGTTGGCACGAGACGCTCACCGTGAGTGAGATCGCGGCAGGCGCACGCCCGCAACCCGGCAACGAGGCCGCCCCAAACGTCGCTTTTGTCGATGCCTCGGCGCTTTTCGCCCTCGCCGACCGGGACGATTCCGCGCACGCGGTCGCCGTCACCGCCTACCGCGATCTGATTTCCAGTGGATTCCGGCTCTTTACCACCGATCTCGCCCTCGCCGCCGCCCACGAACTCATTTCCGCGACGCTCGGCCCGGAACTGGCCCGCTCCTGGCTAGCGCGCTGTGAAATCCATGTCCACGCCGTCACCCTCGCCGATCTGGACGAAGGCCGCCGCGCGATCGAAGAAGGCTGGAGCGCGCCCGATGCCATCCTCGCCGACACTATTCACCTCGCCGTTCTCGACCGCCTCGGCGTGACCGACGTCTTCGCCGTCGACCGCGGCTTTCTGGCGATGCTTGGATGATTACCGAACCATCCCAGTAACCCGTCACCCCAGATGAACTGCTAGCATAGGAAGACCGGTCCCTGATTCCCGCACGGAGCGTGGCCTGATGATGACTCATTCCTTCTCCACGGAGACAGAGCAGGATGCTCCGGGAAGTGCGCCGGCACGCGACGAGGCACGCCAAGCATTCGCTGATCGGGTACCCGCGCCGCCAAACGCAATGATCGGCCGCGAGCGCGAGCTCGATCTGGTGCGCGGGCTGCTGGCACGTGAGGACGTGCGTCTTGTCACGTTGACTGGACCGGGCGGGGTCGGTAAGACGCGCCTCGCCCTGGCCCTCGCGGTGGACGCCGGCGATACCGGCACATGCGGCGTCGCCTTTGTCCCGCTTGCGCCGCTGCATGATGCGACGGCGATCCCGGCCGCCATCGCCGCACGCTTGGACGTGCAGGAAACCGGCGACCGCCCCTTACTAGTCGATGTAACCGACCGGCTTCGTGACGATCGCTTCCTCCTCGTACTCGACAATTTCGAGCACGTTCTGGCGGGAGCGCCGCTTGTCGCGGCCCTGCTCCTTGCCTGTCCGGAGCTGCAGGTGATGGTGTCGAGTCGCCGTCGCCTCGGCCTCTTGGGAGAGCATGAGGTTCCGATCGCGCCACTGACTGTAGCCGACCCGCGCCAGCTCACGACGGTCGAGGCTCTCGCCGAGGTCCCTGCCATCCGGCTCTTCGTCATGCGCGCGCAGGCCGCCACTCCCAGCTTCGCCCTCACCGAGGCGATTGGACCGGTGGTGGCTGAGATTTGCCAGCGCCTGGACGGGCTGCCCCTGGCGATCGAGCTAGCGGCGCCACGGACGCGACTCCTTTCGCCGGCGGCGCTGCTGGCGCGGCTGACGCACCGGCTCGATCTGCTGACGGACGGGCCTCGCGACGCGCCCGAGCGGCTGCAGACCATGCGCCAGACCATCGCCTGGAGCTATGACTTACTCGACCCAGCCGCTCAGACCTTGCTCCGCCGGTTGGCGGTGTATAGCGGCGGATTCCCCCTTGCGGCGGCAGAGGCATTCAGCACCGAGGAATGTGACGCCCCCCGCAAGAGGGCAAACGAGCCGGGGCAGACGGCCGAATCAGTGTTGGCGGGACTCACGGCCCTGGTTGACGAAAGTCTGTTGCAGATTACGGACCAACCGGACGGCGAGCGGCGATTCGCGATGTTGGAGACAGTGCGGGAATTTGCGCTGGAGCAGCTCGAGGACTCCGGGGAAGCGCCGGAAGCCCAGCGTCGCCACACCGCGTTCTATCTGGCGCTTGTGGAGCGCATTGATCCCTGGCAAGCCTTGCCTCAGGAGACAGTCCAGCGACTTCAGACCGAGCATGACAATCTGCGCGTCGCTCTCAGCTGGTCCATTGCGCGAGCCCCGGACACCGCGTTGCAACTCGCGAGCGGACTCTGGCGGTTCTGGTCGCAACGGGGATACTGGAGCGAAGGTCGGCTCTGGCTCGAACAGAGTCTCGCGGCCGCGCCGGACGCACAACCCGCGATGCGCGCGGCAGCGCTGATTGGGGCCGGTAGGATCGCCATAGCCCAGGGAGATTTTGATCACGCCGGCCGCTGTTTCGAAGTGAGCCTCGCCTTGGCGAAAACAGCCGGGGACCATCATGGCGCTGCACGCTCCCTGCAATCGCTCGGAGTCGTGGCCAGCAACCAAAGCGACTTTGACCGCGCTGCGGACCTGTTCACCGAGGCTCTAGGACGGTTCCGGCCTCTCCAGGATCAGGCAGCAATCAGTCGCTGCCTCACCGATCTCGGACTCGTCGCTCACCGCCAGGGAGATGCCAAGAGCGCCATCTCCTCCTATGAGGAGGCTCTCTCCCTCGCCAGCGCAATGGGCGATACCGCGTTGGTAGAGCTGCTGCTCGGCAATCTCGGTGGGGCCTACGTGTCCGCTGGTGATCTTGCTCGGGGCGAAGCCCTTTATACCGAAGCCCTTGACCAGTCCAGAATCCTCGGCGACCAGTTCGGCATCGCCGTCAATCTCTACAATCTGGCTGATTGCGTCAAGGACCGTGGCGCAATTGCCGTCGCCTGGGACCATTACCGCGAAAGCCTGGGCATCACCCACGAGCTAGGAGATCGGCACCTTTCCTCACGCATTCTCGACCGTCTTGCGCACCTGCTCACGATCGCTGGTCTGCCGCGGTCAGCTGGGCGCCTGCTCGGCGCCGCAGCCGCTCTCCGACAGCAGATCGGTGACACGCTTTTCCCGATCGAAGAAGAGTCCGTTGCCGAGGCCATCACCATCACTCGCGCGGCATTGGGCAACGAGGCGTTTCAGGCTGCCTGGGACGTCGGCGGCGCGATGCCATCCGGGCGGGCGGTCGCGGAGGCCTTGGCCATTGAGCTTCCCCCCGCGCTCAACGAGCGCCGGGTAGCACTACAGGCGCAGCTGAAACTCGGCTTGACAACGCGGGAGGTAGAGGTGCTGCACTTGGTCGCCGCCGGTCAGGGCGACAAGGAAATCGCCACAACGCTTGCCATCTCCCGCAACACTGCCTCCAAACACGTCGCCGCTCTCCGCGCCAAGCTCCACACCGCCAGCCGCACTGGCGCCGTCGCCGCCGCCCGCGATGCGGGAGTCCTCTAGCGCTCTCCCCGCCAGTTGGCGTTCACGCTGTCGCGTCCACAGCGCCCGGAGTCTCCCCTGCCCGCTGGTATCTTCTCTGCATCGCGGAGGCGGCCTTGCACGAAGACGCGGGACGCGCGATTACGGCGCACCACAGCTCTTGTAACACCAGGAAGCGCCGGGGATGAACGGTTCGCAATAGACCGTGCCAATCGGACATTCCTCACAGTTGGGGGACAGTTGACGGCTGTTGTCCGAAGCGCAGCGTGGCGTCGCGGTGCCGGTCTGGCGACAGCTGCAGGAGCCTCCCATCTGCGCCACAGATGGAGTCTGGGGTGCACACTGCGACCGGAGGCGTTGCGACCGGAGGCGTGCTTTTCTTCTTTCTACCTCTCTTCTTTTTGCTTCACTTGGCGGCCGTCTCGGTGAGCCCAAGCAGACCGAGTGTTCCACCCAGCAGGGCGGCCATCGCGCCGCGACGAGAGCGTGTCTCTGTCGGTGTGCGCGCGTGCGTGTCGAAGGTTTTTGCGTCCATAAGTGGGCTCCTTGACGACGATGTGGACAGATGGAGTCTTCCGCTCCAATGGTGGAGCACTGCTTTCGAGTCGGCTTTTGACTGCCAGTGGGCGGAGTCTGAAGCCGTCTCGGCGCAAGCTCTTAAATCGGCGTGCACCTCCCACCAGCACAACCGGTGTTTTATGGGCATTCGCCGCCGATGCCGGTACACGCGCCCGAGCAGCACGTGTTGAAGTTTGAGGGACAGGCGGTGCCACATCCGCCGCAGTTGCTCGGGTTGGATCGCAAATCTGTGCATGTCCCACGGCAACAGGTCAGACCGGCACAGCCGTTGTTACATCCGCCGCAATGCCGCTCGTCCGTCTCAAGATCGGCGCAGTCGGACCCGCAGCCTCTGTAGCCCTCCAGACAGATGCAGTGCCCGTTGACGTTACACACGCCACCGACCCCATGCCGGCTGCAATCGCCACACGAGCCACCGCAACCATCGTCACCACAGACGCGCCCTTGAGATTGACAAGTGGGGATGCAGGCGCCACCACCGCACTCCCCCGCCGTGCCACCGCCGCCGCAGGTCTCGCCAGGGCCAACGCACGTCTCGCAGGGCACTCCGCAACCATCGTCCGCGCAGGCCGCTTTGCCGGCGCAGTTCGCGACGCAGTCCCCGCCCCCACACACGCCCGGTGTCCCGCCCCCGCCACAGGTCTGGGGGGCGATGCAGGCCGGAGTGCATGTGGGTGGCGGCGGTGGTGGGGCCGGTGGTCCACCCTTTTTCTTTTTCTTCCCCTTGCCTTTGCCCTTCTTGGCTGACAACTCGTCCTTCGCCAGCAATGGCGCAAGAAGCCCGGCGAACAGGCCTGCTAATGCGCGACGCCGCGATGCAGTCGTGGTGAGAGATTTCGCGAACGTATCGAAGCGACTCGGGTCCATGGAACACTCCTCGGGTAGCGACGAAAGCGGAATCGACTCCCCGAGTCTGGGTACCCGCCGCGGCCGCGTCTATGGCGAAAATTGGTTATAGGCCCGAGGCACGGCGCCATACCGGGCCATGTTCAACGAATGGCACTGCGTGGGGATAATGGCGGCGCATGGGACATGGTTCGCGCGTGATTGTCCGGTCCGGCAATGGCTTCCGACGTCGGGAGTCAGAAGTCGGAAGGTCGAACGTGAGACGCACGCGTGGAGACCGCCTGTAGGGGCACGGCATGCCGTGCCCT
>JACCXM010000128.1 GCA_013697005.1 Chloroflexia bacterium | reverse complement strand
GAGCGCGGTCATCTGCGGCAACAGTTGTTCCAGCGCCGCCATCAGCGCCTCCAGATCGTCCCGCGTGTTGTACCCCTGGAACGACACGCGCAGGAACGGCTGCTCTTTCCACCCCGTGACCGGCGCCTCGACCCGGAACTCGTCGTAGAGCCGGCGCTTCAGTTCCGCGCCATCGACGCGCTCTGGAAGCGGCGCAATCGCCATCTGGCGAAACCAACGGTAGCCCTCAGCGCTCGCCACGGCCGAGATCTGCGGCAGACCGGAAAGCGCCGCGATCCGCTCGCGCGCCTCGCTCGCCAGGACATGGCACCGCTCGCGCACGGTCTCCCAATCTCGCTCCTCCTGGTAGAGCACCGCGGCCGGGGCGGAGAGGAACGCCGCGATATCGCGGGTTCCCTGCATCTGATTCCGTGAGACAAAGGGGCTCTCGGTCCGAAAATGCGCGTTGCCATCGACCCACCCCCAGGAGACGATCGGCGACTCCAGCCAGTCATGCTGGTCCCGATGGGCGTACAGAAATCCCGACCCCTTCGGCGCGCAGAGCCACTTGTGAAAGTTGCTGGCGTAGCAATCGACCCCCAGCGCCTCGAGGTCGACCGGCCATTGCCCCACCGCGTGCGCCCCGTCGACCACGGAGAGGATACCCATCTCCCGCGCCCGCCGCGCGACCTCCTCGACCGGCAACCGCAGCGCCGAACCGGACGTCACATGCGACAGAAAGATCGCCCGCGTCCGCGGTGTCACCGCGCCGAAGATGGCCGCCACCACCTCCTCCGGCGACGTCACCGGCAGTGGGATGTGCGCCTTGACGTAGCGGGCGCCGCGTTTGGCGCAGAACCACTCCCAGGTCTGCTCGCACGCCCCGTACTCGAGATCGGTACCGACCACCTCCTCGCCCGGCTCCAGCGGCAGCGAGCGCGCCACGACATTGATCGCAGTCGTGGCGTTCGGCACGAAGACGAGGTCATCTCTCTCGCACCCGAGATACGACGCCATCGCTCCGCGTGCCGCGTCGAGTAAATCCTCGGCGCGCCGCCCCAGGAACTCGACCGGCTGCCGCTCAAGCTCCCGCTGCCACCGCCCGTACGCGGCAAACACCGGCTCCGGCGTCGCCCCAAACGACCCATGATTGAGAAAAACGACCTCGGGATCGAGCAGGAACTCCTCGCGCAGCTCCTGCGCGGACGGCGCGTTCACGGACGAGGACAGACGCACCAGAACCTCCCTGGTAACAAGACATGGCGTCCCCAGAGCCCCTCTCCCTGCGCGCTACGAATCCCCTCGTCCCACCGGCGCATCGCTGCCGATGTACAGCTCAGCCGGCACCGTGCTCCCCGCGCTATAGCCCGGCCAGTGGATGCTGGTGATGCCGTTCGCATCCGGTTCCAGCGCCGCACCCTTCACCCACGGTTTGACGAACTGAACCGGAGTTCCATGAAAGATGAACACCCCCGGTACATCCTCGACCAGAATCCGCTCCGCATCCCGGAACATCGTGGTGCGCTCAGCAGGATCGCCCGTGAATGACGCCGCGTCCTTGACCAGTTGATCGAACTCGGGGTTCGCCCAGGAATGGCGGCCCCCGGAGAGCCAGACGCTGAGCATGTTGAAGGGATCGAGGAAGTCCATGCCGTAATCGACCCACCCAAAGAGGACCTCGGTCGGCTTTGCCGTCAAGGCATCCATGAACGAGTCCTGGTCGACGTCCTGGACCTCGACCTCGATACCCAGATTGCTACGCAGCATCCCTGCCACGGCCTGTGACACCGCCCCGGTCAGCGGGTTGGGACTCCGCACCTGCAAGACTTGCTTCGGGAAAGACGCGGGGTCGGCAAATCCGGCGGCGGCCAAGAGTTCTTTGCCCTTCGCGGGATCAAAGTTCTGGATGTCGGACAGCGCCTCACCGTTGGCGGCCGGGAATCCAGGCGCCAGCCAGGAATACGCCGGAACACCCGCAGGCCCGAGAATCTGCTGCTTGATCGCGTCGCGGTCGACGGCGTGACTGAACGCTTGCCGCACCTCGAGGGAGTCGAAGGGTGGCTGGGTCACGTCAAAGAAGAGATAGTACGTCCGGAAGTCGCCCACCGAGGAGTAGATCTGGTCTGGGAATTCCGCCTGAGCGATCAGCAGATCGGCCGGAGCCGGATCCTGCATGTAGTCGATCTCGTCGTTCTGGTACATGATGAACCAAGTGCCGACATCGGCGAGTTTGATGACGACCTTGTTCACCGGCACGGCGAGCTTGCCCGTGTAATCGGGGTTCTTCTCGTAGACGACCCGCTGATCGACCAGCCATTCCGCGAGTCTCATCGGTCCAGACGTGACCGATGTCTCGGGCCGCGAGTTGTACAGTGGACCGTGCTCTGCCAACGCCGCCGCCGAGAGCGTGCTCGAGTAGAGGAGCATTGCCGGCAGGTATGGCGCCGGCGCCTGGGTCTCGATGATCAGCTCGTACTCATCCGCTCCTTGACGCACCCCAAGCTCTTCCAGCGGAATCTCGCCCGCAATTGCCTCGTCCCAGCCCTTCAACACCCCCTGGAAATACCAGGTGAAATCCCAGGCGTGGGCCGGATCGGCGCCGTAACGGAATGTCGTAACCCGGTCATTCGCGGTCACCGGCGTGCCATCGCTCCACATCAGCTCAGGATCGAGCTTGAATGTCCAAACCGTACCCTCCTCGTTGCCGCTCCACTCCAGCGCGCCAGCCGGAATGATCTCGAAATCGCGGCTGAACCGCACGAGCGGTTCAGAGAAAAGATCGGACGCCCCATCGGAGAGCCGCTCGTAGACCGATTCGTAGAAATCCGGCGTCTTGTCCAGATTAGGCCGGTTCGGAACCACATAGACCTGTTGCTCCGGTGGTGCGGCGTCATCCGGCAACGCAACATCCTGGGACCGGGGAGCCGCCGTGGCCACCGAACCGAAGCGCAAGTCGCGCCCGCCGGACGCCATGAGCCCGGCAAGCCCGAACGTGCCGCCCAACAACGAGCGGCGCCGCAACCGCTGGTCGAACAGCGCGATGCGGCGCGCGATCGCCGCGGGATCACGCGGGTCATCGTCCAGAAACCGCGGGGCATGTGCCTGCTTCTCACGCATGTCGTTCCTCCTCGATACGCGATACATCATCGGCGCCGCCCGCGTCGGCGCGGGCCACCACCGGATGGCGGCTAATTCTGACGCGGGTCCAACGCATCCCGCAGACCGTCTCCGACGAAGGTGAAGCCGAGCATCGCCAGGGCGATCGCCAGCGTCGGGAAAAGGCCCAGGTACCAGTAAACGCGGATGTAGTTTGCGCTATCGGCGACCATTTTACCGAGACTCGGCGTCGGCTCGTTGATACCGATCCCGAGAAAACTCAATCCCGCCTCGGCGAAGATCGCCGTCGGGATCCCCAGCGTAATCGCCACGATCAACGGCGCCAGCGCGTTCGGCAGCATATGGCGCACCGCGATCTGCACCTCCGGCACCCCGAGACTGCGCGCCGCCTGCACGAACTCCTGCTCCCGCAACGTCAGCAATTGGGAGCGCGTCAGGCGGCAAAGCGTCACCCACCCCGTGATTCCAATCGCCAGGATGATATTGCGCACGCCGCCACCGGTCACCGAGACGAGAAACATGGCGAATAGGATTCCGGGAAAGGCAACCATGACCTCGACCGCCCGCATCACCGCGAAATCGACCCACCCACCGCGCAGTCCCGCCGCCAGCCCCAACGGAATACCGATCCCACAGGCGATCGCCACCGCCGCGATACCGACGATCAGCGAGGTCCGCGTGCCGAAGATCACCCGCGTCAGCACGTCACGGCCGATCGCGTCGGTGCCGAAGGGATGGGTCGCGCTCGGAAATTGATTGGCCGCCATGAGCTCCGCCGAATCGACCGCCGTCGGCGCCAGCTGCGGCGCGAACACGGCGACCGCCACCAGGAACCCGCTGATGATCAACCCAACCACCGCCAACCGTTGTTGAAAAAATCGCCGCAGCGCGCGGCGGGTATTGGAGACCGGCCGCCCCGAAATGCCCTCCAACGTCACCACGCCACCGGCGACGGGCATCGGTTCCACCCCGAGGCGGCTGGGAGCGGTGACACCCATCGTCTAGATCAACCTGACAAGGAAAAGTACGGTGCTTGGAGGCGACTCAGCCAGCCGCACGAGCCCCAACCCCTGCGCACAGGGAGAGGGGTTGGGGTGAGGATTTACCCCGCCAGCGCGCCATGTCGATCGTGCCAACTCGCATACCTCCCCTGGGAGCTAAATCAACCGGATGCGCGGATCGAGCAGCGTGTACAGGATGTCGGTGAACAGATACGTCACCCCCCACACCACCGCCACCAGCAGCACCAACGCCAGAATCATCGGGTAATCGCGGGTCATGGTGGAGGTGACGAAAAAGCGCCCCAGCCCGGGCAGCCGGAAAATCTGCTCGATGAAAATCGATCCGGTCAGGATGTTGGGGATTTCCGGGATCATGATCGTCACAAACGGAATCAACGCATTGCGC
>JACCXM010000127.1 GCA_013697005.1 Chloroflexia bacterium | reverse complement strand
CAACGCGGGAGGCCGGGTCCCCACCGTAGCCGATAAGCACGTAAAGCGTGTCGTCGGCCAACGAAACATCATTGGGTCCGGTCGCGTTCATGCCGCCCGCTGCCGCGCGGGAGGCCAACCCATCGAGTACGCGCTCCTGGTTGCCATTGACAACGCGGGTTACGCCACCGCTCTCGCCGTAGCACTCCTCGGTGCCTTCCGGGCCCATACCGCAGGGCCCCTCGCCGCCCACGCCCGCCTCCGCGATGTAGAGCGCGCCATCGGCACCGAATGCCATCCCGCGCGGATTGGCAAGATCGGTGGCCACGACCTCCGCCCACTCTGGTGGGGGCGGCATCTCCATGGGGGGAGCGCCTCCTGGGGTCGCCAGTGGCGTTGTCTCCTGGGCGAGCGTGGGAACACTGAGCACGCCGATGCTCATAGAGACGGAAAGCGCAAGCAACGCAAGCAACGTCTTGCGGAACGGGGTCCTCATGCCTTCAGCTCCTCCTGCTTTCAACCGGCGGTCTCGGCCCGGTGTACTTTTGGGTACCGAGCGCGTCATCCTACGCTGCCGGCGGTAGCGGACACAATATGGCATGAGATTTCACCCGGAGGACCAATGCGTGTCGATGTTCCCCATGCATGGAACGTTTCACCGGCCGAGGCACGCTCGATTCCGATCGGGCTCGCCGGACGCGTCGCGCTGATTGACGCCATCTCGCTGGAGCAGATCGCGACGGTCGCCGGTGTCGACAACACCTACATCAAGGAGGGCGGGGAAACGACCGCTGGCGCGGTTGTGGTGGTCCTCACCTACCCAGGGCTGGAAGTGATTGCGACAGTCACTGCCTGGCGGCCCATTGCCTTCCCCTATGTTCCCGGGCTGCTCTCGTTTCGGGAGGCGCCGGCGGTGCTCGCGGCGTGTGCCGACCTGACTGTTGAGCCCGACGTGTTCCTCTGCGACGGTCAAGGCTACGCCCACCCACGCCGCTTCGGAATCGCCTCGCATCTGGGGATCCTGCTCGATCGTCCGACCGTCGGCTGCGCCAAGACCCGGCTCATCGGTCATTACGAAGAGCCGCAGCAGGTTTTCGGCGCGTACACGCCACTCATCGATAAGGGCGAGACGGTCGCGCGGCGGTACGAACACGGCCTCGCGACAAGCCGCTTTTCGTCTCGCCGGGGCACAAGCTGGGGGTCGAGACAGCGGTGGCCGTCACGCTCGCCTGCTGCCGAGAGGGCAGGTTTCTGCCGGAGCCGACGCGGCTGGCGCACGAGATCGTGACACGCGAGCGGCGGAAACGGATCGAAGCGATTTCGTAACACGGAGTCCGGGTGATGACTGTGGCATGGCGACGTACGTCCTCACTCCCCTGTCCCCCTCTTCTGCCCCTTGCCCCATTGCGATGGGCGAGGGGGGAGACGAGGCGAATTAAGCTATCCCGCGGAGAGCAACGATGGCTCCACCATGGACGCGGGAATTGCAATGTCCATGAGCGAGAGGATCGTCGGGGCGACGGCGCTGAGGCGTCCACCCTGGCGTAGCCGGGCATGATGTAACGGGCTCGTCTCCAGCGCGACGAGGATGACGGGTACCGGGTTGGTCGTGTGCGCGGTCATCGGCGCCCCGGTCTGCCGGTCGATCATCTCCTCGGCGTTGCCGTGATCGGCGGTGACCAGCGCCACTCCACCCGCCTTGAGGGTGGCGGCGGTCACCCGCGCCAGACAGGCATCCACGGTCTCGATGGCGCGGACCGTGGCCGGGAAATCCCCGGTGTGACCGACCATATCGCCGTTGGCAAAGTTGACGACGATCAGGCGATATGCCTCGCTGGCGATGGCGCCGGTCACCACGTCCGCCACGGCGGAGGCGCTCATTACCGGTTGCAGATCGTAGGTCGCCACCCGCGGCGAGGGGATCAGCACCCGGCTCTCACCGGGAAACGGCTCCTCACGGCCGCCGTTGAGAAAGAAGGTAACGTGCGGATACTTTTCGGTCTCGGCGGTGTGCAATTGCGCCAATCCGGCCTCACTCACCACCCGCGCTAGAGGATCGGTGACATCCATCGGCGCAAACGCGATCGGCGCCTCTAACGCTTCCTCGTACCGCGACAACGTGACGAAATGGAGACCGGCAAGCCGCGGTCCGCGTTCCCAACCACCGAACGCGTCCCCGACGAGCGCGGCCGAGAGCTGGCGTCCGCGGTCGGCGCGGAAATTGAAGAAGATGGCGCTGTCTCCCGGCTGGATCGTTGATCCGCCAAGACCGTCGTCGATGACGGTGGGAGGAATGAACTCGTCGGTGATGCCCGCGTCGTAAGCGCGGAGCACGGCGTCCGTGGCCGACGTGGCACGCTCTCCGGCGCCGGTGACGATCGCGTCGTAGGCGGCGCGGGTGCGCTCCCAGCGCCGGTCGCGGTCCATGGCGTAGTAGCGGCCGGAGACGGTGCCGATGCGCCCTACGCCGATATCGGCCATAGCGTGCTCGAGTTCGGCGATAAAGCCGATCCCACCGTGGGGAGAGGTATCGCGGCCATCGGTGAAGGCGTGGACGACCACGTTGTGCGCGGGCATCCCGCGCGCTCTGGCGAGCCGCAGCAGTGCCACCAAATGGCGGGTGTGCGAGTGCACCCCCCCGTCACTGACGAGGCCAAGCAGATGCAGATTTCCGCAATTGCTCAGCGCGCGGTCGATCGCGCCATTGAGGGCAGGATTCGCCGCCAGCTCGCCATCGGCGACGGCGCGGTCGATGCGGGTAAGCCATTGATACACGACGAATCCGGCGCCGATATTGGTGTGGCCGACCTCGGAGTTGCCCATCTGCCCGGCTGGCAACCCGACATCCTCGCCCGAGGTGAGCAGGGTCGCGTGTGGATACTCGGCCCAGAGCCGATCCATGGCCGGGGTGTGGGCGTGGAGGATGGCGTTGCCCGGCTCATCGCGGCCGATACCCCAGCCATCGAGGATGACCAGGACGACCGGACCTGGGGGCCGGCGGCTGTTTTCCGAGCCCGTCATTGTTTTTCGCTCAAGACCCAACGTGTCCCCCAGCTTGGCGCGACTTCTCGCACATGACCGCGCGATTGTGCGTGGGAAGGCCGCGTCGGAGCAAGCGCGCCTGCTCAATTGCCGAGACGTACACTTGACGCCGGTTTGGCGCATTGCGCGGCCGGGAGGTAATCATGGCGATTGAAACCCAAACACGAATCAGCGGAGAGGTATACGAGCGGCTCGCGCTGGCGGAGCCGGACCGGAAGTGGGAGCTGCGCGATGGGGTTCTGCGCGAGAAGCCGGGGATGACGGCCGCGCATAACTTCGTGGAGATCAAGCTCGGCTACATGCTGATGTCCCAACTTGACTGGTCGGTTTACCAAGTTCGGGTTGCCGCAGGGCGCGTCTATCGCCCCGCGGCGACCTACTTCATCCCGGATGTCTTTGTGATTCCGACGACATTTGTCAAACCACTCATGGACCTGCAGGATGTGCTGGAAGTGTACGCCCAGCCACTTCCGCTCGTCGTCGAGGTCTGGTCCCGCTCCACCGGCGATTACGATGTGGAGGAGAAGCTGAGGATCTACCAACAGCGCGGCGATCTGGAAATCTGGCGCATTCATCCCTACGAGCAAACGCTCACAAGCTGGCGACGACTGCCGGACGGAAGTTATGAGGAGATGATTCACCACGAGGGGGTCGTCAGGCCAACAGCGCTCCCTGATGTCGATATCGATCTGGCGGCGCTTTTTGATAGCTGAAGTGAGCATCGCGTCACGGCTCGGCGATGCGACAATGAGCGAACGTGACGATTCTGGTCCAAGCGGGGGAGAGACGACGCTATGGCGTATCGGGTGACGCTGATTCCCGGCGACGGTATCGGGCCGGAGGTGTCCGAGGCGGCGCGGCGCGTCATCGACGCGACCGGGGTGGCGATCGAATGGGAGGTGCGGGAGGCCGGTCTGACCGCGCTGGAGAGCCAGGGTGACGTCCTACCGGAGGAGACGCTGGCCTCCCTGAAGCGGAACACGATCGGGCTCAAGGGACCGATGACGACGCCGATCGGGAGCGGGTTCCGCAGCGTCAATGTCGGGTTGCGGCAGGCGCTCGGGCTCTACGCCAACCTCCGCCCCGGCAAGTCGATGGCTGGGGTGCAAAGCGTCTTCGCCGACATCGACCTGGTGGTGGTGCGGGAAAATCTGGAGGGGATGTACACCGGGATCGAGTTCGACACCGGCACCAGCGAGGCGGCCGAGGTGATCGGGGCGATCAACGCGCGCTCGGCGAAGCAGATCGATCCCAGCGCGGCGATCTCGATCAAAGTCATCACTGCCGCGGCGTCGCGGCGGATCGTCGAGTACGCCTTCGAGTACGCCCGCGCCAACGGCCGCCGGCAGGTGACCGCGGTGCACAAGGCGAATATCATGAAATTTGCCGATGGGCTTTTTCTGCGCGAGGCGCAGACCGTCGCCGCGCGCTACCCCGATATCGCCTTCAACGACCGCATCGTCGACAACATGTGCATGCAACTGATGCAGAAACCGCAGGAGTACGACGTGCTGGTGATGCCGAATCTGTACGGCGACATCGTCAGCGATCTGGTGGCGGGGATGGTCGGTGGTCTGGGGGTGGCTCCCAGCGGCAATATCGGGCCGGACGGGGCGGTGTTCGAGGCGATCCACGGCAGCGCGCCAACCCACGCGGGGAAAAACGAGGCCAACCCGACGGCGATGATTCTCTCCGGGGCGCTGATGCTGCGTCACATCGGCGAGCGCGCGGCGGGGGAGCGAGTCGAGCGCGCCGTGGCGGACGTAATCGCGGCCGGCAACGAGGTCACCTATGACCTGCGCCGGGACCGCGACCCGAGCAAGGCGGCGACCACCACCGGGATGACCGAGGCGATCATAGGGGCGATGGCGGCCAGTTAGCCGCGTGGCATTCCTGCCCGCGCCGCCGCCGAGCCGCTGCTGCTCAGGGTCTTGACCGACTTGGTAGCCGCGTCCGGCGGTACTTCCACCAGCGCGACGGGCAGCGGATCCAGAACCTGGGGCACGACCACAACCCGATCGAAGAGGAAATCGAAGACCACGCGCACCACGGCCAGAATCGGCACCGCCATCAGGGCTCCCCAGATTCCGGCGATCTGACCACCGGCGAGGACCGCCAGGAAGATGAACAACGGTGAGACGCGGATCGCGTTTCCCTGCACGCGGGGGGCAATGAGATTGCCGTCGGTGAAGTTGATCAGTACGTACGTCAGCGCCGTGAGAATACCGAGGGTCGGCGAGACGGTGAAAGCCACGATCGTCGCGGGAACCCCGCCGATGTACGACCCAATAAAGGGGATCACCGCTCCGATCATGGTCCAGATGCCGAGCAGGAGCGCGTAGGGGACCCCGAGCAGGGTCAGCACAACCGTCGACGCGATGCCCTGGAAGGTGAGGGAGACGAGGAGCCCGGTCAGGTAGCGGGAGAGCGCGCCCACGACGTCGGTCCAGAGCACCAGCGCGTCGTCGCGGTACTGGACGGGCAGAAAACGGATGGTCCCCAGCTTGAAGCGCTCGCCGTCGGCTAGAAGATAGGCCGCGATGAGAATGACGCTGAGGGTGGTGAAGACGCCGCCGACGGTCCCGGAGAGCGTGTCGAAGGCGCGCGCCACAATCCCTTCCAGCAGACCCTCGGCGCGCTGCGCTCCGTTTCGCTGGAGCTGGGCCATGGCTTCTTCCGGGGAGGTGTCGAGGAGCCCGCGTTGATCCAGATTGACCACCACCCGGCGCGCCCAACTGTAGGCCTCTTCCAGCAGCCGCGGCGCCTGTTCCGCCAGGCTCGCCAACTGACCGACGGCGAGCGGCACGAGCACGATCGCCGCCAATACCAGGAGAGCCAGCACCGCAATCACGACAATGGCGATGGCGATCCCGCGCGGGATGAACCGGCTGAGAAAATGGACCGGGAACGAGAGGACGAGGGCGACGGCCATCCCCGTCAGGAGCAATTGCGGCAGTGTCGGCGCTTTCCAGAAGAGGAGGAGAATGAGGAACGCGACGACCGCGATGAGCACATTGCGGGTGCGCGGCGAGATAGGGATATGGGTCAGCTCAGGGTGCATATCCGGCCTTTCTCAGCTCGCGCCTCGTTACCCGGCGCGGGTCCGGCGGTCCGCGCATCACGACGTGCGTGGGACGCTACCACGTCCCGCCGTATCGCGTGCGAGGCTTGGAACGCCTGCCACCTCCGGAGCATACTGTGTCGTCATGACAGAGCAAGAGACGTGTCTCGAGCGTTCGCCGATCGCCGAGCACCTGGAGGCCATCCGGGCGCTATGCCGGGAATACGGGCTGACCCGGTTAGAGGCATTCGGCTCGGTCTGCACGCCGGCGTTCGATCCTCAAAGCAGTGATGTTGATTTTCTCGTCGAGTATCCGGATGATTATGAGTTTGGGCATTGGCTGACCCGATACTTCGAGCTCAAGACCCGTCTAGCAGCCCTGATGGGTCGACCGGTCGATCTCGTCATGGTTGACGCACCGAGAAACGCGTACTTCATCCAAGCCATGAACCAGACACGGCAACTCCTCTATGCGGCTTGATACGCTTGGAACGCTCGTCGACATTCAGAAGGCCGTAGGGTTCATCGCCGACGACACCGTTGACGCCACGTTCGAGGATTTCTTGATCGACCGGCGTATGTGCCAGCTAGTAGAGCGCAACCTGGAGATAATCGGAGGCGGTTAACCGTGTAAGTCGCCGTGATCCCGAAATCGCCGCCCGCATCACTGAACTTCCAGATATTGTTGGTATGCGGAACGTACTCATCCACGGGTACGACACGATCAACTACCGGAGAGTCTGGCAAACGATCCAAGTGTCATTGCCAGTGCTGAGACGCGAAGTCGAGACGTTACTCGCAGAAGGGGAGCATGACGAAGCCCAGCGAGCAAGGGACTGAATTGAGTCACCGTGGCTTCGGGATCTCCTTGAGTTCCAGCCGGGCGCGATCCCAGCCGGCGAGGTCGGCGCAGGCGGCGTAGGTGCTTTGCAGGAATGCCATCAGGGCGGCTTCCGGATCGTCCGCGGTGCGCACCGCGTCGTACGGCAGCAGGAACTCGTGCATCTCCTCGCTCCAGAACGCGGCGTCCGGTGCAATCCTCGCCTCGAGTAGGCCGTCCGGCTGCGGGTACATGTAGGCGTAGTAGGCGGGGTAGTCGACCGGGCCGCTACCGGGCCAGAATCCGCCTGCCCAGTTTTTCTCATCCTCCGCGACCCGATAGATGTAGCCGCCCGGCGGCGGCGCGGCCGGCTCGCCGTTGTGGCGGGAGACGGCGAGATCGAATGAACCCCAGTACCAATGCACCGGGCTCGCTTTGCCGCGGAACCAGCGCCGGTGCTCCGCCATGACCCGCGCCGATGACGTGAGGATCCGCCACCAGCGATTGACCGCCTCGGGATCGTAACTGTCGTGCACCGTATCGGTTTCAAAAGCGATGGGATCGGGAAGCTCCTGCGGCGTGGTGTCGATCTGGACGGCAATGCCGAGCGCCTCGAGGCAGCCCATAGTCTCGGCATAGAACTGGGCGACGCTGCGGGAGTAGAGCGGCATTGTTTTGCGGCCGCCCGCGCTGGTGGCGATGATGAAGTTATGCTCGACGAAGTCGAAATCGGCCTGCAAGGCGCCACCGCCGTAGGGGATGGGTTGGGTCGTGAGCCCGCGCGCGGTGAGGTGCAACGCGGTGTGCCAGAGCTGGTTCTGGAACGGCGCCAGCTCAACCTTCAGCTTACCGATGATCTGCGTCCACATGTGCAGCGTGTCACGCGTCGGGACCCACTCGGCGAGCGGGAGATGGGGCCAGCGTTCCTCGCGAGTGAGGGAAGAACCGGCGGCGTGTTCGGCGATCGGCAGGGGGCACCTCGCGGGTGAGAAAGGTCAACGGAGCGCGCCGAGCCACGAAACCGCGCCCGGCACCGTGGCATACTACCCGCATTGGACGCGGCGATCAGACGGATCGCTATCCGCGTTTTCCGGAGCGCCACATGCCGACGTAGCTCAATTGGCAGAGCAGCTGTTTTGTAAACAGCAGGTTAGGAGTTCGAGTCTCCTCGTCGGCTCCCAGAGATGCTCATAACCAGGCCGAAACGTGACAGGCCGGGCGACATCGCCCGGCCTGTATTGCCTCCACTATCGGCGTGATCGTTTAGCAGCCGTACTGGCAGATGCCGGCGCCGCCCGCCAATCCGGGGTAGATGGAGCAGCACTGCAATCCATAATCACAGGGGCTGAAGGTGCCCGTCATGCAGGCACAACCCACGCCGGTGCACCCGGATGGAGACCCGCCGGAGGCGCAGAAGCCGCCATAACAGAGCGCCGTTCCACAACAGGCGGCATCGAAGCCGCAGCGGCTGCCCTCGTAGGTGCAGCACGCGGTACTGTATCCATTCCAGTCGCACACGAGCGGCGCGTCCGCGCCAACACACTGGCCGTTCGTGCGGCACGGATCGCCAGGGCCCGCTTTGCCATGGTGGGCGACCGTGTCGCTCGGGCCGCGGCGGGCCATCGCAAACAGTGCGCCACCCCCAAGCAAACCGCGCACCAGTCGTCGCCGTGAGCCAGGCCGCGCTATCGCCCGGGTCCAGGAATCGAATCGCCGATTGTCCACAAGATGTTCCTTTCTCGAGCCGTGCCCCGCCGCTGCGCCGGCGGACCATCTATCGCACCGCGGGTTCAAAGGGCTAGGTCCAGGCCGTGACGACCTCGACGGTGTCGGAGGCGAAGGTCCCCTGGGAGAGATAGCTCACCGTCCAGACCGACTGGCTACGGTCCGTCTCTCCGAGCACCATGCCGCCGTCTTCACAGCCATAGTGGACGGTCTGACCGGCCATCTCGATCATCGTCCCGTGCAGCAAACTGCACCGGTCGCCGTTGGCCAACTCCAACCCCCACGGCAGATCCCAGGCGGAATACGGGTCGTCAGGAGTGCTCTGAGCCATGCCGGATCCCGCCCCGGCCCCCGTGCCTGATCCCGGAGCCATCCCTTGATCCGAGTCCGCGATTCCGGACGCGTCGGTGGCCGCGACCTGCTTCTCCCGCACCAGCGGTTGCGTCACAGTGAGCAGCACCACGTCGGTCGTGAACGGCGATGCCAGGCACGCCACCTCGACCGGCGCATCGGGTGGCAGCAGGAACGGATTTTCGAAGCATGGATCCAAGACACCACTGTCGGTGCCGAGGCAGTCCCAGGCGTCGGGGCGGTCGAGCGCCGCCGAGGAGGCGAAGCCGCACACACCCTCTAGGTTGTCCGTGGCGGTGAGGCCGGGGTTGAGCCCGTCGGGGGTGAACGGCAGCAGATACCGGACATTGGTTTCGGGTGTCGCGGCGGCAGACGGCGTCGCGTCCTGGGCGGCGACACGCGCGGCGTTCCCAAACACCAAGGTGCTTACGACCAGGATGAGCACCGGAATCACGCGGACTCGTTGGAACATATCGATCTCCTCGCTCCAATTCTCCTCAGCCGACGGCCATGTTAAGTCAGGACGTTGCCGAACCACCATACCTAATGGGACCGGCGCATCAACCCCTGTGCCAGCCCGCGGTCCCTCCGCGGTTGCCATCGGGTGACCGCACAATCGAGACCAGCGCGTGTCAAGCGTCCAGTGACCGACTTCCAGGACCGCATCCCCGTCTCGGATCGGCGCCTGCCGCGATGGCGCCGCTTGACGGCTCGGCGTACCGTTGATGGAAACGAGGTTCACGTGAGATCGCATCCTGCACATGGAGGAATCGATACGAATTCGAAACGTTCCATGAAGATCGTGCTGATCTCAACCTACGAGTTGGGGCGCCAGCCCTTCGGGCTGGCCTCGCCGGCGGCCTGGCTGCGCGACGCGGGGGCGGATGTCACCTGTCTCGATCTCGCCGTGGCGCGGATGGACGAGCGCGAGATGGCTGTCGCGGACCTGGTCGCGTTCTACGTGCCGATGCATACCGCGACCCGGCTCGCGGCGACGTTCATCGAGCGGGTAAAGCGGCTCAACCCCGACGCCCACCTCTGCTTTTACGGTCTCTACGCACCGGTCAACGAGGACTATCTCCGCGAACTGGGCGCCGATTCGATCCTGGGCGGCGAATTTGAA
>JACCXM010000102.1 GCA_013697005.1 Chloroflexia bacterium | reverse complement strand
TCTCTTCGACCGCGAGCGGCGCGGGATGAACGTGCTGCGGACGCTGTTCATCATCCCCGTCTTCGCCTCGCCGGTCGCGCTGGGGCTCACTTGGCGCTACATGTATCAACCCGGCTACGGGCTGATCAACTACCTCCTCGGAATTGTGGGACTGCCGCCGGTCAACTGGCTCTCCAGCACCCAATGGGCGCTGCCGGCGGTGATCGCGGTCGACGTCTGGCAGTGGACGCCGTTTGTGGCGTTGATTTTGTTGGCGGGGATGCAGTCGATTTCGCCGGAGATCACCGAGGCCGCCGAGCTGGACGGGCTGACTCGCTTTCAGTACCTGTGGCGGATCGTGATACCGCTGCTGATGCCGATCATCGTCGTCGTCGGGTTGATCCGTCTCATCGACGCGCTGAAGACGTTCGATCTGATCTACATTATTACCCGCGGTGGGCCAGGCACCACGACGTACAACTTGCCACTGCACGCCTATTCGATGGGGTTCGCCTCGTTTCTGATGGGGACGAGCGCGGCCATCGCCTGGGTGGTCGTCATCATCGTCAATATCTGCGCCACGATCTTTCTCTGGCTGCTCTCGCGGGAACAGGCGTGAGCGTGCAGGTGGCGACCCGCCCCGGCGCCAACCGGGGTTTCGGCAACACGATGGCCACTGCCCTGACCGCGGGTCTGGTGCTCGTCTGGCTCTTCCCGATCTACTGGATTTTCCTGACCTCGTTCAAAACCCCGCTCCTAATCAATGAGAAAACCCCTGTCTTCTGGTTCACGCCGACGCTGGAGAACTACCGGCATCTCTTCGCCGAGTTCAGTTTCGCCCGCGTGCTGCGCAACAGTCTGGTCATTACCGGCAGCGCGACGTTTGTCGTCATCGTCCTGGCCCTGCTCGCGGCGTATGCGCTGGGGCGCATGGACGTGCCGGGTGGCAAGAACATCGCCCTCTGGATGCTCTCACTGCGGTTCATGCCGCCAATCGCGATCGTGCTACCCTTTTTTATCGCCTGGCAGCGGACGGGGCTGATCGACACCCATCTCGGGCTGATCCTCATCTATGTTGCCTTCAATCTACCCTTCGCCATCTGGCTGCTGCGCGGGTTTCTGGTTGAGGTTCCGCGCGACCTGGACGAGGCGGCGACGCTCGACGGGTTAGGGCACATCGCCATCCTGCGCCGTATCATCCTGCCCGTCATCGCCCCCGGGGTGGCGGTGACCGCGATCTTCACGTTCATGTTCACCTGGAACGAGTATCTGATGGCGCTGGTGCTCACCAGCCGCAACGCGACGACGGTTCCGGTAACGGTCTCCAAGTTCATTCAGGCCTACTCTATTCTGTGGGGTGACGTCGGCGCGGCGGCGACCATCGAGTTGCTGCCGGTGCTCGGCGTCGTCTTCCTCCTGCAGCGCCATATCATGCGCGGCATCACGCTTGGAGCGGTGAAATAGAGGGTTCCCAGCAATGACTATCGCGCTCGCGGACATCACCAAGACCTATGGCGCCGAGACGGTCGCCGTTCGTGGCTTGACTCTCGAGATCCAGGATGGCGAGTTTTTTACCCTGCTCGGTCCCTCCGGCTGCGGCAAAACGACGACACTGCGCATGATCGCCGGGTTGGAGGCGGTCACCTCCGGCACGATCGCGCTGCGTGGCCGCGATGTCACCGACGTCCCGGCGCGGGACCGCGATGTGGCGATGGTCTTCCAGAGCTATGCGCTCTACCCGCACATGACCGTGCGCGACAATCTCGGTCTCAATCTGCAAGTCCGCAAGCTAGCAAAGCGGGAGATCGCCGAGCGCATCGACAGCGTGGCGCGCATGCTCCAGCTCGACGGGCTGCTCGACCGCAAACCGGGGCAGCTTTCCGGTGGCCAACGGCAGCGTGTGGCCCTCGGCCGCGCCATCATCCGGCGCCCGAACGTCTTTCTGATGGATGAGCCGCTCTCCAATCTTGATCTCAAGCTGCGCGAAGAAACGCGCACCGAGCTGAAGAAGCTCCATGAGTCGCTGCGCATCACGACCGTCTACGTCACCCACGACCAATCGGAGGCGCTGGTGCTCTCCGATCGCATCGGCATCATGAAAGACGGTGCGTTGTTGCAGGTCGGCAATCCACATGAGGTTTACGCGCATCCCGCTGACGTCTTCGTCGCTCGCTTCATCGGCAGCCCATCGATCAATGTGCTCTCTGGCAGGATGCGTTCTGACGGCGCCGATCTGGTCGTCGAAGTGCCGGGACCGGGCGACGGCGCAGGAGGGCTGACGCGGCGGCTCAGTGGACGTCTTGGGGCGGCAGTCCGTTCCTCCCCGGCCAATAGGCACGTCTCGGTCGGGGTGCGTCCCGAGGACCTCATCGTTCACCACGCCGCGCAACCGGGACGCTTGCGGGCACAGGTCGAGTTCGTGCAACCGATGGGAGCGACTTCCTTCGCGGTGCTCCGTGTTCCTGACGGCGAGGGGTTGGTCCACGACCGCGAGCACCTGATGGCGTCCATCGGTCCGGAAGAGACCTTCGAACGCGACGCCACCGTCTGGCTCGATATCCGCGGCGACCGCTACTGCCTGTTCGATCCCGAGTCTGGAAAGGCGATCACATAAGACGAGTGCGTTAGTCGACAGTCGACAGTCGACAGTCAGACGGCGAGACGGCAAGTTAGTCGAGGAGTCGAGAAGACGCGAAACCCATCACCCTGTCACCCCAGGACCCTATCACCCACGGAGAGAGGAGCGCAGATGGCCGTTCGATTCGGGATCGATACCGGGGGCACGTTTACCGATCTGATCGGGATCGACGAGGAGACCGGCGCGCTCATCGTCGCCAAAACGCCGTCGACTCCCGGTCGCCCCGTCGATGCCATCGTGAACGCGATCGCGCTCAGCGAGATCGCGGCACCGGCGATCGAGACCATCAGCATCGGCACCACCGTCGCCACCAACGCCCTCCTGCAACGCACCGGGGCCACGGTGATCTTCATCACGACCGCGGGGTTCGAGGATGTCCCGTATATCCAGCGCATGAATCGCAAACACCACTTCTCGCTGAAGTGGACAAAACCACAACCATTGGTTGAGCGGCGCAACTGTCTCGGCGTGGCGGAGCGCATCGATTTTCACGGTCAGACCCTCATTCCGCTGACCGACGCGGCGCTGGAAGACCTCTCCGTTCGCATCGCGGCTCGTATTGCCGATTATCCAGCAGGAGACACCGCCATCGCCGTCTGCCTCCTCTTCTCCTACGTCAATCCGGCGCACGAGCTGCGGCTGCGCGAGTTTCTCGAGGAGCGCTTTCCCGGAGTGCCGGTCTCCCTCTCGCACCAGGTCGCGCCAATCTGGCGGGAGTACGAGCGGGGCAGCACCGTCATCGCCGATGGCTATGTGAAACCGATCATGCAACGCTACATCGAGGACGCCTTCGCCGCCTTCACGAAGATTGGTCTCTCCATCCCCTGGTCGCTGATGAAATCGAACGGCGGCAAGACTCCCGCCGACGCCGCTGAGGCCGAGCCGGTGAAGTTTCTCCTCTCCGGGCTGGCGGGCGGCATCATCGCCGGGCAGTATTTCGGGCAGCTCGCCGGCGCCGCGCACGGAAATCTGGTGACCCTCGATATGGGAGGCACCTCCTGCGACGTCGGTCTCGTGCGCGATGGCAAGATCTCCCATTCAACGAACTTCGAGATCGAGTGGGGACTACCGGTCGCGACGCCGACGATCGATCTCACGACCATCGGCGCCGGTGGCGGCTCGATCGCCTGGATCGATAAAGGCGGTCTGCTCCGCGTCGGACCGCAGAGCGCCGGCGCCGATCCGGGACCGGTTTGCTACGGCACGGGTGGCGAGGAGGTCACCGTCACCGACGCCAATCTCATCCTGGGGCGGCTCAACTCCGACTATTTCCTGGGCGGTACGATCGCGCTCAGCATGGCAAGAGCGGAAGCGGTGCTCGACGCGCTCGGCGGCCGCCTCGGATTGGGCCGCATGGAGACGGCGCAGGCAGTGGTCGATATCGCCAACGAAAACATGGCCAACGCCATTCGCGTCCTCTCCATCGACCGCGGTCTCGACCCACGCGAGTACACCCTCGTTGCCTTCGGTGGCGCCGGACCGCTGCACGCCGCCGATATCGCCGCCAAGATGGGGATGACGCGGGTCATCGTCCCGGTCTATCCCGGTCTCACCTCGGCCTTTGGAGCGTTGATCGCCGAGCCGAAGATCAGCCAGGTCTGGAGCAAGCACTTCCGCTCCGACGCCATCGACGCCAGGACGGTGGGGGAGCACTTCGCGGAGATGGTCGCGGCCGCCATCGCCCAGCTCCGGCGCGAGGGGTACGAGGGGGAGCCGGAGATCGAACGCTCGATCAGCATGCGCTATTGGGGGCAGAACTACGAGCAAGACGTGCTCATGGCAGCGGGGGAGGTGACGCCGGAGCTGCTGGAGCAGACGCTGGACGCGTTCCACCGCCTGCACGAGCAGTTCTACGGCTATTCGATCGCCCACGAGATCATCGAGCTGATCCGGTTCAACGTTACCGTCTCCGGTCATACCGGCACGGTGACGCTGCCGGCGATGGTCTCGAACGGGCGACGACCGGCCGGGCGACCCAGCGGGGAGCGCGCGGTCTATTTCCAGGAGCACGGCCAGATAAACACCCCCATCTACCGGCGGGAAGAGCTCCCCGCCGCGTTCACCGCGGCCGGACCGCTGATCGTCGAAGAAATCAGCTCGACGACGGTTGTTCACCCTGGACAGCGGCTGGAGGTGGGGAGCGCGGGAGTGATGACGATCACCCTTTGACCCCATCACCCCATCACCCTCGAAAGGAAAGAATCATGGCCATTCAACAACGTACCGAACAGATCGACCCCGTGACGTTGAGCGTCATCAACAACGCCTTCGTCAATGTCTGCCGCGAGATGGGGACCGCGATGATGCGCACCAGCTACTCCCCCATCTTCAATGAAGGGCTCGACTTCTCCTGCATGATGTTCAACACCCGCGGCGATCTGATCGGGCAAGCGGAGTTCTGCCCGACGATGCTCGGCTCCTGCCAGTACGCGATGAAGTGGATGTTGGACGAAGTTGGGCTCGATGCCTTCGGCCCTGGAGACGTCTACATCCACAACGACCCCTACCGCGGCCAGTGCCACATGCCCGAGCATCTGGTGGTAAAGGCCGTCTATCACGAGGGGAAGATCTGGGGTTTCGTCGGCAATATCGCCCACGTCGGCGAGATCGGCGGCATGGCGCCCGGCTCCTTCGCCGCCGACGCCACCGAGGTCTACCAGGAAGGTCTTCGCCTGCCGCCGTTGAAGATTATGGACGGCGGCGAATACGTGAAAGACATCTGGCGCATCGTCCTTGCCAACCACCGCACTCCGAAAACCACCTGGGGCGACTATCACGCCATGATCGGCTCGCTCAACGTCGCGGAGGAGCGAGTGCAGGAGTTGCTCGCCAAATACGGCGCGGAGACACTGACCAACGCCTCCGACCAGCTTCTGGACTACTCGGAGCGCTTCATGCGCGCCGAGATCGCGGAGATGCCGGACGGGGTCTACTACGCCCAGGACCAAATGGAGGACGACGGCGTCACGCAACGGCCCTACTGGATGCGCTTGCGTCTGACCATTCGCGGCGACGAGGCGATCTGCGACTGGACCGATTCCGACGATCAGGCGAAGGGTCCCGTGAACGCGACCTTCGTCGTCACGGCGGCGGCCTGTTACAGCGGGTTCCTGCACGTCGTCTAAAACGACATCCCGATCAACTCCGGCGC
>JACCXM010000098.1 GCA_013697005.1 Chloroflexia bacterium | reverse complement strand
GAACACTCCCGGCCCTCGCGGCGTGTCTGCCCGTGTTTTGGTTACGGGGTGGGCGTTCCCGCCATGGGTGTTCCGGCTCCGAAGGGGACAGGTGTCAGCATCAGGTCATCGAGCGAGGTCATCGGCTGCGGCTCGAAGCGGGTGCCGATGGAGATTGATCCCGGGTCGTCTGCGTCAGAGGCAATGTCGGTCCTTCCGTCCTGGAAGCGGCTCAGAAACGCGCCCTGCCAGATCATCGTGGTGCCGGGTTCGTCGACTTCCACCTCGGCCCGCCCTTGCCCCTGAACAAGTTCACCGTCGTCGCTCAGGTAATTGATGACCTGGGTCACGACCGCAGTGTTCTCACCTGTGGGCTGCCACACGCCCGTGAGAATCGCTCCCCAGGGCAAGACTTCGATGTAACTGCCATCGGTGTGAAAGATGGTCACCGACGGGAAGGTTTCCTCACCTTCACCATTCACCCACGTCCACGTCCCGGCCACCGAGTGCGTGGCGGTGTCGGCGATCGAACCTCTGGCGGCCGGGGTGGCGTCTTGTGCCGTGCTGGTCCTGGTCATCGTGGTCATAAGTCCGAGCAGCACGATCCCAACGAGCGAAAGGGAGAGAGCGAGACGGCGCATTGCAAACCTCCTGTGGTCCTGAGCGGCTGCCTCCATGGAAGCCGCGAGGCCGCATCATCGCACCGATCATCTCAGGTTGCTCGCATGATGTTGCATTCGGCACCAGCCGCGGCGATGATGCCGTGACGCAGTCGCTCGCTGTCGGTGACAGCCTCACAGGAGGGCCCCATGTACATCCGTATCGTCCGCGGGCAGGCGCCGCCCGGGCAAGTGGAGGAGCTAGCGCGACGGTGGCAAGCCTTTTGGGGTGCTCAGATGCCACAGGTGCCGGGATTCCGTCACGCGGACTTCGCGGCCGTTCCCGAGACCAACGCGACGATCTCCATCAGCGTCTGGGATCAGCGCCCCGACCAAACGACCATGGAACCGCTGATGGAGCAGTTCCGGACGCAGGTGGCTGACATCTCCGCCGGTCCGCCCGCCGTCGAAGAGTACGAGACACTGGCCGATTTCTAGCGTCCAACACGCAATCTCGGTGTGGCAGAGCGCCGCTGCTCCTTCGTGATCGTGGCCATCACAAACTCCCATACCCGCCACTCCGGCGCAACGCTTCGACGTCGGCATTGCGGCCCTCCGTGGCGCGGCGCATGAGTTCATCGTCGTAGAGACGGCCGGCGAGGCGCTGATAGTCGTCTTCGCTTGCTGCGGGGTTGGCGCTGAAAAATGTTCGGCGTAGCCCCTCCCTGAGCGCCGCGGCGGCTGCCGCTCGTTCGGATTCCCGGCCATCGGCGCGGGTTTTCGCTTCCGCGGCCTCCCGAGCCTCTCTCTCCGATCGCAGTCGGTCGTTCTCGACTTTGCGCTGGTCCAGATACCCTTCCCACGCCGCAGCCTGCTCCTGGGCACGATCACAGGCACTGCTGCCAGGTGCCAGCCCGCAAACATGCGCCGCCTCCGACCGGTCCATGCGCGGCGGGATTGTTGTCGTCACCATCGTGTGTTTCTCCTTCGCTCTCTCACGATCGCCGCCGAGTCCATCCCGACGGCGTGCTTACGCCCCGCGGGGCATATGCTGAAAATAGGGCAGCCAATCCTCGCGGCGCGTCACCGGTCGCACCTCGTCGCCACTCTGCACCGCGAGTCCCAATGCCGTGACCAAATCGTCGTGCGCGCCAACCGCGAACGCCCCATAGCGGTCGTTCGCGTCTTCGCTGACACGGATCTCGTAGTCCTGCAGCTCGCGCGCCATCGCTTCGGCGTCGGGATGATGCGCCGGCAAGTGGATCCGCCCCTGCTGAAACAACACCTTCAACCGTGAAACCAACCACGCTTTGCCGAGCAGGACCTGCCCGTCAACGACGCTACGGCGGTCGCCGTGGGTGAAATAGACCGGCACCACCGCCAGCCCGTATTCGTTCAGGGCATCGACAACCGGCAACCCAACACCCGTCGCATCGACGTAGACCTCTAGCTCCAAGCGGGGCACGATCAAGCGCCCTTCCCTGGGGGTGAAATAGGGCACGGTGCGTTCAACACCGGTGATGATCGTCGCCAGTCGCTGCGCAATGGCCGGATAGGGCGTGCTCAGCGGCAAGCGTTCCATAAACCGAACGACCCAATGATCGGCGTCGGGGCGTTCCTGCAGTTCCACGACGGCGATGGCGGTCGGATCCACCTTCTGCCCGATATCGATACCGATGCGCACGATCACAATGTCCACGTCGCGACCTCCTCGACGAAGGCGTGATCGATCTCGGCGCGGGTGAAGATCTGACTCTGCGCGTCCATGAACTCGCCCTCGTATTCCTGGGCGTACCACCACGGTCCCAGCGTGCGGCGCTCTTCCTCCAGAAACGCCGCGGGGATACGATCGACCTGCGCGGCCGTGATCCTGACGCGTTCCCACGCTTCGCGCGATCGCCACGCCTCATACCACCAACCGCGGGTGCCGAACGGCGTGGACAGCGCGATCAGCCGGCCACCGGAGACCGCCAACATCGGTCGCAGGCTCAGATACAGATCGTTCGGCACCCGGCTCGCTTCATCGATCGCGATCAGGGCGGCGCCGGAATACCCGCGGACTGTGGCCTCCTTGCCGGGCAGGCTGACGATCCGGCTTCCATTACTCAAGGACAGCGAGAGCGCCGTCTCGGCATCGGCGGGAATGGGGCGGTCCGCGGCGCGGTAGACGGCGAGGGCTTTTCTGAACAACTCGCCGGACTGGCGCAGGGTGGGCGATACCAGCAAGACCAGCGACCGCGGCACGGAGAGCGCGGTATCGACGGCGACGATGGCGGTGATCGTGCTTTTGCCGCTCTGCCGGCAGCAGTTCAGCAGCACGCGGCGCGAGCGCGACTGGAGCACATCCTGTTGCCACGGGTCGGGATCGATCCCGGCCATCCGGGCGAGATCGAGCGCGGACGGTGACTCGTACCGGACCAGCCGGCCAGCCAACGTCGCGATCTCTCGCTCCAGACGCACCGCCATCGCCGTCGTCACGCTGCCCG
>JACCXM010000476.1 GCA_013697005.1 Chloroflexia bacterium | reverse complement strand
CGCTGCCTCTGGTCGCGAACGTGCCGAGCTAGCGGCCACCATCGCTCGAGTTGCTGCCGAAGCGGATTCGGCAGGTTTGATCGAGATAGACAGCGATCGAGGACGTTCGACCGGTGCGACCCCGTTTGAAACTCGATCCAATGAGCAGCTCAGTCAGCTAGGTTCTTTTGCCCAGCACCGATTGCGAGCGCTGAACTGGGTATGCGGCTTCGGCAATTCTTGGGACGCAGTTCCGTTAGACGTGTGACCCACTGCCGAAGGCGGCTCCCAGGTTGGTTCGACGAATGGGTCCTTCCGCCAGGATCGGACAATTCTGAAAAGACGAGCACCAACGATGAAACTGGAGTGATTCGCGCTTTCTTCGATGGACCACGCCTACGTCAGTTACCAGCCTCCCGCAAAAAGCGAGTCATCATTCTCCGTCGCCTGCTTGAAAGGTTCGAGCCGGAGCGGCCCTAATCAGAGCTGGAAGTCAACTACCTGCTGCGCCCCGCGCATGATGACGTCGCCACGTTGCGCCGCGAGCTTGTTGACTACTGTTTCATGGCTCGCGAGTAAGTCATTTATCGTCTTGCCACTGAACTTCCGAATCGTAGTCCAACGCTACGCCAGGAAGTGGGCGACGAAGGGCAAACGATCTTCATGCTGAAACGCCAATCGCGCAGCCTGTACAAACCCTTCGATCCGGGCGATGTCCTTGACGCCATCAGTCTCGACGCCACTACTCACGTCGACACCGACCGGTCGCACCATCCGAATCGCCGCGGCGACATTCTGAGAGTCCAGCCCTCCTCCGAGGAACACTCCTTCCGCCAGATTCAGTGAAGCCGCGAGGCTCCAGTCGGCGCGGGCGCCCGTCCCCCCCGCCGCCCCTGCGGCGAACCCATCGAGCAGGATGGCTTTAGGAGGATTCGGCGCCTCTCGATAGGGATCAATGGTTGCGATGAGTGTCTCCGTTGTTGTTCCTGGTCGCGGCCGAAAGGTCTTGATCACGGGCACGCCGATGTGGCGGAGAAACTCCGGTGACTCGCTTCCGTGAAGTTGCACCGCGTTGAGATCCGCTTCACGGACGATCTTACGGATTTCGCCCGGAGCAGCGTCAACGAATACGCCAATCGCATGAACTTCCCGCTCAGGAACTGCGGATCGAGCGGCTTCGATACATGCGCGCGCTACCTCGGTGGTGACTTGCCGTCGTGCCGGCGCGAAAATGAAACCGAGGAGATCAGCTCCTGCCACCGCCGCCGCTTGCGCGTGGACAGGTTCGCGCAATCCGCAGATCTTAACAACCGCCCCCCGTGCAAACAGACGGGGCAGACTCCCGCTGAGATGGACTATTTCAGCCATGTTCTCAATCCCCGTACTGCCTCGGCACGATGGTCCGCAACGATCAGCCCTTCTCCCACGAGCACCGCCTGCGCCCCTGCCAGCTCCATTCGGGCCACTTCCGCGGGCCCCAGGATACCGCTCTCGGCGACGACGATCGCGTTCGGTGGCACCAAAGGCGCCAGTCGCTCAGTAACACCCAGATCCACCGCGAATGTTGCTAAATCTCGATTGTTAATGCCAATGATTTCCGCGCCGGCTTCGATGGCGCGGGCCAAGTCGCGTTCGTTGTGGACCTCCACCAACGCATCCATTTCCCATCGCCGCGCTACGGCAAGGAGTGTGCTCAGCGCTTCATCACTCAAAGCGGCCACGATCAGGAGAACCGCGTCGGCGCCTCGGCAGCGTGCTTCAACAATCTGGTAGGAATCGACGACAAAATCTTTGCGCAGAATCGGAACCCCGGGATTGTGCGCGTGAGCCACCTTCGCCGCCATTTCCAGATCGTCAAGACTCCCCTGGAAAAACGGGGCATCCGTGAGCACGGAAATCGCCGCGGTGCCACCGGCGATGTACTCTGCCGCAACCTCAGCAGGATTGATAGCGACTGGGAACATGCCGCGCGACGGCGACGCTCGCTTGATCTCCGCGATGATGGAAATTCCAGGCGAATCGAGACTGCGCCGCAAACTAAGCGCAGGTCGAGAAGTCGCGGCCGCTGCGTCCAGCGAGGCCAGCGGGATCATCTCAGACCGTTCCGCGAGGTCGGCCACGGTGCGGGCCAGGATCGTGTCGAGGATGCTGCCGGTTTCCGCAAAGGTCACGCGAGCGCCGCCGTTTCCGAATGTGATTCACGCGCTAGTTCGTTGCTCAAAGCGACGAGGCGCTGCAGAGTGTCCCACGCGCGGCCAGAATCGATCGCCTCGGTAGCCTGTTCGACACCCTCGGCAATTGACGTGGCCGCGTCCGCGGCATAGATTCCAGCTCCGGCGTTGAGCAAGGTGGCATCGCGGGGGGGACCAGAACTGCCATCAAGAACGCCGAGAGTAATCTTCATATTCGTTGCGACGTCGCCGCCCGCAAGTGCGCCGACGGGCGCTCGACTGAGACCGGCATCTTCTGGTACGAGCGAATAAGTTCTCACCGCTCCCGACCGGGCGTCATAGTCCGTCACCTGTGAAGATCCGGAAAGCCCCAGTTCATCGAGACCTTCTTCGGCGTGGACCAGCACCGCGTGCGTGCTTCCAAGCTGCGCCAGTGCCGAAGCCAGTTTTCCCGCGATCCCCGGATGCCCAACCCCAATCAGTTGATGCCGCGCTCCGGCCGGGTTGGTGAGCGGCCCAAGAACATTGAATACTGTGCGAATCCCGATCTCGCGCCGCGTCGGTCCGACGAAGCGCATCGCCGGGTGAAACGCCGGCGCGTACATGAATCCAATTCCGACGTCGTTAACGCAGCGCGCGACAAACGCGGGTGCAAGTTCTATTGCCACCCCGAGTGCTTCGAGTAAATCCGCGGAACCACACTTGGAGGTAACGGCGCGATTGCCATGTTTCGCAACCCGAACCCCCGCACCGGCGATCACAAACGCCGCGGTCGTGGAAATGTTGAACGTCCCGGACGCGTCACCGCCCGTGCCGCACGTGTCGACCAGTGGCGCTCCGTCCAGCTCGACCTCTACCCGCAATGCATGCCGTCGCATGGTCGCTGCAAACCCGGCGATCTCGGCGATCGTTTCCCCGCGCATCCGCAGCGCGGTTACGAATGCGCCGATCTGGGCCGGCGTAACCGCCCCGGTCATGATCTGATCCATGGCCGACGAGGCCCGATCGGAATCGAGGTCTCCCCCTTCGACGATGATGCGAATCGTGTCCGTGAAAAGATTTGGCTCGGCCATTGACGATGCCCTCATCGGTCAACCATAGGTTGCGGCAACGGTGAGTTCGCGCATCGGGGCGCGAAGACCGAGAAAGTTTGCGAGCAAATCGTTGCCGGTAGGTGTCAGAATCGATTCCGGATGGAACTGCACTCCTTCCACCGGGAGTGAGCGATGGCGAAATCCCATGATTAATCCATCTGCTTCGGCCGTGACTTCAAGGACCTTGGGGAGATTCGATCGCTCAACGATCAAGGAATGATATCGAGTCGCCTGGAATGGATTCGGCAACCCCGCCAAAACGCCAACGCCGCTGTGGGTGATTTGTGATGTCTTGCCGTGCATCAGTCTCGGCGCGCGCACAATTGAGCCACCGAACGCCGCGCCAATTGCCTGATGACCAAGACATACGCCCAGAATGGGCACCGTCCCAGCCAGATTTTGCACAAGAGGCACCGAGATACCTGCCTCCACGGGAGTGCATGGACCAGGCGAAATGACGATCCCTCGCAATCGGGGAGCCATCATTGCCACTTGGGCGATGCTCACTTCGTCGTTGCGCCGCACCATTACCTCTGCGCCGAGCTCGCTCAGCGCCTGGTAAAGGTTGTAGGTGAATGAATCGTAGTTATCAAGCAAGAGGATCATTGGTCTGCTCCCAACTCCCGCTCGCGAGTCTCCAGCTCCTCGGCAAGCTCGATCGCGCGCAGGGGGCCGCGCATCTTGTCGAGCGATTCGGCATGCTCTCCTTCGGGAGTACTATCGGCGACGATGCCGCCGCCAGCCTGCATGGAAACCACACCGTCCTTCACAACCATCGTGCGCAGCGCGATCGCGGTGTCCATCCCGCCGGCGAAATCGACGTATCCGACTGCGCCCGCGTATGGCCCGCGGCGGTCAGTTTCGAGTTCCGCGATGATTTCCATGGCGCGAATCTTTGGCGCGCCCGAAACCGTTCCGGCGGGAAAACACGCGCGCAGGGCATCGATCCCAGTCAGTCCTTCGGCGATTTGGCCCTGGACGTTGCTGACGATATGCATCACGTGTGAGTAGCGCTCGACCTCCATGAACCGCGGCACCGTAACGGTACCGGGAGCGGACACGCGACCGATGTCGTTGCGGCCAAGATCGACCAGCATGACGTGCTCGGCACGCTCTTTTTGGTCGGTCATCAGTTCTACAGCGAGAGCGTCATCCTCTTCGGGAGTTCCGCCTCTGGGCCGCGTGCCTGCAATCGGGTGATTCGTAACCGTGCTTCCCTCCAGGCGCACCAGCAACTCCGGAGAAGCGCCGACGATCTGGTGGTCTTCGAAATCCAGGTAGAACATGTAGGGCGATGGGTTGATCGTCCGGAGTGCGCGATAGATGGTGAACGGGTGGACTGCGCTCGCCACGTCGACTCGCTGCGAAAGGACAACCTGAAAAATGTCGCCCGCGGCGATGTACTCCCGGGCAATATCCACCATCTCCATATACCGCTCGCGGGAGGTATTCGGAATCTGCCGGAGTTCGGCGGCGGCATTCGCCAGCGGGCCGCCAACTGGCAGATTGGGCGGTGCGGATCGCAGCCGGAACATCAGATCGTCGATGCGAGATTCTGCGCGTAGAAACGATTCTTCCAGAGAAAGCTCATCGTCGAGAATGACATGCGCTACTGCCTTGATCGTTCTTGCCAAGTGATCGAAGACCAACAGCGAGTCGGTCAACATCCACCGGCCATCCGGCAGGTCCAGCCCGGCGCCCGGCGCGGCCGGTACGCGAGGCTCGAATGCTCTTACCGCCTCGTACGAGAGATAGCCAACTGCGCCCCCCGTAAACCGGGGCAGTGGCAGGTTCGGCAGCACCAGGGACCGGTACGATGAGATCAGATTTGCAAGCGGTGTTAACGGATCGTCGTAAATCGCGTGAGTTTCACTTCCGCCCGATTTCAGGGTGGCAACACCGCCTCGCATCGACAATTGCGCGATTGGGTCGGAGCCGATAAACGAGTAGCGCGCGAGTCGCTCGCCCCCTTCGATGCTCTCCAGAAGAAATCCTGGCCCATCACCTTTGATCTTGAGGTACGCGCTCACCGGGGTCTCGAGATCGGCCATCACTTCGCGAAAGATCGGAATGGCCCGGATTCCGTCCGTGCCATCGACGATAGATTTCACGTGATCCAACGATGGACGCGTCGACCAGCGCCCGGTCTGGTCCCGTGACTGGGAACCGACCACCGCTGTCTGGACCATTGCGTCCTCCTCTCCGGAACGAGCCGCTCCGAAACACAAAAACCCCCGTCCCCAAAAGGGACGGAGGCGTTTCTCACGCTCCGCGGTGCCACCCTCATTGAACGCAGGTCTATCCAACCAGCATTCCGCTCTGTCGCGCGACAGGCGATTCCGCCACAGTTCGCGCGCCTCCCGATAACGGGGGAGCTTCCGGCGCCTCCTACTCAGTCCCAGGACCGTTCAGGGCGCGACTCACGGACCCATTCAGCGCCGCGAAGGTTCCGGGCTTGCACCATCCCCGGATCGCTCCGCCTTCGTCTGGCGGCGCCTACTCGCTCCGATCGAAGTCTCTACGCTCTTTGCTTGCCGGCGGACTCTAGCAGGCAACTCGACGACTGTCAAATAACGTGCATTGGCATTCCTCCGCAGCCCCTTCCCCTGCATGCGCAGGGAGAGGGGCTCCGAGAGGATGATCGTGGCTACTTGACCTCGGCTGTCGCGCCGGCTTCTTCGAGCTTCGCTTTGGCGGCATTTGCCTCGTCCCGCGAGATCCCTTGCCTGACCGCTTTCGGAGCACTGTCAACAAGATCCTTGGCCTCTTTCAAGCCGAGACTCGTCAGCTCGCGCACTGCCTTGATGACCTGAATCTTCTGCGCCCCAATCTCCGTCAGCATGACGTCGAACTCAGACTGCTCTTCCTCGACAACCGCCGTCGCCGCGCCGCCTCCAGAACCGGCCGCTATTCCCACGGCCATCGGCGCCGCCGCACTGACCCCCCAACGTTCTTCCAGTTGCTTGACGAGCGTGTTCAATTCGAGAACTGTCATCCCCTCGAGGGTTGCAATCACCTGTTCCTGCTCCACGATGTTACTCCTCCTTTTCCGATCGTTCGTTGCCGATTCCACGTACGTTGTTGCCACCCGACCGCATCAGTCGGCTGCTTGGGCCAAATCCGGCTCCTGTGTTCGAGCATTGAGCGCGTAGACCAGCGATCGCGAGGGGCCAGAAAGAACTCCGAGTGTTCGTGCCATGGGAGACACCAGCATGCCTAGCAATCTGGCCTGTAGCTGCTCACGCGTCGGCAGCGTGGCAATCGCTTCCACGTCGGTCGCAGTGACCGTGCGATCGCCCATCACGCCGCCTTTGACCACAAGTACGCGCGACGATCGAACAAAGTCGGATACGGCCTTTGCGGTCTGCACGGGATCTTCAAAAGCAAACACCAGCGCCGATGGCCCATCCAGCATTTGATCGAGACCATCTACGCCGGCATTGTTCGCCGCGATCCGGGTCAACGTGTTCTTTGCGACATGAAACTCGCCCCCTGATGGGCGAAGGTTTCCTCGCAGCGTCTGTAAGTCCCCGACATTCAATCCCCGATAGTCGGTCACGATGACAAGCTGCGCGCGGGCCAGTTGTTCAGCGATGGCTTCGATCGTTTGTGCCTTTCGCCGCGTCGGCATTTTCAATCACCTCCTTCCTTTCTTCGCACTCAAGCCAACGAAACGCCCCGGGTCAAAAGTGACCCGGGGCGCAGGGGAGCACGAATTGCCAGACCTGATCGCTCTACCGGGCCTCGGTCGGACATTAAGCGGCAAGCCGCACCGACGGTCTTCGGCCGGGATTCTTCGCTGGTTGTCGAGAGCTCGATACTTATGCCGAGGCTGCGGCTGCGGCCTCGGTGGTCACCGGAACATCGAGATGAATCCCAGGCGACATCGTGCTCTTAATCGTCAGTGTACGCAGGTAAATACCTTTGGCGCCAGTCGGTTTCGCACGCTGCAATGCGTCGATAAAGGCGAAAAGATTGTCGCGAATCTGATTTTCCGTAAAGCTTTTGCGGCCGATCCCAATATGCACGATGCCAGTTCGGTCGTTGCGAAATTCGACCCGGCCGCCTTTCAGTTCCGTGAGAACACCAGGCAAATCGGCGACGTCCCGAACCACCGTCCCGGAGCGTGGATTGGGCATCAACCCGCGTCTCCCCAGGATGCGTCCCAGTCCCCCGACCTTTCCCATCTGGTCAGCCATCGCCACGGCGGCATCGAACTCGAGCCAACCATCCTGAATTTGCTGCACCAGATCGTCGGTTCCCGCGTAGTCCGCGCCGGAAGCAAGCGCGATTCTTTCCGCTTCACCCGCCGCGAACACGAGCACCCGTACGGTCTTGCCGGTGCCATGAGGCAGCACCACGGTGGCGCGCACTGTTTGATCCGCTTGACGTGGGTCGATGCCAAGCCGGGCATGCACTTCGACCGTTTCGTCGAACTGGGCGAACGAGACTTCCTTGAGCAGAGAGACCCCTTCGTCAGGAGCATAAAGTTTTTCGCTATCGACTTTCTTTTCAGCCTCGTTGTATTTCTTGCCGTGTTTAGGCATGCTTTACCTCCTGTGGTTCAGACGGGGCCGCACGCCCCTCCCACGTTGTCACTTTGACCCAGCGCCCAATCTAGGCGACGACATCAATTCCCATGCTCCGTGCTGTGCCTTCGATTTGTTTGATCGCACCCGCGATGTCCACGGCGTTCAGGTCGCGCATCTTCGTCTCGGCGATTTCACGTACCTGAGCGGCAGTAACGCGGCCGGCCCGGTCAGCGTTTGGGCGGCCTGATCCCTTCTCGGCACCAGCCGCGCGCCGCAGGAGGTCTGCCGCGGGCGGCGTCTTCGTGACGAACGAAAAAGAGCGGTCTTCAAACACCGTGATGAGAACCGGCACGATCTGCCCGGCCATAGACTGCGTTCGCTCGTTGTATTGCTTGCAGAAATCCATGATCGCCACTCCATGTTGGCCAAGGGCGGGCCCAATCGGTGGCGCCGGCGTCGCCTTGCCGGCGGGAATCTGCAATTTGACGTATCCCCTAACTCGTTTCGCCACGGATCATGCTCTCCTTCCGTAAAATCTCAGAACTTTGGCGTTCCCGCGAATTGCAATACTGGTGGTAGTTACGCCTCCCGTTCTGCCTGTAGGAAATCAAGTTCCACTGGAGTTTCTCGACCGAAGAACGAGACCAGCACTCGTATTTTGCCCCGCTCCTGATTGATCTCGTCGATCTCCCCGCGGAAGTCGGCAAACGGTCCGTCTGTGATTCGCACCGTATCCCCCACCTGGAACGAAATCTTGACGCGCGGAGCCTCCGCCGTCATACCCTTGAGGATGCTTTGCACTTCCACATCCGGGAGGGGAATGGGAACGTTGTTGATGTTGACGAACCCCGTCACTCCTGGCGTGTTTCGCAGTGCGTACCAGGTATCATCATCCATCTCCATCCGGACTAGCACATAGCCGGGAAATACTTTCTTCTGCACCGTATGGCGCTGCCCGGAGCGGATCTCGATTTCGTCCTGCGTGGGAACGACGATTTCGTAGACGCGATCGGTGAGATCAAGTGCCTCTATCCGGATTTCTATGGACTTCTTGACCTTGTTCTCGTACCCAGAGTACGTGTGCAGCACGTACCACTGACCGTCCGTGGTCTCGGTCGGCGCCTCCGATTCGGTGGCGCGCTTCGCGATTAACCGCTCGCGAAGGGAGACTCGTACCATGTCAGTGACCTCCATGCGGCAGATTTGACCGGCGGCCGTGGCCGCCTAAATCAAGGCAAAGAGCTGTTGCAGGATCCAATCGAGCCCACCAAGTAACACTCCCAGCACTGCCGATATCGCGATGACGACCAGTGTCAGGTTCTTGGTCGTTTCCCTGTCTGGCCAAGTGACTTTTTTCAGTTCGGCTACGGTATCGAACCACTGTTTTCTGATCCCATCGAAACGCGTGTTCAGCGCGCGGCGCTCGGTCTCGTTCGTTCGCCCGCGCTCAACGGTCGGTCTTGGGGGCCGCGCTGCCTCCGCGCGGCTAGGAGCGGGCGCGATGGCTTGTTTGACGGCTGATTGGCGTTCGCTACTCATCCCCTGTAGCCCTCTCCTGACCGCCGCTGGTCCTGACCCATCAGCACGCTATCTGGGGGCGCGCCACGGCGGCAACGCCCCCAGAACCCGCTCCGCCGTTCCACCACCTGGCAGGGCCGACAGGACTCGAACCTGCAACCTGCGGTTTTGGAGACCGCTGCTCTACCAATTGAGCTACAGCCCTAGGTTGGGGCGCGAAGCGAAAAGTCTCCCTGCCCTAGCGCGTCTCGCGATGCAAGCTATGCGCTCGGCACCGTGGGCAGAATTTCTTCAACTCGAGGCGCGATGGATCGTTCCGGCGATTCTTTTCGCTCGTGTAATTTCGCTCGCGGCACTCCGTGCACTCGAGCGTAATCACGATCCGGTCAGCCTTACCTTTTTTCGCCATTCTCGTTTGTCCTCAAACCGGCCCACGCACTCCAGCAAATCGTCCAGAATGTGCGTCGTTAGACACCCGCAAGGCGAGCGCCGAACGGACATCATACCACGCGCCCGCTACTCGGTGATGGAGGTGACGACGCCGGCGCCGACGGTGCGCCCCCCCTCGCGGATGGCGAAGCGCAGCCCCTCCTCGATGGCCACCGGCGTGATCAGCTCCACCCCCATCTGCACGTTGTCGCCCGGCATCACCATCTCCGTATTCTCCGGCAACGTGATCGAGCCGGTGACGTCGGTGGTGCGGATGTAGAACTGCGGCCGGTACCCGGGGAAGAACGGCGTGTGCCGCCCCCCCTCCTCCTTGCCCAGCACGTAGACCTCCGCCTGGAACTTCGTATGCGGGTTGATGCTGCCGGGTTTGCTCAGCACCTGCCCCCGCTGCACGTCATCGCGCTCCACCCCCCGCAGCAG
>JACCXM010000254.1 GCA_013697005.1 Chloroflexia bacterium | reverse complement strand
CTCTCGACTCCCGACTCTCGACTCGTTCCTCCCAGCGCCAGAGCGCACCCCCGGTGGATGCCCCTCCGGGTTTCGTATCCGGTCTCATGGAGATGGGGCCGGGTTGTGCTCGAGGAGAGTCCTCATGGCGCGCACCAACGATCCTCAGAAACCGCGGCCGCGACATCTCCATCTCCTTCCCCCCGCGCCGCGGTTCGCGCCGTTGCCGGTGGTCATCCCCCTCTTGCGGCCGAACGAGCGCATTACCCCGGCCCAGGACGTGCTGCTGACCAGTCTCGCGCGGCGCGCACTGGCTGGCGATCATGAGGCTCTTGAGCTTCTCTGGCGAGGGCTCGCGCCGCGGCTGGAGCCGGCGCTGCGCCGCTGCGGGCGCATGACCTGGCAGGCCGATTGGGTGCGCCGCGACGGCCGCCCCTGGGAGCTTGACGATCTGCGCCAGGAAGCGTGGCTGGTTTTTGGCGAGCTGACGCATGGGTGGAATGGCGAGGAGCCGTTCGTTCCCTATGTCACCGCCTACTTTCCCTGGCGGCTGCGCAAGGCCATGCGCCGCCTCGGGCCAACCCGCCGCGCGGCGCCGATCCATCTCGTGGTTGAACCGGTGGCCGATTGCCTGGACCTGCTCGATGCGGAGACCGCGGAGCTCCTGACCGCCATCGCGGCGGAGCTCTCGGCGGCGGATGCGCGGGTCTTGCGGATGCGGCTCGGCGAGGGCGCCGGGTTCGCCGATATCGCCTGTCGTCTCGGCGTGTCGGAGCGGACGGTTTTCCGCCGCTGGGCCCGCATCCGGCGGGTAGCACAAGCGTTTCTCGGCGATCCCGACAACCGCGCGAACTGAGTCCAGCGCACCCGCGACCATTTCGGCCCCGCTCCGGCCCTTCCGGCTGTCTGAATGACCCTGAGCGGGGTGTCTGCAAGCCGGCTATGACACGGTGATCGTACCGGCCATGCCCGGCCCCTCCGGGCCGCTGGCATGGAGGATGCAGTAGTACGAGTACTCACCGGCAGTGTCGAAGGTCAGCTCGTACGAGACGCCGCCGGGCAACGGCTCGCCGTTGAGCTCGCCCAGGAACCCAGAGTTGACGTACCCCTGACCGCTATACACCTGCCCACCCTGGGGAAAGAGAGTCAGCGGGTTCTGGACGATCTTCGGCGGTCCGCTTGGCCCCGGCTCGATGAAGACATCCTCCGGCTGCTCGGCTCCGGCCCCAAGGAAGGTGACCGTGTGCGGCTCGGTCTTGGAGTGGTTGACCCAGCGCACCGTGTCACCGGCCTTGATCTCGAGAGTGTTGGGCATGAACTGCAACACGCGAGCCTGCCCCTCGCCCATGCCGGCGGCGACTTCCCAGACGGTGGCGCCATTGTCGCCCGACGTCGATGTCGCTTGGGCGTACTCGGCGATCTCTGCCTTTCCCTCATCGATCAGCGCCACCCGCTCCTGCTCCACCCGCGTGTCGATGGTGGCCTGGTCATCCGGCAGCTCGGACCCCGCCTCTTGGACAACGACGGTAGCCTTCATCACTACCCCATGCGGGATGCACTGGTACTCGTAGGTTCCGGGAGCGGTAAAGGTGACCATGAAGGGCGCGTCGCCGGGAAGGCGTATGACGTCGAGCCCGGAGTTAAGGTACCCAGTTCCGTCGTACATGGTGTCGCCAGCGGGGAACGCCGCGTCGGGGTTGATGATCAGCTTCGGCGGTCCAGGCGGTGGGCTCGCGGGAGGGGTCCCCGCGGCCTCGTCGGGAATAATCAACGGCGGCACCTCCTGTCCGGAAAGGAACGTCACGGTGTGGAAGCCGGGCGGTGTAGGGAACTCAAAGTAGATCGCATCGCCGGCATTGATGGTGATTTCCCCCGGGAAGAACGCCTGTAGGTCAATCGAATTTTCCATGTCCATGCCAGCGACTCGCACCCGCCAGATGTGCGTGCCATCCGGCTGATTCCCGAGCGGCGGGGTCGCCGCTGGCGCCGGCGTGCCCGCGTCCTGCCGAAGCAGCGCCGCGTGCAAACCGCCGTGCCCGCCGTAGCCTTGGCCGGCAGGCAGTGATGTGATACTGGCCGCCCCGGTGCTGATGACGCCCATGCCGATTGCTCCGACGCCAGCGGTCGCCAGGCCGATCCCCGCCAGAAAGCGTAAAGTCTCGCGCCGAGAAATCTGACCTGTTCGATAGCGCAGCATGATCTCCGCCGCTTGCTTTCGTTGCCTGTCGCTGTTCATCGCATTGCTCCTTCTCACTCAACCCGTCGTTGCGGCCGAGGTGTTTCCAAAGGAACCGCCTACACGGTGCGGGGGGCGAGCCTCCTTTCCGCTCTCTCCGGTTTGCTACGTGACGGTCACTCTGCCCAGCATCCCCCGCAGCCCGTGATGCTTGCAGATGAACTGGTACTGCCCCGGCGCGTCGAGCCGTACCGCGAACGACCCGCTCGGATCCACTCGACCAGAGTCGAAGCTGCCGTCAAATGCGGCGACGCTGTGCCAGTTCGCGCCGCGGTTGACGAAGCGGAGGGTCGTTCCCGCCGCAACGGTCAGCTCCGGCGGGTCGAAGCGGTCATCGAGCAGGGCGATCTCGACAACGGCCCCGGCTGGTTCGAATTTGTCGCCTGCTGCGGTGGAATCCGTATTGGTGGGCGGTGGCGTTGCCGTGGCATCGAGCGGAGCCGACTCCGGCGCGGCGTGCATGTGCCCGGCGCTGGCGGGCGCCACCCCTTCGTCAGGGCTGAAGAACTCGGCGATCGGACCGGTAGGAACCGTGCCGTCGTATTGGATGAGGGTCATCATCCCGTTGGCGGCATGATTTTCCATGTGGCAATGGAACATCCAGACGCCGGGATTGTCCCCCGCCAGTTCCAGGTCATAACGCTCGCCGGGACCGATCAGGATCGTGTCCTTGACCAGTTCCATCCCAACCGGAACAGCGTTCCCGTCAGTTGCGACGACCTTGAAAGAATGTCCATGTGAGTGGATAGCGTGAGGAAGGTTGCCCAGGTTCATCAGGCGGATCAAAACCCGCTCCCCCACGGCCAGACGAATGGGCGGGATGCTTTCGTGCGCATGACCGTTCATCAGGAAGAGATCGGTGCCCAGCTCGCCGCCGCGCAGCATCTGGTCACGCGATCCGCGCGGCGCCTTGCCGGTCGCGACGTCCGGGGTCAGCTCCAGATCCCACTCATTGAGCATGTACGTGTACTCGCGGTCGTAGCTCCGCGCGGGCTCCCGCGGCTCGACGATCAGCGGACCATAGAGACCGAGCGCGATCTGGACTGTGGGATCCGCGTGCGAGTGGTACATTCGGCTGCCGCCCGGCTGGGCGATGAATTCGTAGACGAACGTCTCACCCGGCTCGACCGCAGCCTGATTGAGACCCACTGGGCCATCCATCTCGGGCGGCAGGTTGACCCCGTGCCAGTGAATCGTCGTTCCTACTGGCAGGTCGTTGCGGAGGGTGATTCGCACCCGGTCGCCCTCGCGGACGCGAATTTCCGGTCCGGGCATCTGACCGTTGTAAACCCAGGCGCGCACGGCCGTGCCCGGTACGATCTCCCAGTTGATCTCCTCCGCCGTCAAACGAAATTCACGCAGCGCCGGCTCGCTCGCCGTGGCGGTGTCGCGCAGCGCAGAGGAAAGGACGCCGGTGAGAACTAGACCGACGGCAATGAGGAGGGCCGTCAGCGTCACGACGACGGCCGATCCTGGAGATCCTGGCCGCGAACCGCGACCAGGGAGAAAGTAGTGGGACATAACATCGCTCCCCGCTTCTCAATTAGCTGGGTGACTTCCTTGGCTGATACACACGGTTTGGCGCCCTCGACTGACGAGCGGCTCGTCTCTGGAACCAGACCCTATCATTGTGGATGGGAGGAATAAACACAATACATACAAATACGCATTTTCCCAAGATGTTCTACCACCATTCGCCTTGCTTGTCCCGGCCTGAGAGGGGGAGCATTAGGGTAGTCGGCGATACCCCACAAGTTCAGGAAGTTCGACTGGCTCGACGGGCCAGGGACGCGCTGCCCGCCATTTGGAGGTCAGGGACGATCGCCACCACGTGAAGCGATCGCCCGTATCAGGGAAGTGGAGGCGCTTCCGCCCGCGGCGTCGCCGGCAGCCCCATCTCCCCGGGGAGCCGGAAGGCGAGCGGCTCGTTCCAGAGTGCAGGGGCCGTCTCCAGACGAGAGATCAGCGGGCCGCCGGCTGGAACGAGGAGCATATCTCCGGCGATCGCCAGTGGCGCGTTGAGCCCGGCGCCGGTTTGATAGCTCCAGATTTTATCCCCGGTCGCGGTGGCAAAACCGCGTACGATTCCGTCGAGACCACCACTGAAGACCACGTCGTTGGCGACGGTCGCGCCAGCGGCGAGAAAGGCCGGGACCGCTGTGTTCCAGCGCAGCGAGCCATCGCTGACCCGCAGCGCCACCATCTCGCCGGTCGCGGCGCCGTAGCCGCTGCTCGCCGTCAGGGGAAACCGCCACGCGGCCTCGAGCCGGTCAATCGTGGCGGCGCTAAGCGGCGATGCGGACGCCGCCAGGTGCGCGGCCAGATTTCCCTGTGGCGCCGGCCAGTCGTTCGCGTACGCCGTCAGCTCCGGCGGGATGGCAGAACCGAGCGCGTTCGGCGTGGCCATCGGCGATTCTTGGGCGTGCGTTGTGCCACCTCTCGCGGTTAGCCCGTGGGTGGCGAGAGCGGCCGCAGCGGCGATCCGGATCATCGTGCGGCGAGAGGTGCGGCGGACAATCATGGTTGAAATCCTGTCCCTCGACAGTTCTCATCCCGATTGCGCGAGTCATGCGACCGGCCATACTCAACCGCTACCGGTTTCGTCGGGGAGTCAACCGCCATAGCCAGCGATTCCGCGGTTGAGCGTAAGGGTACTGCCAGCGATCGACGGTCCGGCGAACCCGCGCCGTCGCGCGGTGGGTTCGGCGAGGTGCTCGCCATCCCGGCCTTCCGCCTTCTCTGGCTGGCGCAACTCGCCGCCCAGCTCGGCGAAGCGATCGCTCTGGTGGCGATGCCGCTGCTCGTCTACGACCTCACCGGTTCGGCCGAGCTGCTGGGCGCCATCTTCGTCATCCAGCTTCTCCCCCGCGTCGTGCTCGCCCCCATCGCCGGGATGCTCGCCGACCGGCTCGATCGCCGCCGCATCCTGCTCGCCGCCGATCTCGCGCGGGCGGGGCTGGTCGCGCTGTTGCCGTTCACCGGGTTGGCATGGCAGATCGCGCTGATCGCCATGCTGGTCGCGCTCGGCAACGCCATCGCGCGCCCGGCCGAGCTGGCCGCCGTGCCGATGGTGGTGCCAGCGAGTTTGCTGGTGCCGGCGCTCTCGATCTCGCAGGTCGCGGCCAGCGTCGTCCGCATCGTCGGTCCCGCCCTGGCGGCGGGAGTCATCGCCGTCACCAGCCCCGGTCCGGCATTCGGATTGCAGGCGCTCTGCTTTCTCATCTCGGCTGGCTGCATCTTCACCCTGACCTTGCCCGCGGTCTCCCGCGCGCCGGCGACGACAACGCTCTTGCTCGCCGCGCGCCGGGAGATCGGCGACGGATTGCGGGTGGTGCGCAACAACCCGATCGTGCGTGGGATCACCGCGGTCGAGATGCTCTGGCAGCTCGTCACCGCCGTGCTCGT
>JACCXM010000253.1 GCA_013697005.1 Chloroflexia bacterium | reverse complement strand
CACTTGCACAGGGCGTTCTTCGACTATCGAGAGCATTTCGTAGACAACGATCTGGTGCCCATGGCCATCATGGCGGATTCGACGCTGCCACCGCGGGTTCCGTAGCATCCAGGCTCGCACCAGATCGCGCGGGTGCGAAGCGTTCTGCAACCTGCGGTAGTTGAACGCAGTCGGGCCAACGCTGGCGTCACGCAGCAACCACGCCTCCTCTAGGTATCGGTCGAGGTACGCTCGGGAAACGAAGCCTCGTCCATTGTGGCCCCAGTCCCGCCCCCACGAGTTGTCGAACTCAAGGATCTCGCCAGAGTCTTCCCATCCATTGGTCAGAGTGACCGCATGGGCGCCTCGTGCCGCTTCGCCTGGCCCCGGGAGGGGCACGCGCCCCTGAGGATCCGCGAAAATCGACTCGAACACGTGAAACGCGACCATGATCTGGGACAGGCTCCACACGGGGGCGTAGCCGTCTCGCAGTCTATTGTTGAGCTGCAGAACGGAGAGGATTCGATCATAGCTGTCCAATGGCTCGTAGAAGAGCTGGCGCTGCCATTGTTCGACGAAGGTGCTCACCCGTAGGCCCGCCAGTGGAAATGTCCCGTCGACGGTCGGGGCTCCGTCGATCTCCTTCGCCAGGGCGAAGAGTTCCAGCCCGTGATAGGGGCGAGGCATAGCCCCGAGGGGGATCAGATCCTCCGGCTGTGTCGCGCCGACCAAGTGCTTGGCTTGTACAGTGCACCATTCTCTGAAGGATTTATCCATGCTCTTTGCCGACTGAAGCGGTTATTCGATGAAGATCCTAGCCAGTAACGGGAAGACCGCCAACCTTCGCCGTAGAGCGGGGAATGAGCCACCCAGTCTCCAGACCATCAATTTTCGATTTTCGATGGGTCTCGACCAGGAAAAGGGAAATCCGGCCGGATACGACATAACTGACACAATTCCCGGGCGTCTGACGCGTTCTATGACAGGCACACGGCCCCTCAATACCTTCGATTTCGCCGCAGGCTCAGTTCGGACACTACCTAGAGGCAGTTCAACCGAACTGCCCAAGAATGAACCAACCCGGGGACGTGGGTGTCACCGGAACGGCCGCAGCGCAGCGAAGGAGGCCGTAGGCCTTGACACCCACCAGGGGCAGCGCCCCTTTTCCTCCACGATCTCGCTGGAGGCGAGCTGGAGGTCGAGGCACTCCGGCCGGAGGCTCTGCCGCAAGCGGGATGGTGGTTCGAGGTTCGGTGAACATCGACGGCAACGAGCGGACGCTCCTGGCCGCAGGCGAGGAGCGGATGCGGAGGACATCGGTGCCGCATATCTGCGTGACCACGCTTCGATCTTCGATGGTTTCGAGTTTCGATGGGCAAATCACGAGTTCTCACTGGTGATCGGAAGGTCCCGTAGTATTGCCGCCATCTCGGCTTTGCCAAGCAGTGCTTCGACCTCATGCTCGGGAAGATGCTCCCAATGGAGATCTCCAAACGAGAGTCGCTCCTGGCCGGAGAGCCAGACCCGCCGCGGTGCCCAGGAGTGGAACGTCAACCGATCCCACGTCGCCTTGCGTCCCAGCCGCCCGTCCGGCGTGCGCTCCTCGATGTAGTGCTCGAGAAAGATCGCCGGCGGCAGCTCCTCAAACCGGTGCGGGAAGTGGCGTTGGATCAGCTTAGGAGCCAGGTGCTCGGCCATGTTGGTTACCGACGTCGACGTGTGCTGTGGCAGCTCGCCGGTGAGGATGACGAGCTCTGGCCCTCGCTTTGCCGACACGTCATGAAACCCCGTCACCCCATTACCCGCACCCGCGGGTCGAGCCAGCCATAGACTAGATCGACAAGCAGATTCGCCGATCCGATGAGCAGCGAACCGAAGAGCACGCTGCCCATGATCATCGGCACGTCGAAGCGCTGCGCCGCTTGCAGCGCCTGCCACCCGATGCCCGGCCAGCCGAAGATGTATTCGACCAGCGCCAGCCCGGTCAGCAGCCCCGCCAGGTCCATCCCCAGCATGGTTATCACCGAGAGCAGCGCATTCGGCAGCAGATGCCGCCAGGCGATGGTCCACGGACTCAGTCCCTTCGCCGCCGCGGTGCGGGCGAAATCGAGCGACACGCTATCGAGCATGTTCGAACGGAGCACGATGCCGTACCACGCCGCCCAGGGGAGGGCCACGGTCAGCGCCGGCAGGATCAGGTGGGCGATACCGCCATAGCCGCCAACGGGAAAGAGTTTCAACCGGAACGCGAAAGCGTAAAGGAGGAGCAGTCCAAACAGGAAGCTCGGGATCGAGATCGCCACCAGTCCGGTGATCATCAGCGTCCGGTCGATCACGCCGCCGCGGCGGACGGCGGAGACGACCCCCAGGGGAACGCCGAGCGCGACGGCCAGGACGAAAATCGTCAGGGCGAGCTGCGCTGTCGCCGGGAATCGCTCTCGCAACGCGTCGGTTACGGGGCGGCGGAAGTAGTACGACTCGCCGAGATCGCCCCGCACCAGATCGCTCAGGTAGGTCAGGTATTGCTCGTGGACCGGCCGGTCGAGCCCCAGCCGCTGGCGCAGCAGCTCGACCGACGCGGCCTGGGCGCGGGCGCCGCTCAGCGCCCGCGCGGCATCGGTTGGTCCGGCAAAGAGCATGCCGAAGGTGAGCAGCGAAACGCCCCAAAGGGTGATCGCGATCCAGACAAGGCGGCGCAGAATGTATCCCACCATGACTCACCGTCCTCGCTGGGCAGGGTCCATCGCCTCGCGCAGCCCACTCGCGACGAGGTTGAAGGAAACGACGGTCAGGGTGATCGCCAGCCCCGGAAAGAGCACCAACCAGGGTGCGGCGCGGTAGTACTGGAGCCCGTCCTGGATCATCGCGCCCCACGACGGGGTGGGCGGCGGCACCCCCAGACCGAGGAAGCTGAGACTCGCTTCGGCGAAGATGACCCCCGGCATGCTCAACGCGAAGTAGACCGTCACCAGCGGCAGCAGATGCGGCAGCACGTGACGCAAGAAGATGCGGCGTTCCGGCACGCCGAGACTGCGCGCCGCCAACACGAAGTCGGCCTCCTTGAGCGAGAGTATCTGGGAGCGAAAAACGCGCGCCGGGTAGGGCCAGCCGAAGAGAGAGACGACGAGGACCACCACCCAGGCACCCGGTTGCAGCACCACGACCAGTAACAACATGACGAAGAATTGGGGAACGCTGATCATCAGATCGACCAGGCGCATGAGGAGAAAATCGGTTTTCGCGCCGGCGAACCCAGCGCCACCGCCGACGAGGAGTGCGGTCGCCATCACGATGGTAGTGGCCGAGACGCCGATCGCCAGCGAGATGCGCCCGCCCCACAGGAGCCGGCTGAGCAGATCGCGCCCCAATCCATCCGTACCCAGCCAGAAGCGGGCGTTGGGCGCCAGCGGCTCGCCAAGTGCGCTCAACCCGTCGCGCCGGAACTGCTCGGCCGGATCGTATGGCGCAACGATGGGGGCTGTCAGCGCCAACAGCGCCATCGCGATCAACACCACCGCCGCCGCCAGCGAAAGCCGCTGCCGCCGGAAGCGCCGCCAGACATCGCCCCACCAAGAGACGGCGGGACGGGGCTGGGTATCCGGTCGCGCCAGAACCGTGCGGGAGGAGGTTGCTCCCTGGACGGCCTGACCAATTTCGGCGGTGCTCATCCCTGAGCCCTCCGTTCGTTACCCACTGGAACGGAACATACCATGTGTCATTCTGAGCCCGCAGGCGAAGAATCTCGTATCTCGCGGACCCGTTTCCCTGAGCCGAGATGCTTCGTTCCTCAGCATGACACGATAGCCAGGTCATTGCACGACCGCGTGGTTCACATGAGGCGCCGCGGGAAGCTGGCGACCCACCTCCGCTCGAAGTGGGGGAGATCGTCAATCGCGATCGCCACGTGCAGGGTAACGTTGAATGCCGTTTCGGTGCTGGTGATCTGCCCCCGGCTGTGGAGCTCGATTGTCTGGCCGGGCCAGCTGTAGCGATCGATCTGATGACCGCGCATCCAGGCGTGGGCCGGATTGCGCTCGTCAACGCTGGCCGTGGCGAGGGAGCTCGTTTCCAGGGTGTAGCCAGGATCGGGTTGGCTCACGCTGCCCCCTTCGATGGTCAGCTCGGTCCGCCCCCGCATCAGATCGCGCGTTACCCGCCACGGCCGGGGTTCCTCCGCGGGCTCATCTGCGATGGGAAATGGCGAGGGCGCGAAATCGGGCGCCGGCAGCGGCTCGGTTGGCTCGGGGACGACCGGGAGCATCAACCGCGATGGCCGCTCTCCACCCAGGTGGATGCGGCTCATGGCCAGCGTTGGCGAGGGCCACGCGTTCGGAAAATCGGCGTTGGAGAGCGAGAGGCGCACCCGGTGCCCCGGTGCGAACCGCCAGCTCGTGGCGTCGAGCTCGATTGTCAATGCGTACCGCGCTCCGGGCACGAGGGGTGAGGGGTCGCTGTGGGAATCGCGGTGAGTGGCGTTGAGGATCCCTTTGGTAACGAGCGCCGAGCTGCCGTCGGGGGCGACGTCGCACAACCGCGCGGTGAAGGTCATCACTGCAGCATCGCTGTCGATCTGGAGCAGCAAGCGCGGGCGGCCGAGAATCTCCAGCGGCGCAGCGAGCACGTCACCGGTGAAAACCGCCGAGTAGGACTCCTCGGCGCGTTGGTCGGCGGGGAGCACCAGCGGTGAGCCCGCGGAGAACATGCCAAACGCGGTGCCGACTGCGGGGTGATACACCAACTCCGTCACGGTCGCTTCGTCGCTCCCACCGTCCGCCTGCAATCGGCCTTCGCCAAGGAACAGCGTTTCGTCGCGCCCGCGCGCGGGCGGAAACGCCGTCTCGGAGCGCCAGAAGCCGCTGGTGCGGGGGCGGTTCGCCTCCGGCTTGTCGTACTCCTGGACGTAAATGGCGATCGACGGCTCGTCCATGATGCCGTCGTCGATGCCCTTCAGCCAGTAGTCATAAAAACGGGTCATCTCGCGGAAGTGGTCGATGCGCGGTCCCGGCCGGCCGACGTGGGGTTGCACGTGCAGCCAGGGGCCGATCATCAGTTTCTTCGGACATTGCAGATTGGCGAAGGTGCGCAAGTTGCAGTTGGTATAGCCGTCGCGCCAGCCGCCGATGAGGTAGGTGGCGCACTCGATCGCGCCGTAGTTCTCGCAGAGCGATCCTTGGCGCCATTGCTCGTCGAGCGTGGGGTGGGCCAGCCAGCGCAGCAGCCACGGCTCGTTGCGGAGGTGCTCCTCCCAGATTTCGGACCACTGCTCGCCGACGAGATCGGGGCGGGGCGGAAGCATGTTGCGGCCGACCATGCTCAACCCGTACGTGCCGACGTCGTAGAGCATCTGGAGTTGACCGCCTTTGTAGTGGCAGTCGTCCGTGTAGCGGTTGTCGGTGAAGTACATCGGGCAGATCGCCTTCAGCGCCGGCGGGCGGTGCATGGCGACCTGGAGGGAGTTGAACCCGCCGTAGGAGGTGCCGAACATGCCGACCGCGCCGCTCGACCATGGTTGCGCGGCCAGCCAGGCGATGACCGCCACGCCGTCGAGCTGCTCTTGCGGGCAGTATTCGTCGAGCGCCGTTCCCTCCGAATCGCCCGTGCCGCGGACATCGATGCGCACCGAGACATACCCGCGCGCGGCGAGGTAGCGATGCCCGAAATAGCCCTGCCAGGTCGTGTCGTTCTTGCGATACGGCAGGTACTCGAAAACGACCGGGTAGCGGCCCGGCGCCTCGGGCCGGAAGAGATCGGCGGCCAGGGTCACGCCATCGGGCATCGGAATGCGGATGTTGCGTTCGCGGACAATCACCAGGTTCCCTTCCCGTTGTAGCGCGGCCAATATCCGGCCAAGACATTGAGAAATCAGGATAGGTGCATATCTCCTGGAACCGCTGGAACGAATCATGCGTTACGGGAAATGAACGACGATGTTCCCCGGTCGGATCGGACGCCGCCTCGTCCGCCGGCCCGCACCTCAACGATCCTCGTGGTTTCCTCTGCTGAACCTCACCGGTGGCGAGCGCGGCGCCACCGGCAGCGTTCCTCACTGAGTCGGTGAGTCGGTGAGTCGAGACGACGCTGGCAAGGACGAGGATTCACCACCAGCCAACACCTATCACCCTATCGCCCCAACACCCCATCACCCCCGTTGACCTGCGCCCGTAACTCCCGCCAGGCCTCGCGCGCTTCCTCGACCGAACCGGCGTCTTCGATGGTCGAGATGTCGCCGGGGTCGCGGCCGAGCACGACGGCGGTAAAAACGCGGCGCATGATCTTGCCGCTGCGGGTCTTGGGCAGCATGCGCACGAAATTCACCTCCCCGATCACCGCCACCGGCCCCAGCTCGCGCCGGACGGTGGCGATCATCTC
>JACCXM010000383.1 GCA_013697005.1 Chloroflexia bacterium | reverse complement strand
GCGGGAACGCCGCTCGCGATGGATGAGCCCGTGGCGGTGACTGACGCGGCGGAACCACTTCCCGCGGACGCGCCGGTCGGCGGCGACACGAGTGAGGTAGCGAACAGCGGCCAGGTGAAGGGAAGCGAGCTCTCGCAGGAAGCCGGGAGCATGTTCGCGGCCGGGACCGCCACCCAGGTCATCGCCGGGCCCCTCAATCTCCGGGTCGAACCGGGGCTCTGGGCGCCGGTGCTCACCGCCCTTCCCGATGGCTACGCGGCGACTGTCCTCGCCGGACCGGTCGCGGGTGAGGGTATCGCCTGGTACCAGGTGGTCACCCCGGAAGGGGTAGAAGGATGGTGCGACGGAGCCTTCTTGCAGATGCCCTGACCGCGGCCGCCACAATTAGGGCATCATGCCCGCATCCATGAGATGCTCTGGATGTGTTCCATCTGGCGGCGGTGTTCGAGGGCGGAATGCTCGATACGGTTCTGGCGCGACGAAAGGTGCTTCTGACGGCGTTCGCGCTGGGACTAGCGCAGCGGGTGGCGGCGGTGCGGGCAGCTATCCCCCGTTACGTCTTCTCGCGGAGCTGGGGCAGTGCTGGCACGGCCAACGGCCGCTTCGATGGGCCCCGCGGGATCGCGGTCTTCCAGGACCGGGTCTATGTCGCCGATTCCTACAACAACCGCATCCAGATGTTCACGCTGGCGGGAACGTTCTCCCGGAAATGGGGTACGTTCGGTACCGGGAATGGGCAGCTCAACCGCCCGCGCGGGGTGGCGGTCGATTCCCGCGGGTTGGTGTACGTCGCCGATACGCTCAACCACCGCATTCAGGTGTTCACCATCACGGGCGGGTTCGTCCGCCGGTTCGGCAGCCAGGGCACGGCACTAGGCCGCTTTGCCGATCCCTGGGGCGTGGCGATCGGCAATCGCAGCCAGGTCTACATCGCCGATTCCTCGAACAACCGGGTTCAGGTTTTCAGCAGGCGCGGTCGCTACTTGCGCTTCTGGGGCGGCCGCGGGAGTGTCGATGGTAAGTTTTCCTACCCCCGTGGCATTGCCACCGATCCGCAAGGACGCGTCTACGTCGTCGATGGCAAGAACAACCGGGTCCAGGTCTTCACCGCGACCGGTCAGTTTCTGCGCAAGTGGGGCCGGGAGGGCACCGCGAACGGATCGTTCCGCGATCCGCGCGACATCGCCATCGACGCCCAGGGCCGGGTCATCGTCACCGATACCGGAAACGCGCGCGTGCAAGTATTTACCAAGAGCGGCCGCTATCTGACGAAGTGGAGCGCGGCGGGCATCGCGCCATCCGGTTTCGACCCGATCGGGGTAGCGGCCGACAGCGCGAACCGGGTCTACGTCGCGGACACGGCGAACAATCGTGTCGAGGTTTTTACGACTTCGGGCTAGTTTTCCCGGACGTATCATCGCAAAATCGGGGCTATTCCTCGACCCGAACGGTGCGATGGCGCGCGACGTGGTCCAGCAGATACCCCGGCACCGGCATATCGGCTGGCACATGGCTGTCCGGAACCGGATCGTCGAGCACCTGGCGCATCGGGATCACCCCGCCCCAGAACGGGAGATCGACATCCTCCAGTTCATCGGCCGGAAATCCGGTGCGCACCTTGGCCGAGGCGCTGTCGATGGGCACCGCGACGACCCCGGTGGCTTTCAGCTCCTGATCGGTCATCGGCCGGATATCGTCCCAGCGCTCGGGCAACAGTTTTTCGGTAAAGCGGAAGAGCGCGTCGATCTTTTCGTCGCGCTCGGTGACGAGACTCCCCCGGCCATAGAGCATCGCCGAGCGGTAGTTGATGGAGTGATTGAACGCCGACCGCGCCAACACGATGCCGTCGGTGTGCGTGACCGTGACGCAGATCGGATGCCCCGCTCCGGCATGGCGGATGGTGCGCGACGCCGACGACCCGTGCAGGAGCAGCGTATCCCCATCGCGGGCGACGAGGGTCGGCATCACGTAGGGTTGGCCGTCGATCTCGTAGCCGACATGGCAAAGCATCGCCGCATCGAGGATGGCGTAGACCTCGTCATGGTCGTACCGCGCCCGCTTGGCGAGGCGTAGCACTTTGTTGCGCTTGGTCACGTCGAATGTGGTCATCGGGTTCCTCGTATTGGTCCTGACGGATTGTTTGGCAAGTATGGCGCACCGCGAATTGCGCGCTTCCGGCGCTGTAGCTCACAACCGCTGACGAAATTTGCCGGACGCTATGATCGCACCAGTTGGCATGTCCGGGAGCATTGCGAGCTCCGCCCCCGGCCAGCTCCAGGGTTTCGCAACCGGCAACGGCCAGCATTGAGACTGAGCCGAGACGGACGAGTGCAAGGACAGGATGAACCATGATGAAGGCATTGCGCGAGTTGGGCTTGACCTCCGATATCGCCTACGCGGGAGCTGCCGCGTCGATCGGTCTGAGCATTGCGATCTGGGTGATCAGCAAAGGCGATGACAAAGAACACGCCGAGCGCTTCGGGATTTTCGTCGGTCTATGGGCGCCGACATTCGTTGGCATCGGCAACGCGCTGGCCGAGCAGGAAGCGCTGGACCGCCTGCCCGCCTGACACCGCGGCTCAGGCCGTCCTTGCGCTCAGACAGGTCGCGCTTCCAGGACGGACATGCCGCCCGGCGCGATCCCCTCGTGCACGCGTTCGAGCGCGAACCCTGGCTTCTCCAGGGGGTTCCGATACTCGCTCGCCGTGCGTTCCCGGCCACCGGTGAGCACCATCATCAGCAGATCGAGGTCGATCGCTGGATGTGGCCCATCGACACGCACCGGCATGAGCACCTCGACGATCAGCAGGTGGCCCTCCGGATTGATGACGCGGCGGATATTGCGCAGGATGATCGCGCTTCGTGCATCATCCCCGTCGTGCAGGATCTGCGACAGGAGGTAAACATCGCCTTCCGGTAGGAGTTCTGTCTCGTCGAAGAAATCTCCGCCGGCCACTTCCACCCGCCCGGCGAGCCCCATCGCCGCCAGTCGATCTTGGCCGGCGGCCGCCGCGCCGGGAAGATCGAACAACACCCCGCGGACATTGGGCCATCGCTCGAGGAACGCCGCCAGAAGCAGGCCGTGACCGCCGCCAATGTCCACGATCCGACGCGCCGCCGAAAGGTCGGCCACCCTGGCGACCGTGGCCGCGTAGCTCACGATGCGCGTGGTCATACGCTGGTAGAAGCGGTCGCCAGCCTCGGGATGCTGGGCATACCAGTCGAACACCGGCGCGCCAAAAACGCGCGCAAACGGCGTGACATCGTCGCGAGTTCGGAGGTCGACCCCCTGCCACGCCCTGTAATAGTCCTCTCCAGAGAGAATGGCGAAGCTCGCCAGTGAACCAGGGGCATCCTCACGCAGTCCATCCCCAAGAGACGTGAGGCGGTACGCGCCGCTTCGAGTAGTGCCAACGCCTGGGAGGCCGCCGCCGCGATCGGCATCGTCTGACCGGTCTCCCACAGCGTGGCGAACTGCTCGGCACCGAGCCGCGCGCGGAGGGTGTCGATCATCTGCTCGAGTTCTGCCGTAACGTGTGGCCGTAGCGGCACGCCGAGTCGATCGCGATTTTCCTATCCGGCGGCGAGCAGGTGGGCGGCGAGACGCGTGTCACCGCGCGCCGCGGCCAACCCTCCAGCGCCGATCACGCACCAAGTGGTGTACCACGCATCATCGCTGGCGATGGCGAGGGCCAGTGCCTCACCGTACGCCGCCGCCGCGTGGCCTGGCTCGCGAGCCAGTAGTGCCGCCCAACCGGCCGAGGCGAGCGCCGTGATGACGTGCCCGGTGTCGCCGAGTGCGCGCCACCCGGCGGCGGCTTCCTCATGCCGAGCGAGGGCGCCCGAGAAATCACCCCGCGCGGAGACGGCGGTACCGATGAGATTGGCGGCCGCGGCCGCTTCCCAGTCGTTTCCTCCCTCGCGCGCCAGGGCCCGACTCTCTTCGAGCAACGAGAGAGCCAGCTCCCACTCACCGGGGTCGATGGCGCTGCTGCCGAGCCCGCGCAACATGCTGGGCATGCGCCAGCGGTCGTCGAGCTCCCGGTAGATCGTCAGCGCCCGCTCGAAGTGGTCCCGGGCCCGTGGCTGGTCACCCTGCCAGTCGGCAATGTCTCCCGCCGAGGCGAGCACCTTTGCCAGCGACGAGGGAAATCGCTCAACGCCAGGGAGGGCGAGGACCGCGTCGAACCGTACTCGCGCCTCCTCCAGGTATGGCGCGCTCGACCAGAACCAGCCGATCGCCCCGGCCAGCCGCAACGCCGATTCGGTATCGTCGCGGGAGGCGAGCCACTCGTGCGCGGTGCGGATATTGCCCAGCTCCGCCTCTATCCCGCGCACCCAAACCGCCTGGTCCTGTCAGCTCCGGCTCGACCCGTTCGGCGTACGCGACACACCACGCGGCATGGGCATCGCGGATCGTGGTCACTTCCCCGCTCGCCGCCAGCCGTTCCAGACCATACTCCCGGATCGTCTCCAGCAT
>JACCXM010000358.1 GCA_013697005.1 Chloroflexia bacterium | reverse complement strand
GAACGTGCCATCGGCGCTGAAGATCATGGGGCTCGGGCTCGGAGGATCACCAGGATTCATGAGCAGCCACGCCCCGACGATGGGGTGGTTGGCCAGATCAGTCGGCGTGGCGTCCTGGGCGGCGGTGCCGAGGCTGCCTTGGCCCGCGCCGGCCAGTCCAATCAACGCGATGACGACGGAGAGTCCACGTACAATGCCACGCATAGCGTGCTCCTATCTGCGTTTCTCGTTGCGACCGCTTCACCAACGGCCACGTTCATCAGCCTCGTCCCGATTGGCTTTTCACTCCCGGCAGGAGCAGGACGCCAAGTTGATGGGCGGCAATCCCTAACCCCTCATCGACGAAGAAGTTCGAGGTGATGAGCCCGCTCGCACCCGCGAATAGCCCAGCGCCACCTTCGACCCGCCACATCACCGCGCCCTGCCTGCGCCCCGGATCGGCACTGGCAGCTAGGTAGCCACTGCCTACCGTGGAGAACCGCAACTGATGACGAGTGCCGAACCCGATCGTGCCAACTTCCTGGAAGCTCCTCTCCCCGGTAAAGGTGACCTCGGACTCGAACGTGGCCTCACCACCAGCGGCCGACGCCAACACACCTACCAGTGCGTCCGGTCCAACAGTGCTAATGAGGGTGCAACTGGGGGCACTGGTCGCGGCCCGCAACACGTTCCCGACCTCGCCGACCGGCTCGGCCTGCCCGCTGAAGTGCATCGCATAGATCACCTCTCGCATACCGCTCCTCCTTTCACGCCATGACGCACCCTGGCGGCCGACGTCCAGCATGCCCTCGCACACGACCGTGCGTATCCGGGAGATCACGGAATTAGGGTTACGGGATTGCGGGGGACACGGGCGGACGGGGATCCGTAATGTGTGCAGTCGTGCCGGTGCGCCGCGTCAGATGAGTCCGTCACGGACCGCGACGACAGCAGCCTCCGTGCGATTGGCAACGCCCAATTTGGCGAGCGTGTGCGACACATGGTCTTGCACTGTACGGCGGCTGAGAAATAGCGTCGCGGCGATCTCGCGGTCGGAGAGCCCGCCGACCAGAAGACGCAGCACTTCCCGCTCACGCCGGGTCAAACTGTGGGCGTGTGGCACCGACCCGTTCGCGCCTGTTCTGTCACTCGGCGGATCCGGTGCCGCAATCGCCATGGCGAGCGCAATCGCGTCGTCCAAACGAAGCTTCTGGCCGGCGACCCGAGCGGCAGCGAATGGCGCGTCGCCTAGGACGGCTCGCGCGACAGTGGCGGCTCGGTCGTGATTGGCACAATCGAGTTGAGTAAAGGGGAAGCTATCCTTGCCCATGTGGCGATCGGCACTGCCGACGAGCATCGCGGCTTTTTCTGACTCACCGTGGACGGCGGCAATGCCCGCCAAGCCGGTGAGCACCCGCACAACCAACTTGCGATCTTCGATACCTGTCCAACGCGGGAAGCGGAATATCTCATCCGCATCACGGTGCCCTTTAGCTAAGGACCAGCGCGCGTCGGTCTGCGACCACAGCCGGAGTCCTTCTTGATACGCCATGACCGCTGCGTGGTCGTCGCCACGGTCGCGGGCTACTTGCGCCAGGTGACCGAGCACGCTGGCGGCACCTGAGTGGTGACCCAAGGCACGAAAGATGGAGAGCGCCTCCTCAGCATGCCGAGCGCAGCTAGTGGCATCGCCGGCTTCATACGCGACCTGGCTCAAGGCATTGAGCGCCCAAGCCGCGTCTGACGGCAAGTCAACGGCTCGCCAGAGACCGAGTGCCTCCGCCATGAGCGACGCCGCGCGGTCCCACTGGCATCGCTTGATCGCAACCAGTCCGACCATATGGACCGAAAGCGCACGAAGCTCCGTGTGCTCGATCGCTTTGGCGATAGTCTGAGCGGCCATGGCCGGGGGTCCGGCCGCTTCATAGTGACCCTGGGACAACAGAATCAAGCTGAGACCGGCAAGCGCTCGAGCGCGATCAGCGGTTGGTGCGTCGGCGGTGTGAGCCAGTGCCGACTCCAGCCAGCGTAGCCCGTCCGTGAGGCCCCCGCGGAGATGCCAGAAGATGGCCAACGCGCCGGCCAACCGAAGCACACCCTCCCAATCGCCAGCATCCGCCATGTGGGCGAGTGCAGCCTGAAAATTGGCGTACTTCGCCTCGATGCGCCAGAGGCGATCGTCGACGAATTCACCGGGCCCGACATGGTTCGGATCCAGCCACTCCTCGAATCCGAGGAAGTAGGCCGCGTGCGCCGCCCGGGCCGGCTCTTCCTCCCCCGCTTCCTTCAAGCGTTCCAGGGCAAACTCACGGATTGTCTCCAGCATCCCCAGCCGCTGCCCCCGCTCTTTCCCGTTGGTCACCTGCAGCAGGCTCTTGTTTGCGAGAGATGTGATCCAGTCCAAGACCGAGGACGTTCCAACCGGAGGAGCGGAATGGCCCGTCGGATGGGCGCTCGTGTCGTCAAGTGACTTGCTAATGCCGCGGCAGATCATCTCGACCGCATCTAGATCGAAGCCCCCGACGAAGACGGCCAGCCGCCGGAAGAGTGTTTGCTCTTCCGGCGTCAGCAGCTCATGGCTCCAAGCGATCGCCTCCCACATGGTCTGCAGGCGCGCAGGAACGTCGCGTGGGCCCCCGGTCAGGAGGGGTAAGCGGCGCGCCAATCGCGGCAGAAGGAGCGCAGGCGATAGGATCTTGCTGCGTGCTGCCGCCAATTCGATAGCTAGCGGCAATCCGTCAAGCCGGACACAGATGGCAGCGACCGCTGCAGCATTATCGTCGGTCAGGGTGAAGCCCGGATCGACCGCCGTCGCGCGCTCGACAAAGAGGCGCACCGCCGGGGCGCTGGCAATGTGGTCGGACAGCGGCGTGTCCGACGCGGGTACTGACAACGGCGCCACTGGGTACTCGCGCTCACCGGAGACATGCAGCGCCGCCCGGCTTGTGGCGAGAATCGTGAGTCGTGGACAGCTGGTCAGAAATTCCACGACGAGTGGTGCTGCCGCAACCACATGCTCAAAGTTGTCGAGCACGAGAAGCATGGCTGCGTCTCGCAGAGAGGAGATCAGCCCGGCCAGGTGCTGCTCAGCGCCTCCGGCGCCGACATTGAGCGCTTGAGCGACGGCTAAGGCCACCAGATCTGGATGGCGAACGGGAGCGAGCGCGACGAATGCGATGCCATCGGGAAAATCAGCGGTGAGATTGCTAGCACTGGCGATGGCCAGCCGGGTCTTGCCCACCCCACCGGGCCCGGTCAACGTCAGGAGGCGAACATCGCCCCGGCAGAGCAGCGTAGAGACCTCGGCGATCTCGCGTTCGCGGGCCAGCAAGGAGGTGAGGGGCACCGGAAGATGCGCCCGGGAGAAGAGCGCCTCGGCCGAGGGAACGGTCGCCGGATCAGCAGGTTCTACCGTCTCCATGGAACAGATCCAGGCACGGGGCGCGGGTAGGTTGGCCGCATCATGACGGGGCGGTCCCGCGGCGTCAATGCCGATGGTGCTTCCGACGAATGGGCCAGCCTGTTGAACAACTCCTCTGTTACCGCTTCTAGGGCGTTTCGAGGCCAAGATATGGGCCATTTCATGGCGAAAGCGTGGTCAACTGTGGGCACCAGGGCCAAGGCCGGTCGCGGTGCTGACCTTCGACCCGCTTTTTTCAACAGCCTCCAGGGTATATAGAACCGGTTTCAAAACCCACGAGTGTAGGAGGGAATTGACAGGCTGCGCGACGAGCGTAAAATAATCGCCACCGGCACACTCGAATAGTGTGGACTGGCCAGCCCTTGCGTCGAGCAGGGAGCGTGTTCGTGCATCATGGTTCCTGGAGGGCTCTCTCATGTCCCGCCTGTTCCCCGTCTGCCTGTCACTCGTCCTGGCAGTCGTCGTGCTGCTCAGCTCAGCTCCCCTCGCTGTTGAGGCGCAAGAGGCGACTCCTGGGGCGGAGGGAGCGCTAGCCACCCTTGACCCTGTTGCCGTCGGTTTGACGAACCCCCGCGGCTTCACCTGGGCGGAGGACGGCACGCTCTATGTCGCCCTTGCCGGGACCGGTGGCTCCAACCTCCCGACGGAGGAAGCGGACATTATCGAGGCCTTTC
>JACCXM010000348.1 GCA_013697005.1 Chloroflexia bacterium | reverse complement strand
CAACGTGTGGCCGTCGCCCCATTCACCGCGCGAACAGACGCCGTATCCGGTCGATCAGGGTATCAGCGGCCAGCGCCGGCTGATCGCCCCGCAGCGTGGCTGTATCGCGCTCCTGGGGTATGTCCTGTGAGGGATCGCCGGCGATCGGACCGGACTCGATCTGGGCGAGCCGTTCCTCTGCCTGCATAGCGCGGTATTGCCACAGTGCCGCAGCAGCGGCCAGCTCTTCATTGCGCCGCGTCACATCGGCCAGGAACTCGGCCAGCGGAGCAACATCGACGGTACCGCCCTCAGTACCGCGCTCTGGTACCGCCCCCGGGGCGGCCGGTGCCGCCGGTACCGCCTCCGTCGTCGAGGGCAACAACACGACCCAGGCATTGCCCTCTTTGTGGGCATTAAGGGTGCCGGTCGTTATCCGCTTGCGGACGGCCCGTTCGCTGATGCCGAGCACGCGCGCGACCTCCGGCACCGAGTACCGCGCGGTGCCGCCCGGGGTTCCGGTTGGGGCGGTACCTGAGGGCGGTACTGGTTCCGTGGGATTGCTCATGGCCCAGCATCATCGTTGCTAGAGGAGGGGAGTGCAAGGGCACAAACCAGCGGCCCCGAACCGAAGCCCAGTGCCGCTGGTTCAGCGCTATGATACCGGTCCGTGGCTGCCGCGTGGGTGGCTGCTCAGTACGTCAGGAGGTGAGTCATGCGTCGGTTTAACCTGCTCCTATCTGTCGTCGTCATGCTGCTGCTCGGACCCGTATCACTCGGCGCATCTATGGTCGTTCACGCCCAAGACGCGTCACCCGCGGCCAGAGCCGGGGAGATCCCGCCCCTGCTCATGGCCTGGGCCGAGGCCTGGTCCTCCGGTGATCCCGCCCAGGTGATGACCTTCTACACCGATGATGCCGTCTACGAGGAGATCCCGACCGGCATCGTCGCCCAGGGTCCTGAGGAGATCCAGGCCTTTATCGAGAACACCTACGCCATGTTCTCTGGTGTCCAGGTGATCCCGCGCACCGGGTTCCAGGCGAAGAAGTGGGCCGTGCTGGAGTCCGACTTCGTCGGCAAAGACGCGGGCGGCGTCTCCTTCTCAGTCCCCTTCGTCAGCGTCTTCGAACTGGAGGGAGACAAGATTGTGCGCACTACTGACTACTTCGACCTCTATGACTTCATGGGGCAACTCGGCATGCTCCCACCGGCTGAGGAGGCGACACCGATGGCAGGCACCCCAACACCGTAGCCAAGACAGCCCATCGACTCAGGACCATTGGGCGCTATCGCCCGGGCATCTCGGCTCCTACGATGCGAAACCTCGTTGGTCTCCCTGTCCCGCCCGGGGAGGCTGACGGCGAGCGCCGGGGCTCATCCACCCCGGCGCTTCGTATGTGCGGGAAAGGCCGCGGCCCTCGGGGTGACGCACAGCCACATCGTGGATTGGGAGCATGGCACAACCGAACCGTCGATCGAACGGCTGCGACGCCTGACCGAGCATTTCGATGTCCGGGACGATGAAATCAACCTCCGGCCGGGAGACCCCCCATCCTTTGGCGATCGCGCCGCGGAACTGTTCTGACGCCGGGCAGCAGCCGCTGATGATCGATGCGATGATGCGGCCCTCCGGCTTCCATGATGGCAGCCGCGCAGGAACCACGGGAGGTTTGCGATGCGTCGGTTCACAGTTCCGTTTCTTGTCGTTGCTGTGCTGGTGCTGAGTGTTGTGACGGGGAGCATGAGATCCCCGGTGATCGCTCAAGACGCCACGCCCACCAGTGACCTTGAGGCCAACAAGGCGCTGGCGAGCCGGTTCCACGAGGAGTTGTTCAATCAGGGGAACATGGACGCCGCCGACGAGATCCTCGCCCCGGACTTCGTCTGGCACTACCCGCCGAACGAATCGTTTGCGGAAGGTCCCGAGGGCGCCGAGCAGCAGGCTGTCGGCCTCCGGGAGTTCTTCCCTGATCTGGTGCTGACGGAAGACGATATGATCGCGGAAGGGGACCGCGTCGTGATCCGGTGGACCTTGCGCGCTACCGCCCAAGTGGAGGTCGGGGGCGCCCCCGTGACAGTGACCGGGATCGACATCTTTCGCGTCGCTGACGGCCAGCTGGCCGAGTTATGGCAGCTCTACGATGAACAGGGGCTGAACCTGCAACTCGAGGAGATCCCCGCGACGCCGGCGGGAACGCCAACGTCGTAGCGTCAACCGCGACCAGTGGGGGCCGGGAACACCCCTGCCCCCACTCTAACCAATGCTTTCACCGCGCGGGCACGATAACGGAAATTGTCCGTAAACGGGAACGTGGGGAGTCCCTAGCGACCGAACAGACGCCGCAGCCGACCGATCAGGGTGTCAGATACCCATGCGGCGTCTTGGTCGCGTGGCGCCCCCTGAATGCGTGTTCTGAGGGCATCCTGCGGGTCCCGCGCCGTTCGGTCATCGTTGCGTCGTAGGTCGGTCTCATGGTCGATCTCACCCGCCGCAAGCGCGGTGATGGTGGCCGTCAGTTCACGGCGCTCGTCGATCATCCCGGCAACCAGGTGGTCGGCACGGCGGCGCGCCTCGATTTCCGCATCGAGTGTCTGCCGGAGATACGTCACTTCCGAACGCAGTTGCGTCACCAGCTCGGACGAATCTGGCGTGGATTCGACCGCAATCCTCGGAGCTTCGATCGGTGTCGCGTCGGTGTCTGGTCGCGGCTCGTCACTGACTGAACGAGCGACCAGGACGTATTTCTTCCCCTCAATGAGGGTTGTCGGGAGGGTGCCCCGCCGGATCCGCATCCGCGTCGCATCAATGCTCAGGCCGAGCCGCTCGGCCGCCTCTGGGACCGTCAGCTGGTCGAAGGACTCGTCGCTGTCGCGTCGCGATGCGTCGGTGTCTCGTCGTGGTTCAACCATCGTGGCCGGCATCATCGCACGCTAGCGCGAGTACTGGACCGATCCGCCGCTATCGACGAGCAGACCGGTTGCGCTGCGGGAGCCGACGGCGCGGCGGAAGACCGCGCGGCCGCCTCGGTAGACATTGCCGCCATCCCGGCGGTCCCCGTATTCCGCGTGCTCCCAGAGATCGGTCAGCATCCGATTGACCGCACTCGCGAGCTGACGATTCCAGCCGTCCGCCGCGTCCGTAACCGATGGGTCGATCGGGAGATCGTTGCGCTCGTGATAGGCGACGAGCCGGTCATAGGCGCGCTGGATTCCGTCGGTGGTGACGTGGCCCCAGAACATTGTCGTTTCCACGGTGATATCTCCGTTGCTTGACAAAACGGGCACGTTATTTGCCCCTGTGCGGGGC
>JACCXM010000334.1 GCA_013697005.1 Chloroflexia bacterium | reverse complement strand
ACCTGCGTCGAATCGACCGGGCCGCCCCGGGTGAGGATGTAGACGACGGTCATGTCGGTAAAGGTGAAGACGATGCCATACAGCACCGCCACCGCCATGATCGGCAGCAGCAGCGGGATACGGATGGCGAAGACCTGGAGGAAGAATCCGGCGCCGTCGACATTGGCTGCATCCTTGACGTCCTGCGGGATCGCCGTCAGTCCCGCCAGCAGGATCACGGTCGCCAGCGGCAGGGTCCGCCAGATGTGAACGAGCAACACGGAAAACTGGGCGCGGTCGGGATAGGCCAGCCAGAGGGCGTTGGTGCCGAACCAGTCCGATCCCAGCGGGCTGCCGGCACCGAGCAGCCCCACCTGGCGCAAGAGGTAGTCGATCGGGCTGTAGACGTTATCGAGCGTCCAGAGCCAACCGAGGACCCCCAGGGCGATGGGGGTGGTCCAGGGAAGCAGCACCAGAAAGCGGACCAACCGTTTGCCGTGGAAATCGGCCGAGAGCACCAGCGCCAGGATATTGGCCAGCAGCAGCACGACGACCTGCGAGACGAGGGTGAAGACGACGGTGTTCTTCAGCGCCGTGCGGAAGGTGGCATTGTCGAGCGCGTCGCGGAAGTTTTTCAACCCGACGAAGTCGATACTCTGGTCCCCGACCGAGACATCGCTCAGGCTGTACATCACCGCCAGCACCAGCGGCACCCCCACCAGGGCGATGATGTAGACCACCGCCGGTAGCAGCAGCACCGGTCCCAGCACACTCTCGCGATCGAGCCAGTAGTGACGCTGCCCCGTTCCGGGGGGAGCCGCCGCATTCACCCGCGCGCCGGCGCTCATGACCGTCTCCCGTTTCCGTTCGGCGGGCGATCCAGACGCAACCCCATTTCCGCATCGAAGCGCTTCAGATCGCCCCGGCGCACGGCGAACTCGGTCGTGCTGCCGATGTCGACGGCGATGTCCGCGTTCGCCGGGAAGCGCGCCACCGCTTTGGCCTCGCCGATCTGGCCGTAAAGCAGCCGCTCCGCGCCGAGATATTCCGTGCGGTGAACGTGATAGGGGAACCGCACCCAGTCGTCTCCCATCTCCGGCGTCCAGGGGATGAAGTGCTCCGGTCGAAAGCCGAGCAATTCGCTGGCGGCAGAATCGGATTCAGGGATCAGATTCATCGGCGGCGAACCGAGGAAGGTGGCGACGAAGGTATCGGCCGGTTCGTCGTAGATTTCGTGCGGGGTGCCGACCTGCCGGATGCGGCCCTGCTCCATCACCGCGATGCGGTCGCCCATCCCCATCGCTTCCACCTGATCGTGGGTGACATAGATCGTCGTGGTGCCCACCCTGCGCTGGAATCCTTGCAGCTCGTCGCGCGCCGAGGCCCGCCGCTGGGCGTCGAGATTGGAGAGCGGCTCGTCAAGGAGAAAGACAGTCGGCTCACGCACCAGGGCCCGCGCCAACGCCACTCGCTGCCGCTGTCCGCCCGAAAGCTGGCGCGGTTTGCGGTCGAGGAGGCCATCGATGCCGAGAATCCCCGCCGCCCAGGCCACCCGTTTGGTCTGCTCCGCTTTGGGCAAGCGGGCGGCCTTGAGCGGGAAGGCGATGTTGTTGGCGACGCTCATGTGCGGGTAGAGCGCGTAGCTCTGGAAGACCATCGCGATCTGGCGCGCCCGCGGCGGCAGATCGGTCACCACCCGCCCGCCGATGAGGATGTCGCCCTCGGTCGGCGGTTCCAACCCGCCGATCATCCGCAGCAGGGTCGTCTTGCCGCAGCCGGACGACCCCAGCAGCACCAGGAACTCGCCATCCGCCGACGCCAGATCGATCCCATCGACGGCGGCGACGCCATCGAAGCGCTTGACGAGATCCCGGACCTCGACGACGGCCATGGCTAGACGAGTCGGTAAGTCGGTAAGTCGGTGGGTCGGTGAGTGGAGTCGTACGTCGTGAGTCGTGAGCCGTGGGAGGACAGGGGCAAGGCTTGACATGACAGTTTCGCCTGTACGCCCGTCACACGCTCATTCACGGCGTTCCCCTACTCACCGAATGACCGACTTACCGACTCCGTCCCTACGCTCCTCCGCCAATCATCCCTTCCGCGCGCCACTTGTCGAAGATAGCGACGATCTCCTGCTCGGCCTGGGCCACCGATTCCTCGGCGGTCTGTTGTCCCTGGGCGGCGCGGGCCATCATGTTGGGCAGGATCGGCAGGTTGAAGATCTCGCCCATCGCCGCGTTGGCCGGGCCGGGGTGCCCGAGGTTGGTCGTCCAGTCGTTGGCGGTCTCCAGGATCGCCAGCTTGTCCGGCGGCTCGGAGGCGTACGGGTCGTCGGCCAGCCACTCCGGCAGCTCCGGGACCGTGGAGGGCCAGGCCGGGAAGTTGTAGAGCTCGCTTTCCGTGGTCGCCTGCGTGTAGTTGGCGACCAGGTGCATCAGGAATTCCTTGGCCGTTTCGGCGTTCTGGGAGTGGGTCGGGATCATGTCGACAAAAACGGCGTGCCCGTGCGCCAGTGCCCAGTCCTCGCCGGCCGGTCCCAGCAGCGGCGAGCGGAAGAAGATGTCCGCCCCCACTTCGGGTTGATCCTTTTGCGCGGTGCGATAGGCGGAGATCGAATTGAGGATGTAGGAGGCGCGGCCGGCGATGAGGAGCTGGTTGTTGCTGGCCGCGTTCCAGCCGAATACCTCGGGGGTCATCGTCTGGGTATAGAGCTCTTGCATGAACTCGACAGCGGCGATCGTCTCCGGCGAGTTGATGACGACGTTCTCGTTTTCGTCCTGGATGGACGCGCCGTAGGCCCACATCAGGGTCTGCGCCGCCATCCGGGAGTCGACCTCGTTCGACATTCCGATCCCGAGCTGGACCCCCTGATCGGCTTTGATCTGGGCGCCACCCGCCAGCAGATCGTCCCACGAACCCGGTCCGTCGGCCATGTCCACCGCTTCCCACAACGAGCGGCGGTAGTCGCCGGGGTCGGGGGCATAGCCGTGGCAGAGACCGTAGAACACCCCCGTGGTCGGGTTGAAGGAGTTGCGCATCGCCATCGGCAACTGGTCGCCGTGGCGGTTGTTGAGCTCTTCAACCACGTCGGTCATATCGAGCATGCTTTTTTCATATTGAGCCAGAGAAGCAAGGTGCTCCAGCAGGTCGTGACCCTCGCCGGCGGCGATCTCGGCGGCGATCGCGGCCGGCACGTCGGCGGTGTTGATATGGTCGACCTGGGTGGTGACGCCGTTGGCCTCGCCCCACTCCGCGACGAAGCGGTCGTACCACTCGTCGTGACGCGGCACGAAGTGGCTCCAGAGGAGGATGCTGAGACTGGTGCCGGAGACGTCGGTAGTGGTTGGGGTCTGTTTGAGCGTGGCGGCCCCGGCGCCCGTGCGGAAGAAGGGCGTCGCCGCGGCGAG
>JACCXM010000310.1 GCA_013697005.1 Chloroflexia bacterium | reverse complement strand
GGCGGTGTCTGCGTCGACCTCCAAAGCGACCATAATCACTGCGGTTTCTGTGGGAACGCCTGCTTTCCGGGGCTCTGCTACAGCGGCGTCTGCTCTGTTTGTACTGATGAGATTGTCGCCCCGGGCTTCTGCGCTCCCGGAGCTAATCCCTGAGGTGCTCAGGGACACGTCGTTGCGGCTTCGGTGCGGTCTCAACGGTAGCGGAGGATCCGTACCACGTGGTCCGGCCTGTCGTCTCGTCCGCGGCACCGTCGGGACGCTTGCTCGGTGTGGCCAGAGTTAAAGCAGCAGCACCCTGGCGCAAGCATGCTCCCGGTGCTCAGCCCCGTGGCGCGCGCTGACGACGGTCTCCAATTCGGGAACACCGCGAATGTGGGCGTCCCGGCAGATAGCAACAGGGACGGGTTCTCTGATGACGGTGCGATGGCCAAAGATGGTCTCCAATTCGGCAACACCGCCAACTTTGCTGACCGGTCGGGCAGCGATGGTGACGGGCGCTACGATGATGATGAGCTGTATGTCTACGGCACCAACCCCTACTGGTGGGACACCGATGGTGATGGGTCCGGCGACGGCGAAGAGGTCTACTACGGCACCGATCCCACCGGGGTCTAGCAGAGCTCTGCGGCGTCGGGATAGACGCGCCCCCGCCGGCGCCTATAATGGGGACGCGGACGGCGGCGCCGGCTGACGGGCGGGACGGGCAGCCGGCCGACCCGATGCCGGTCGACCGCAGACGGGAATCGATCTCGGTGGCGTGTCGACGGCGCAGCGATCGCGTACCACCGCACCTCGCGCCTCAGTATCCATCCAAGCATTGAGCCGTCATGCCACCGGCGGACTGCGTCTGGATCATCCTCATCCCGCCTCATCCGTTTGCCACGTGCCCCCTGAGATCGAAAATCGTCCAGCGTTGGTGTCCGCGGTGGAGATGAAGACTACCGCCGTAGCAAGAGCAACGAACGTGCCGGTAGCTCGAAGGCCGCACCGGCGGTGATGGTTCGCCCGCCGCCGTTGCGATGGACATCGCCTGTCGCGGTATCGACGATCACGGTCCACTCGTCGTTCCCCTCCGGTGGAATGCAGAAGTTCAGTGGCTCGTAGTGACCGTTGAGGAGCAGGAAGAGATCGTCGTCGATGCGGCGGTTCCCTTCGGGATCGAGCTCGCTCAGCGCCTTGCCGCCGAGCCGCATGGCGATGGCCCGCGCCCACCCTTCGTCCCACTCTTCGTCGGTCATCGGTTCGCCATCGGGGCGGAACCAGGCCAGATCCTCCACCGGCGAACCGCGGATTTTGCGCCCCTGGAAGAAGCGTGGCCGGCCGAGACTGGGATGGCGATCGCGCACCGCGATCAGCTCCCGCGTGAACTCCAGCAACGCGCGCTTGCGGTCGTCCAGATTCCAGTCGACCCAACTGATCTCGTTGTCCTGGGCGTAGACATTGTTGTTGCCGCCCTGGGTGCGCCCGATCTCGTCGCCATGGGCGATCATCGGCACCCCCTGCGAGAGGAGCAGGTTGGCCATCAGATTGCGCTTGCTCTGCTCGCGCGCGGCGATGATCTGGGGGTCGTCGGTTTCGCCCTCGACGCCGTGGTTCCATGACACGTTGTGATCGTGACCGTCCCGGTTCTCTTCGCCGTTGGCCTCGTTGTGCTTGTCGTTGTAGCTGACCAGATCGTGCAACGTGAACCCGTCGTGAGCGACCACGAAGTTGACGCTGGCATACGGGCGGCGGCCATCCCCCTGATAGAGATCGGAGGAACCGGTGAGCCGGTAGGCCAGCTCGGCGACCGTCACATCACCCGTTTTCCAGTAGGCGCGCACGGTGTCCCGGTACCGATCGTTCCACTCGCTCCAGAGCGAGGGGAAATTGCCGACCTGATAGCCACCCTCGGCAATATCCCACGGCTCGCCGATGAGCTTGACGCGGGAGAGCACCGGATCCTGATGGATGACATCGAAAAACGATCCCAGGCGGTCGACGTCGTGCAGCTCGCGCGCCAGCGCCGAGGCCAGATCGAAGCGGAAGCCATCGACGTGCATGTCCGTCACCCAGTACCGCAGTGAGTCCATGATGAGCTGCAGCACCTGGGGATGGACGGCATTGAGGGTGTTGCCGGTGCCGGTGTAATCCATATAGAAGCGCGGCTCGTCGGCGACGAGCCGGTAGTAGCTGGCGTTGTCGATCCCGCGAAAGGAAAGCGTCGGTCCCAGGTGGTTGCCCTCGGCGGTGTGGTTGTAGACGACATCGAGAATCACCTCGATCCCGGCGGCATGGAGCGCTTTGACCATGTCTTTGAACTCGGTGACCTGACCGCCCGCGTCGCCGGCGCTGGCGTAGCGCGTCTCCGGGGCGAAAAAGTTGATCGTGTTGTAGCCCCAGTAGTTGCGGAGACCGCGCTCCAGCAAGTGGTGATCGTCGAGAAAGGCGTGCACCGGCAGCAGCTCGACCGCGGTGATACCCAGCTCTTTGAGATAGGCGATCACGGGCGGCGCGGCGAGTCCGGCGTAGGTGCCGCGTAGCTCCGGCGGGAGGTCCGGGTGGCGGGCGGTGAACCCTTTGACGTGCAGCTCGTAGATGACCGAGTCGTGCAGGGGGATGGTGGGTTTGCGATCGTCGCCCCAGTCGAAGCCGTCGTCGATGACGATCCCCTTGGGCACTCCCCAGGCGTCGTCCTGCTTGTCCCGAATCAGATCGCTCTTGCCCAACCGATAGCCAAACACCGGCGCGTTCCCATCGACGGCGCCGGCCAGCGCCCGCGCATAGGGGTCGATCAGCAGCTTGGCCGGGTTGAAGCGGCGCCCGGCCTCCGGTTCCCAGGGACCATGGACGCGGTAGCCATAGCGCTGGCCGGGACCGATCCCGGACAGATAGCCATGCCAGACGTGGGCGGTCATCTCGTGCAGCGGCTCGCGGCGCTCGTTCTGCCCATCGTCGTCGAAGAGACACAGCTCGACGCGGGTCGCGTTTTCACTGAACAGCGCGAAATTCGTGCCTGCCCCATCCGGGGTCGCGCCGAGCGGGAAGCGCGATCCAGGGCGGACGCGTTGACCCGTCGCCCCCTCAGTCATCCGGTCATCCTCCAGGGGTTGTTCATCGGGGTGCGGGCACCGTACCACGTGTTCCCGCGAGTGCACAGATTGTGCCAGATGAGAGGCTACATCGCGGGGAGAGCGGGGTGCTGAAGCGTCTTCACATCGTCACGCCAGCGGAGGGTATCACCCCTGCATGTTCGGCAGCACGTCGACCCAGATACCGAAGACGGCGATGGCGATCAGCAGCGCCCCGGCCACGCGGCCGAGCGCCTGTGCGCTGCCGGCCAGCCAGCGGGTGATTCCCCGTTGCAGCGGCATCGCCACCAGGGGCAACACGACCAGCGGCCAACCGAAGCCCAACCCAAAGACGAAGAAATAGAGCAGACTTTCGCCAAGCGCGGCGGTGCTGCCGACGCCCAGCACGAAGGCACTGAGGATGATCGGTCCGGTACAGGGCAGCGTCATCGGCGCGAGGAACCCGCCGTAGAGGAACGAAGCCGCGTAGGGATTGGCAAGCACCGGCGTGGGCGCGGCCGCCAGGCGCGCGAACGGATTCTTGCCGATCACCATGGCGATGCCGAGGGCAAAGACGATCCCGTAGGTGAGGGGCAACACCCAGGGCAGGATACGGCTGAACGATTGGCCAAGCACGAACATGATGAGCCCCAGCGCCACCATCGTGACGAGCACCCCCGCCAAGACAGACACCCCCAGCAGCAGACCACCGCGCCGCACCCGGCCGTTCTCAACATTGCCCGCCAGAAACGCGATCAGACCCGGATAGAGGGGCAGCATGCAGACGTTGCCGAGAATGGCCGCATTCCCGAGCAGGAACGCGCCCAGATATTCGTTCACGGAGTAGAGGATTCCCGCGCCGCGGCGAAGAGCGCGAGCAGATCTTCGGGCGAGGTGGGTCCGGTGCGCAGCTCGCCGATCGTCCCATCCGGCGAAACGATCACGTGCGGCGTGGCCGGCGGCACAGTGACCACCTGCCCAAACTGCTCGGCCAGGGTCTTGACCGTTTCAACCGGCAAGACCGCGAACACGAAGGGGAACTCGTTCGCCACCGCGTAGGCAGCCAGATCCTCCGGTGGCAGATCGGTCTCGAGACTGAGCGCCACCAGGACGATATCCTCCTGTTGCGCGTCCGAGATTTGGGCGGCGGCCTGCGCGAGGCGAGTCAACTGGGCGTGGCACTCCCTACACCATGTCGCCATCGTCTCGATCAGCAGGGTCTTGCCGGCGAAGTCCGTCAAGGCGAATGACTCGCCGGAGCAGGCGTCGGTCAGCTCCGCGGTGAGCCAGGCCGGGTTCTCGTCAATCGTGCGCACGCCAGCATCACCCGCCTCCGGGGTGGCCGCGCCCGGTTCGAGCCAGACGGCGCTGGCACACGTGGCCGCGTCCTCTTGAGCGCGAACCGGAGTAGCGTCCGTATATGCCATGACCCCCGCGAGAGAAATCGCGACGATCAGCACGAGCCGATGCATCATGGAAATCGATCCTCCTGTATTGACGACAAGGGTACTGCCCTGCAGAGCAGAGAGTGCTGAGCGTTGCCCTCGGCGAGGGCAAGACCCGTGGTTAGGGTGATCCCCGATCGCGCGGGCCGGCGCACCACGCGGCAACCCCATCCAGCCAGATCGCCGCGGCCTGGGTTTGCGCCAGCCGCAGCTCGAGCACCAGGCGCGGAAAGTCTTGCCCGACAGGGGGGGCATCATCGCGATCGGTCTGGTCCTGGTCCTGGTTTACGAGCGCCGCGATCTGCGTCGTCAGCGACGTGGCGAGCTGCTCGCAGACGGCCTGCTGCTCGGCCACGAGCCGGCGCGCCCGATCGGGATCGAGCTGGATGGCGAAGAAGAGTTTGACCAGGAATTCGAGGCGAATCTCGCGCGTGCGCGCGACCGGTTCTTCCAGCCAGCGGCGCAATTCGGCGCGGCCGTCGGCGGTGATCTGGGAGATCTGGCGTGGTGGCCGCGATCCCTGGGCCTGCAGCGACATGGCCAGCCACCCCCGCCCCTCCAGTTTCCTGAGATGCTGATACAGCATCGATTGCTCGAGCCGCAGCACCTGTCCCAAGGGCCGATCGGGGTCGAAATGGCGCGCCAGCTCGTAGCCGTGGGCATCACCCCCCACCGCGGCGATCAAGCCCAGCACGGCATGTTCCGCCGGCATCGCCCGTAGTCCGGCGCGGGAGGGTTGCCGTGATCCGGTTTCCCCCTTCTGCCCCGTTCCAGTTTCTTCATCTGGTTCTGATTGGTGTGTCTGATCGTTGCTGGTCACAACGAACATTCTAGAGCGGCGATCCAAGGTCGTGTCATTCTGAGGCTAGAGCCGAAGAATCTCGTCTGCCACGAACGAACGCGGCCCGCGGCCGAGATTCCTCGTGCGCTCGGAATGACACGCCTTCTCGGAATGACACGATTTCTACGCTGCGCTCTGGAATGCCCGCTCCGATCAGGAGGTGAGCACGATGGGGCGTCCTCCCAGAAGGCGAAGTCCCAACAAGACCACCATCGACAGCGCCAGGAGGACGATCGACAGCAGCAGCGCCGAGGGCAGATCGCCGGCGCCGAAGCGGCCGTAGATGGCCAGCGGCATCGTCTGCGTCACCCCGGGGAAACTCCCCGCGAACATGATCGTGGCGCCGAACTCGCCGAGCGCCCGCGCCCAGGCCAGTACCGCCCCCGCGGCGAGACTGGGAAACGCCATCGGCAATGTCACGGTGCGAAAGACCTTGCCCGGTGATGCGCCGAGATCGGCGGCGGCATCTTCGAGATCGCGGTCGATGCGCGTGAAACCCGCTTTGCTGGCGCGCACGAAAAATGGGGCCGCGATGAAGATCTGGGCCAACACCACCGCCGTCGTGGTGAATCCGACTGTTATTCCGGCATCGTTCAGCCAGCGGCCGACCAAGCCGTACCGGCCAAAGGCCATCAGCAGCGCGATCCCGGCCACCGCCGGCGGCAAGATGATGGGGAGATCGACCAGCACGTCGATGAGCCGGGAGCCACGGAACGAGCGGCGCGCCAGCAGGTAGGCGAGGGGGGCGCCGAGGACGACGATGACGATCAGCGCGATGGCGGAGGTGAGCAGGC
>JACCXM010000296.1 GCA_013697005.1 Chloroflexia bacterium | reverse complement strand
GGGAAAACCGGTGGCGCTGCTGGCGCTCGGCGGCGGGGGCGCGGCCAACGTGTTGAACAGCCTGCACCACGCCACCCGCGCTCTCAACGGGCTGACCATTCCGACAACTGTGATCGCCAGCGGCAGCGACATCCGCGAGGGAGAGGTGGCCGACGACGCGGTACGTCGCCGGCTGCGGGGGATGACGGAAGAGCTGCTCGATCTCGCGGTGCGGCTGCGCCCGGCGCCGGACCTGGTGGAGCGCTACTGAGACGGCAAAGCGCTCACGGCGCCTGCGGCATGGGGGCGTCGAGAAATGGCGGAATCAGTGCCAGCAAGAGATCGGCGCGTTCCACGACGACCCCAACGTGCGTCGTGCCAGGGAGCACCGCGAGCTGAGACTTCGGCAGGCCAGCCAAATCGCCAAACACGCCGCCGCCGAGCAGGCGGAACATCTCCACCGCATGCTCGGGGCGAACGCCATCGGAATCGCCGATAATGAGCAGCGTGGGCGAAGCGATCGCCTGGATGTCTGCCGCCGGCAAGGAGAGCTCCTGCGACTCGAGATCTTTGACCTTCGCGACCAGTGCGGGAAAATCGTCCGGATGCGGCGCGGTTTCGAGATACGCCATTTCGGGCGGTGATCCGGCAAAGAGCTCGGGGGTGATGGCCTCAACCCCTGCCCAGACCTCGGGGTAAACGCCCTCGGTGGTGTAGGAGGCGGAGGCGAGCACCAGTTTGCGCACCAGCTCGGGGTGCCGGATGGCCAGTTGCAAGGCGACCCCGCCACCCATGCTGTAGCCAAAGACATCGGCCTGGGCGATGGCGAGGTGCTCCATCAGGGCGGCGGTGTCATCGGCCATCTGCCCGTACCGGAGCGGGCGATCGATGTCCGCGGTATGGCCATGACCCTGGGTCTCGACGGCGATCACCTGGCGGGTCTGCGCGAGACCCTTCAGTATATCGCCCCACAAGCCGATGGTTGCGAAGGCGCCATGGAGGAGGACAAGCGGAACGCCGCCACTGCCATGAATCTCGTAATACATCTGGAGACCGTTCACCGGGGCGTAACCGGTCTTTGGAGCCGCGCCGGTCATCTCCTCTCCTTCCGTGGTTGGAGTCGACGTGCCGGCATCCGTCTGGGCGAAAACGGATGGCGATGCGGCCAGCGTCGTGCTGGCGGCGATGGCGCTGGTGACGAAGGTCCGTCGTTTCATGATTGGCTCCTGTTGTTTCAACAAACGGTGTCAGTCTGAGTCCGCGAGCGAAGACTCTCGTGCGCTGCGCTAATTAGCGCAAGGTTGACAGCAGCTCGGCGAGGCGGTCCCAGCTCTCGCGAGCGCCGGCTTCCATCCCGGAATCCATCATTCCCTGCAGGTCCTCGCCCGACGCGAAGAGCGATGTCACGGTCACCTTCGTTTTGCCGTCGACCTCGGTGAACGTTGCCGTGTCGACCAGGACATGCCCCGGCATGCCTTCGAACTCAAAGGTGGAGACCAGCCGCTCCGGCGGCACGACTTCGCGGTATTCACCGTGGAATCCGTACTCGGCGCCATCCTGGTCGCGATGGACGAATCGCCACGTGCCGCCCGGCCGCACGTCCATCGTATCGACGGTCGTCGTCAAGCCGCGCGGTCCCCACCAATGCGGGATGTGCGCGGGATCGGTGTAGGCGGCGAACACCAGCTCGCGCGGGGCATCGAAAACGCGCTCCATGGCGATCTCCCGGTCGGAGAGGGTCTTGAACGTCGTGGCGTTGCTGCCGTCGGTCATTGTGGCTGCTCCTTTCCCTGCGACTGCAAGTCGTGCAGATAGTCGTCCAGGCGATCGAAACTCTCATCCCAGAATTGGCGATAGTCCTCCATCCAGGCGGCGACTTCCCGCAACGGCGCGGCCGCGAGGCGGCAGGGCCGCCACTGCGCCTTGCGTCCTTGGGTCACCAACCCCGCGTGCTGCAGCACTTTGAGGTGCTTGGAGACGGTCGGCAGACTGAGGGCGAAGGGCGCGGCCAGCTCGGTCACCGTCGCTTCACCCTGGGCGAGCCGCGCCAGCATCGCCCGCCGGGTGGGATCGGCGAGGGCGGCCAGGGTGAGACTGAGGTGGTCGGATGCCATCGTCGTGCTTCCATTTCGCTATTTAGCTCAATAGCATAATAAGAGTACTGGATCGTGCTGTCAAGCTGGCGAGGGGGGGCATGGCTCCTTTGGTGGCGCCTTACTCCGCCGGCAACCCGGCGATCTCCAGGATCGGGCGGACTTCGATGGTGCCGAAGCGGGCGGCGGGGATGCGCCCGGCGATGGCGATCGCCTCATCGAGGTCCCTGGCTTCGACCACGTAGTAGCCGCCGAGCTGCTCGCGCGTCTCGGCGAACGGACCGTCGGTAACAAGGCGTTTGCCGGCGCGGACCTGGACGCTGGTCGCGGTGGCAACCGGGTGCAGCGGCGAGGCGTCGCGGTAGTGTCCGCTGACATCGAGGTCTTGGGCGAGTTGCGCGGATTCGACGTAACACGCTGCCCGCGTGGCATCGTCCAGAACCTGCTCGTCCTGGTAAACCAGCAGCATGTATTTCACGGGCATGTCTCCAGTTTCGCCCTAACCGCCGGCCATCGCGCCAATGATGAGAAATGGCTCGTCGCCGGTGGCGACCGCGGCGGGGAGCGGCGTGTCCGGCGGCTCATGGGAGAGGTCCTGTTTGCCGGCAAAGAACCGCACCAACGGCCGGCGTTGCCGGGTGGCGGGGTCACGGATCGTTCCCCGCAACATCGGATACGTACTCTCGAGCGCGTCGAGGAGCGAACCCTGGGTGACCGGACCATCGACCTGGAGGGCCACCTCGCGGCCGGTCTGGGCCAGGGTCCGCAGGTGCTGGGGCAGCATGACCCGAATCTGGCTCTGATTCCGGGTTTGGTTCTGGTTCTGGACCTGCATCTCGTTCATGCCAGGGTCTGCACTTCGACGGAGAGGACGGACGGGAGATCGCGCACGATCGGCATCCACGAATCGCCGGAGTCCGCCGAGGCGTAGACCTGCCCACCCGTGGTCCCGACGTAGACGCCGCAGGCATCGAGAGAATCGACCGCCATCGCGTCGCGCAAGACGTTGACGTAGCAGTCGTGTTGCGGCAGCCCCTTCGTCAGCGCCTCCCATTCGTTGCCTCCCGTGCGGCTGCGATAGACGCGCAGCTTGCCATCGGGCGGGTAGTGCTCGGAGTCGCTCTTGATCGGGACGACGTAGACCGTTTCCGGTTCGTGGGCGTGGACGGCGATCGGGAAGCCGAAATCGCTCGGCACATTGCCGCTGACCTCGTGCCACAAATCACCCGCGTTGTCGCTGCGCATGATGTCCCAGTGCTTTTGCATGAACAATACATCCGGGCGTGCCGGATGCATGGCGATGCTGTGCACGCAGTGACCGACGTCGGCGTCCGGATCGGGAAGCTCGTACTCCGATTTCAGTCCCCGATTGACCGGCAGCCAGGTCGTGCCACCGTCGTCGGTGCGGAAGGCGCCGGCGGCCGAGATGGCGACGAAGATGCGGTTGGGGTCGTTGCGATCGAGCACGATCGTGTGCAGGCACATGCCGCCGGCGCCCGGCTGCCAGAGATGTCCTTTGGCGGCGCGCAACCCCGGAAACTCCTGCCAGGTCTGCCCGGCATCGACGGAGCGAAACAACGCCGCGTCTTCGACCCCGGCATAGACGGTGTCGGGATCGGTCAGCGAGGGCTCGAGATGCCAGACCCGTTTGAACTCCCAGGGGTGCTGGGTACCGTCATACCACTGATGCGTGCCGGGGTCGCCTTCATAGAAGAACTCGTTGCCGACCGGCTCCCACGTCTTACCACCATCGTCGGAGCGTTGCATGGTCTGTCCGAACCAGTCGCTGGTCTGAGAGGCGTAGAGGCGATTCGGGTCCACGGGCGAGCCCTTGAGGTGGTACATCTCCCAGCCCGCGAAGTGGGGACCGCAGATGTCCCACCGCTCACGTTTTCCGTCCGAGGTCAAGATAAATGCGCCCTTACGCGTCCCGACCAGCACTCGTACCCCGCTCATCATTGTCTCCTTCTCGAGGCTCCGCGACATCCCGTTTGCGAGGGCCACTTCCTTGTCGAATGAGCGGGGCGGAAATCGACACCCCTCCTTTTCACTCCGCGCGGGTGTCAGATAGTCCTGGACAGTATACCGGTTTCAGGGTGTACGTACAGGACATGCGTTCTTCTCCGGCGCGTTGGGATCGGTCATCTCGACGAGTCAGTCGGCGATGGCCTGATAGACCGAGGTCCAGAAATCGGCCAGAAGCTTCTGCGGGATGCCGGTGCCGTCCCAGACGCGTTGGGTCATCAGGATACCGATCAGTTCCTCCGCCGGGTCCACGTACCACGACGTGCCATACCCGCCATCCCACCCGTAGCGGCCGGGGGTGGCCTCCAACGTGTCGCGGCGGGTATTGATGGCGACACCGAATCCCCAGCCGTGGTTGTCCCAGAACCCAGGGAAGAAATCCACGGCGGACGCCGCCTTCTGTTCAGGGGTGATGTGATCGGCAGTCATCAGCGCGACTGACGGGCGGGAGAGGATGCGCTCGTTCCCGTACGTGCCATTGTTGAGCATCATTTCACCGAAAACGAGCAGATCGTCGACGGTCGAAACCAACCCACCGGAACCGGACTCGAACACCGGCGGTTGACTCCACTGGCTGTCGTCGACGCTATCAAAGACCCCGAACTCGCCGGTCTCGAAATTGGTCCAGTAGGCAGCCGGCAGCCGATCGCGCTTGTCCTCCGGCACGCTGAAGGCGGTATCCGTCATCCCGAGCGGGGAGAAGATCCGCTCCTGCATGAACTCGCCCAGACTCATGCCCGTGGCGCGGGCGATCAGGACGCCGAGCATGTCGGAGCCGGTGTTGTAGAGCCACTGCTCGCCCGGCTGGTGCGCCAGGGGGAGATCGGCGTAGGCCTTCATGAATTCGTCGGGCGCAAGCGAGATCAGGTTTGGCCCAGCGGCGACGCCCGCGTCGATCAGTGCCTGGGCAAGCGGAGACTGGTCGGGCGGGGTAAAAATCGCCCCGTACCCTGCCCGAAACGTCAGCAGATCGCGCAGCGTAATGGGGCGGTTGGCGGGCACCGTGTCGTCGAGCGTACTGTCGATGGCGCGCAGGACCTGGCGGTTGGCGAGCTCGGGCAGCAACTCGTCGACCGGGTCGTCGAGGCGCAGCACGCACTCTTCCACCAGGATCATGGCCGCGGCGGCGGCGATCGGTTTGCCCACCGAGGCGATGCGGAAGATGGTGTCCCGCCGCATCGGATCGCGGCCTTCGATGGCGGTTACACCAATCGCGTCGGTATGGACCTCGCCGCGGCGGCTGACCAGGGTGACGAGACCGGGAACCCAGCCTTCCTCGACATGGCGGGTCATGGTCTCGTGCATCCGCGCGAGCCGCGTTTCCGACAATCCGCCATCGCTCATGATTTGCCTGCTGCCTCCTGTGTCCTGCGACGTCGATACGATTGCAACTGAATCCGCCCTGGCCGTATGCGCCAGCCAAGGGGCCGCGATTCCCGCGGCGACGCCAATCGCGCCGGTTTTCAGCACCGTGCGGCGCGTGGCCGCCGTCGCGCTGTGGCTCGTCAGATTTCCAGAGCTCATTGCCTGGTTTCTCCATCATCTACCCGTGTCACATGCCATCCCCGTGACATCAGATAGTCGACCGGGGGCGGGTCAAATCGACACTGGCCAGGCGAGGGGTCACACGAACGGAGGCGACGTCGGCAAACCGAGAATCGCCCCCGGTTGCGGGCGGGTGAGGGTCGTCAGCATCGCGACGATCACCACGGCGGCAACGATATGCATGACCATCAGCACGGCGGTCTGCCCCGCCGAGGCACCCGGTACGGTGGGGATATAGAGGAGATCAGGAATCAACGAGACGATCAGGACGACGACGGCAATCGTGGTGAAGACGCGCTCCGGATTGCGGGAGTAGCGCAGGAGCGCGGCGTAGAGCAGGACGGCGACGATCGCCGGCACCACCGTGAACAGAATGGTCGCGCTGACGTTCGCGAGGACGATGAAGCGCGGGTCATAGGCAACGACCGCGCTGCCAAAGAAATAGACGAGCGCATTGGCGATCACCGCGGCGGCCACCGTGGCGAGACCGACCAGGGCATAGCGGCCCCAGTCCACCACGCGCGATTCCACCAGCGTGGATGACGACGTGTCGATGGATGACATTGCTAACCCCCTAAGTATTTCTCCGCGATCAAGACAAGAGCGGGATGCATGTGTCCTACGCCCCGGCTGGCCGATAGGTGAGGGAGAGGACGCCCGTGCTGAAGGTCTTGGCGTCCACGAGCTCGAGGGGTTGCCGATCTCCCTCGTTCGCGAAGAGGCGCTTTCCTTTGCCGACGACAATCGGATGGACCAGGAGCACGAGCTGGTCAAGCAGCTTGTCGCGCAAGAGCGATTCCACCAGGATGCCGCTGCCGGTAATCGAAATATTCTTGCCGGGTTGCTGCTTCAGTTTGGTCAGCTCCGCATTGACATCGCCTTTGATCAGTGTCGAGTTCTGCCAATCGACCGAGTCCAGCGTCGTGGAGACAACGTACTTGGGGGTGGTGTTCATATGGTCCGCGAAGTTCAGCTCATCGTTGTTCTGGTGCGGCCAGAAACTGGCAAACTCCTGATAGGTGACCCGCCCCAATAGCATGGCGTCCGCTGCCGCCATCTGCGATTCGACGGCGGCCCCCATCTCGTCGTTGAAATACGGAAAATGCCACTGATCCGGCGCCTCAAAGACGCCGTCCAGCGAGACGAACAAACCGGCGACGATGTTTCTCATGACCTTCTCCTCAGAGAATCCGCCCAGACTGTTGTGATCTGCGCGACATCCGACTCACTCATCCTGGATGATGGAGAGAATGTTGCCGGCGGGGTCTGTGAACCAGGCGATGAGCGGGCCCTCGCCATGCGAGACCCCCTTCTCGTCCTGTTCCATTCCGTCGTACCGCTCGAAGCGCACGCCGCGCGCGAGGAGCGCGTCGACTGTCGCTTCGACGTCGGCCACCGGGAAGTTGAGGATGGTGTAGGTGGCGGGAGTGTGATCCTCCTTCGGGTAGACCAGGGTGTCCCGTCCGCCGGCGAGATGCAGCGTAACGAGTCCGTTCGCCTCGGATGTGTTCAGACCCAGGGTTTCGCCGTAAAACGCCTGCGCCTTCGCGAGATCGTCCACGGCGAAACCGCTGAACGCCTTGCTGTTCTCCAACATTCGTTTCTCCCTTCCGTCGATCGGGGTGAGCCGGCGTCCTGCTTGCCTATTTCACGTAGTAGTCGATTGGGGCGGTCTGAAATCGACACCGGGTTCGGCCAGACACGCCTTGCATGCGGGATCCTGAGGACGAACCCGCCCTGGCGCAGTGGCGCCCTACTTACCCTCCGGCTGGTAGGTGAGATAGAGAACGCCGGTGCTGAAAGTCTTGGCATCCGCGAGTTTCAGCGACATCTGCTCACTTCCGTCCGGGAAGAGGCGCTTTCCGCTGCCCAGGACGATCGGGGGCACCATCAACCGCAGCTCGTCGAGGAGGCCGTCGCGCAGCAGCGAGCGGACGAGGGCCGCGCTGCCGATGATCGTGATGTCCTTGCCAGGCAGACGCTTCAATCTGACCAGTTCTTCGTTGACATTGCCACCGATCACCGTCGAGTTTCGCCACTCGACCGTATCGAGCGTGGTGGAGACGACGAACTTGGGTGTGGTGTTGATGTAATCCGCGATTGGCACATCACTTGACTGATGTGGCCAGTAGGCGGCAAGCAACTGATAGGTCACCCGTCCCAGCAGCAAGGCGTCCGAGGCCGCCATCCCCGCCGCGTTCGCCTCCTCCATCTCATCGCTGGAGTAGGCGAAAGCCCACGTTTCCGGCGATTCCATGACCCCGTCCACGGAAACCGACAACGACGCCACGATCCTTCGCACGGAAATTCCCTCACCTGTGGGCCGGGACGAGCCGAACGGTTGCGGGTCAATCCGGCAGGTCAACCAGCCGTGCTTCGAGAAAGCGCCGCTCCGGTTCCTGGTGGGTGAGCGCGAGCGCCCGCGCGTAGGCGGCGCGGGCGTCATCCAGGCGCCCCAATCTGCGGCAGAGGTCCGCCCGCGCCGAGTGCGCCAGAGGGTATTCCGTCAGCTCGCCGCGCTCCAGGATGGCGTCGATCAGCGTGAGACCCGCGGCCGGGCTGTCGCGCATAGCCACCGCCACCGCCCGGTTCAAGGCGACAATCGGCGACGGATTGAGCCGCATCAGCACGTCATACAGCCCGACGATCTGCACCCAGTCGGTGGCCTCAGGAGTGCGGGCTTCGGTATGCACCGCGGCGATGGCGGCCTGGAGGGTGTATGGGCCAACGTGGCGTAAGCGCAACGCCCGCTCGATGAGGGCGGTCCCTTCGGCGATCTGCTCCCTATCCCAACGCGAGCGGTCCTGATCTTCCAGCAGAATGAGATCGCCCGAAGGGGTGGTGCGGGATTCCCGGCGCGCCTCATGCAGCAGCATCAGCGCCAGCAACCCCATCACTTCGGGGTCCGGCAGTAGCTCGTGTAGCAGCCGCGCTAGGCGAATGGCCTCGCCCGAGAGATCGGAGCGGGTCAGCGAGGCGCCGGAGGAGGCGGCATAGCCCTCGTTGAACACAAGGTAGATCACCTGGAGCACGGTTTCCAGCCGCTCCGGCAGGTCGGGCGCGGCAGGGACCTGGTATGGAATGTGCGCATCGCGGATCTTCGCTTTGGCGCGCACGATGCGCTGTGCCAGCGTCGGCGGCGCGGTGAGGAAGGCGCGCGCGATCTCCTCGGTCGTCAATCCGCAGATTTCCCGCAACGTCAACGCGACCCGGGCCTCGGGCGAAAGCGCGGGGTGGCAGCAGGTGAAGATCAGCCGCAACCGGTCGTCCGCGATACCTTCCCGCTCCACCTCGCGGTCATCATCCGCGGTGGTATCGAGTTGGGCCGCGAGCGTCGCCAGCGAGGCGTCGAAGCGAGCGCGCCGGCGCAAACCGTCGATGGCTTTGAAGCGGCCGGTGGAAACGAGCCACGCCCGCGGATTGGCGGGGACACCATCCCGCGGCCACTGCTTCAGCGCCGTCGTGAAAGCATCGTGCAAAGCGTCCTCGGCGAGATCGAAGTCGCCGAGCAGGCGGATGAGCGTGGCGAAGACGCGCCGCCCATCGTCACGATAGACATCGTCCACCGTCTGGCGCATGGAGACGGCCGGGTTCTCGAGCATCACCGTGGCATCCGCGAACTGGGTGGTCATCGCCCGAACCGCCGCGCGGAACGCGCCATCGCTTTGGCCGTCTCGTCCTCGCGGTTTTTCGCCAACGCGTGAGACTCAAGCGCACCCAGGAGCTGGCTGGCGGCGCGAGAGATATCGGCGACGGCGAGATTGAAGGCGGTCTCGTTGGCGCGCGATGGTTTCGGAAAACCGCTGATCTTCCTCACGAACTGGAGGGACGCGGCGCGAATTTCCTCCTCGCTGGCGGGAGGGTCGAAGTTGAAGAGCGGTTTGATATTTCTGCACATTTCGGTGTAACCCTTGCATTGAGGACGCCGGTGGGTCTGGACCTCGCGCGTTCCCTTGTGCCCCCGCGAGGTGTGACCGATGCTACGCATCAGTATATCGTCTGAGGGATGAACGTACAGGACAAATGTTCTTTAATACTCTCCGGTCGGTACGCGGTGTTCACGGCCGGAAAGAGAACATTTGTTCGTTCCGTGTTTTGAGGATACGCTCGAATCAGGGCAGGGGGTGTCCTGATTTGTGCGGGGAGGCGGTGGCTGGCTTGTCCGACGTCGCGAAGAGAAGGAAAGGCCATGAACGCGATTGAGCCAGCAGCCACGCAACCCGCAGGGTTGTTCGAGATGACGCTGGAGGTGGCCGATCTCGCCGCCTCGGAACGCTTCTATCACGATGTCATCGGTCTCCCCATCGCCGCTCGCTGGCGCGACGAACGGCCGGCCGTGTGGTTGGCGCTGGGCCGGGAGGGTTTCCTGGGGCTCTGGCCGGCGGAGACGGGCGGCGCGGCGGCCATCCACGGCGGCCGCGGCGGCCGGCACGTTCACTTCGCGCTCCGAGTCCCGATGGGCACGCTCGATGCCGTCAGGGCGCGTCTCGACGCGCTCGGCTACCCGACCGAAGACAGGGACTTCGGCAATGGAAACCGCGCCATCTACCTCGACGATCCGGACGGCAATGTCCTCGAATTGACCGAGCGGGCGACGCTCTGGAACGGAGCACCGGCGATGGACTCCGAATGATCGTGACGACGGGTTACCGCCGCACATCCGGGGGCGCGCGGCTCAGCTTTCGGGGCCGCGCCGCGGGTCGTCGACATACTCGCCGACGCGCAGGGAACGGACCAGCTCCTTCCAGACCGTGTTGCAGCGGGGGGCGTCCTCCGGCCAGAAGTCCATCGTGACGAGGGGCAGAATGTCGCGCGGCTGGGTTGCCCCGGGTGGTGTCCCGCGACCCCGGGCGAAGAGATGGCGGGAGCGTGCCTCCCGCTGTTCGGTCTGGTCGATCCGACGGCACTCGGTCCAGACGATCTCCAGGTTTGGCCGCAGGACGTGGGTGATCGGGTCCTGCGAGATGAAGTCGTCCTCCTCCTCGGCGTCGGCCAGCGGGTCGATGCGATCGCGGCGGAGCAGGGTAGGGTGGCCCGGTCCGGCAACCCGGCTGCGGCGGGTCTCCTCCCGGCCACGGCCGGCGAGGGCGTCGGCGAGCATCGTGGCCAGCGGCAACCCGTCCCACCCGACCACCGGCGGCGGGATGAAGATGCTGAGTTGAATCCGGGCGTTGTCGTCGGGCGGCGGCTTGTCGTGGATCTTGACCCCCTCGGCGTCGGCCTCGACGACCCATGTCTCGGGGACATCGAAGCGGACGGCGCCCCGGTCGGCGACAAAGATCGTGTATCCCGGCTTGCAACGCCAGCCGTGGTTCTCGTCCATCCACAGTTCGCGCTTGGTCCACTTCGGCACGATCAACTCCCGGCGCCGGCGATCATCGGCCAAGTCTACTGCGGCGCAGGCGGCGGTTTCCTGCCTCCGTCGAGCATTGGGCTGCGGGGGGGCGCGGCGGCGCCATTCGTCTTTTGGCATCAATGCCAGATGCGCGAGACGCGCCCCGGGGGTTTCTGTCCAGGCTGCCGCGAAGAATTGGCCGTGGGCCTCCATGAGTACGGGCCCATGCGAGCGAGTGTGGCCGGGCGCCATGGCGCGAAACGGGTAGAGAGACGGCCGGACCCCGCGAAGTAGCCCAGCCCGTCGCCGGCACCCGCCACGTGCATCAGCCGTACGATACTGGGGCAGCATTGAAACCGAAGGCGGACTCGCGATGCGCCACGCCGCAATCAGCGCTGCGCCGCAAACCACAGGAAGGGGTCATCGTGATCAGAAATCAGGCCGATTCGGCCGCTCGTATCCTTGCCGGCGGCCTGCCGCGCCGCTCCGCGGTAGCGGCGCTCGCCGCCGGCGTCGCGGCCGTCGCTGGCGTCGGTCGTTCGCGGACACGAGCGGCCCAGCAGGCCACGCCCTCGCCGGACGCCTCGGCGTTCATCGTCATCCGCCGCTACCAGCTTCTTCCCGACGCCGCGATGGATGAGCTGGTCGCGCGCGTCACTGATGGATTCGTACCCATCGTCGAGCAGATCCCCGGATTTCAGGAGTATCTCTTCGTCGACGCCGGGGATGGCGCGCACCTGACGATGAGTCTTTACGACGATCCCAGTGGCGCCGAGCAATCGACGCGCGATGCCGCCGCCTGGGCCGCGGCAAACGTTGTGGAGATGATCGTCGGGCCACCGGACGTGACCGAAGGCTGGGTCCGGATTCACGTCGATGCGGACGATCCAGGAGACGCCACACCGGCGGCGTGAATGGACCCGCCGCACGTCATTCTCTTCCGTCCACCGCCAGCCGCTCCGCCGCTGCGAGCGCGGCGGCGCGGCCGGAGGCGATCGCGCCGGCGATCCACCCCGTGAATTGGGGCGCGACATCGGAACCGGCCATCAGCACCCGGCCATGGGGCTGGGCGATCAGCTCGGGGATTCCCGCCGCGGTCCACCCTGGTGGCTCGGTCATCCAGCCGCCACAGGCCCACGGGTCATTGACCCAGTCGTGGCTGACCGCGGCCAGGATCTTCGCCTCGGGAGCGTAGACCCGCAACGCGCGCTCCAGCGCTTTCTTGTCCGCCGCGTCGATGCTGCCCTGCAGGGCGAACGCCACCACGAGCTGGGCATCGCCCACCGATCGCTCGGCGGTTAGCCAGTAGAGCGGGGTGTGCCATCCCGCCGCCAGCATCCGATCGGGAACCCCCGTCGCCAGCATCCACACTTTCGTCATCATGCAGATGCCGCCCTGATCGAGCGCCTGGCGGCGCTCCGGGGCGAAAGGCGGCTCCATCACGATCTGGCACATCACGTTGAATGGCACCGCCAGCACGCAGAGACGCGCCGCGATCGATGCTGACACGATCTCGACGCGAACTCCCTGCGCCGTCTGGCGGACAGCCTGAACTGGCGAGCGCAGGCGAATCCCACCCGGGACATCGGCCGCGATCGCCTCCGCCAGGGAGGCGGTGCCAGTAGCGAAGACGTGTTTGAGATCGGCGTAGAATGCGTAGGCGCTGCCATGATGGGCGATCAGACCTAGCGCCGACAGCATCTGGTGGTCGTCGGGGTGGGCCCCGGACATCAGCGACGTCCAGGCGTAGATGAAGTCGCGCGTCGCGGGGTGGGGATCGAGCCGATCGAGCCAGGCGCTGACCGGGACATCGTGCGCGCGCAGCTCGTCCGCGGACGCCGAGCGCAGACTCCTCGCCGCGAGGGTGATTTCGAACAGCGTGTTTTCGAGATCGCCGCCGTCCCAGCGTGCGACCGGAAGCCCGGTTCGCAACTCGCCACCGGTGAACCAGCGAGTCGTT
>JACCXM010000291.1 GCA_013697005.1 Chloroflexia bacterium | reverse complement strand
TCACTGGAGAGTTGGTGTCGTCGATGCCAAGGGTGTCAATGCGGCCGCCATGCGATTTCGTCGTTGAGAACTCCGACGCCAGGAACCGGACACCCAGGAACACTTCGAGGTGACGCTCGACCAGAGTCTGAAGCGATTTCTCGATCGCCACGGAACTGCTGGGAAGTAGGTGAACGCCTCCTTCGACGACCCGGAACAGCTTGATGTCAGGCATCGCGTGACTCCTCAGCCAAGCTCCCTCGACTCTAGCCTCACACCGGTTCCAAGGGGCGATGCGGCTGCGGCGGCAGCTCGACGCGGATGGGGTCGCCGGGACGCACTTCGCCTCCGGTGAGGACGACCCCCATGATGCCTGCCTTGCGGATCAGGACTCCGTTCTCGTCGCGGTCCAGCGTCGCCGCCATCAACCCCGGAGCGATCCCGTCGAGCTGGGCGCACGGATTGCGCAGCCCGGTTATCTCGACCGTCGCCATCTCGCCGAGGATCAACCGCGTTCCGGCCGGCAATCCCAGCAGATCGACCCCGCGGGTGGTGATATTCTCGCCCATCTGCCCTGGTGCGATATCGAACCCGCCGTTTCGCAGCTCGTCGTGCAACTCGGCGTGGATGAGATGCACCTGGCGCAGATTCGGCTGGGTGGGATCGCGGGCTACCCGCGAGCGATGTTTCACCGTTTCCCCCTGATGGGCATCGCCCGCGACGCCAAGCCCCGTGAGAAACTCGATGCGCTCCTGATTCGGTTTGGTCATCGTGTGCGTGCCGCTGCAACTGACCGCCGTCACCACCGCGCTCATGGTTCTCATGACCCCTCTATCCCAAAATCGACACGGTCTCGAGCGCCCGCTCCGCCAGGGCGATATCGCCGTCGATCCGCGCCGCCCGCCGGGCCTCGTCTTTGGTGATCCCCTTGGTGAAGAGCCGCCAGGCAATCTCCTGATCGAGCGCAACCGTCGCCGTGGCCGCGATCCCCGACGCGGCGTCAAGTATCCACGCGTCACCCTGCCGCATTGCCACCCATTCGCCGCCGGCCTCCCCGCTGATGAGCAACCGCAGGGCCGCGCCCTCCTGCGCCGGGGCGCCGCGCAACGCCCGCGGCAGTCCGCGCACAAAGGTCTCCAATACCGGCGCCAGCCACTGCCGATCGTTCAATCCCGGTCGGCCCACGGCGTCCCGGATGTGCTGCTGATGGACCCACCGCTCGGTGTACTCCCGCGCCACGTCGAGCCAAACCGGAGCCGGCTCCGGTCCCGCCCAATCGACGGGACCCCCGATGGCCCGCGGATCGAGTCGTTGGAAATACGCCTCGGTCAGTTCGCCGGTCAACCGCAAGAACTCGATCAGCAGCCGGGGACTGATCCGCCGCGTTCCCTCCACCCAAACCGCATTCTGGCGATCGATGGCGGCTACGAGCGCCGGCAATGTGCCGACATCGAGTCCGGCGGCGAACGCTGGATTGACAAACCCGTCCCGTCCCCAGGAAAGCCGTCCGACATCATCCCCCAGCACATGGGCCACAACATCCCGCACCGACCACCCCGTACAGACCGTCGGCGCGTCCCACTCTGAAGGCGAGAGTTCGGCCAGAAGATCGAGGAGGGCGGCGCGCTCGCCGGGAAATAGATGGAGGGTAGAGATCACGACTCACGACTCACGACCTACGTCTCATGCCGCGCCGCCGCCGTCGGGCTCCAGTGCTCGCTCAACGCTGGGCGGTCGAGACGGAAGCGGGCCGTCGGGTAGGGTGTTTCGCCGGCAAGCGCCAGATCGGCCACCATCTGCCCGATGACTGGGGCGAACTTGAAGGCATGTCCGGAGCAGGTCGAGGAAATGACGATCTGCGGGTACTCCGGATGACGGTCGATGATGAAATCCTCGTCCGGGGTCATGGTGTAGCGACAGCTCGTCGTCTCCAGAATCTCGCCGGTGGCGCCGGGCAGGAGATTTCGCGCGTAGTCGCGCAGACTCTCCAGCAACACGGGGTCGATGGCGCGGCCGGGAGCGGCGGGGGCGACGGCTGGTCCGACGCGGTCGATCATCACCTTGACCCCTTCGTGATCGAAAATCGGGAAGACCGAGCCGATCGAGGTCGTGCCGGGGAAGCGGTGCATGACCAGCGGCAGGCGGCCGGGACCATGCGCCGCCGCGTCGCGCACGGCGAAGAAGGCGAGCTGCTCCTGAAGAATGGTCAGCGGGAGATCGAGCCCGAGCGGGGCGAGCAGCGGGTGCGTCCACGAACCGGCGGTGAGGATCACCCGCGCCGCGCGGTACGTCTCGCGCGGCGTGCGCACCGCCACGCCGTCGCCATCCGGCAAGACTTCCAGCGCCGGCTCGTCCTCGTGCAGCGCGGCGCCATGAGCGCGGGCGCGGGCGGCGCAGGCGAGCACGCAGCGCGTTGCGGCGAGAATGCCGTAGTCCGCCTGATAGAGCCCGATCGTCCCCTCCGGGAAGGTGAGCTGCGGGTAGCGTCGCCGAAGCTCGTCGGAGTCGAGCCGCTCATAGGGGACGCCGAGAGTGTCGTAGAGGCGAGCGATTCCGGCAATCTCATTGGCGTGCGGCAGCCCGGCGTTGATACCGCCGGTGCGGAAGAGGAGTGACTCACCCGATTCTTCCTGAAGCTCATCCCAGAGATCGAACGCCACCTGCCCGAGATGGACATATTCCGGGGCGTCGTAGGCGAGGCGGATCATGCGCGACGGACCGTGCGAGCTGCCTCTATCGTGCCCGATGGTGAACTGCTCCAGCAGTCGCACGCGCTGCCCGGCCCGCGCCAGCCGCCAGGCCGCGGCGCAGCCCATTACCCCACCACCCACGATGATGACGTCTGTCGTTCGTTCCGCCATGATCTCTCCCCGTCGCTCCCGGTTCGTATGAACATGATGCGGCAGAGAGGCCCAGGATGCCAGCAATCTCCAGACCACCCCCGCTACGGTGGCCGGTTGGAAAGACGTCTACGCCTACAACGGCTGCAACCGGGTCTGTTCCACCTCCGCCAACTTCGTCGTGAGCCGGAGCAGCGCGTCCTCCTGCTCCTCGGTGCGCGGGAAGGCAGGAAACGCGATGTTGTGCTCTTCCAGCGGGTCGTGCTGGAGGTCGTACATCTCCCACTGGTCGGGTTCGGTGCCGTCCGCGTCGTAATACTTCGCCAGCTTGTAGCGTCCCTCGCGGATGCTGGTGATATGGTTCGGCGGCGGCACGTACGGGCCAGTCGCCTGACCGGCTTGAACATCGTCGTAGGTGAAGACGATGGAGTCCTGCACGTCCGATACGCTGGGATCGAGCACGATCTTGGCGTAGTCGACCCCTTGCCAATCGGCGCGGGCCGAGCTCGGCGCCTTGAACAGACTGGCCAGCGTGGGGAGCAGATCGACGTGGGAGACCATGGCTTCCGACTCGAGCGGCCTCGGGTAGAGCTTCGGATTGGAGAAGACCAGCGGTACGCGGAGCAGTACACAATACGCCACTTATTACCGTGCGCTGGAGCGACCGGGAGCTGACGGCGATGGCGGCGGACTAGACTAGGGGCCGGAGGTCAGGGTGACGGGAAATCCGAGGAATACAGTGCTCGTGGCTCGGCTGAGCAAGGACGGCCGGCGCGTGCTCTGTGGTCGCCCGAATTGTGGCGAGACGCTGGCGGATGCCGTCGTCAATGCCGGCGCTGGTCGCCCCATCCTGTTCGGGGCGAGCGGCGGGAGTTGGTCGGGTTTCGATGGGAAACACGAGGGTCAGCCGCGACGGGTGGATCCCTTGACGGTGTTTGATAGGGCCGCCGTGCCGGCAACGGCAGCCTCGCTGCCGGACCGCGCCACGGTCGTGTTTCGTGCCGGCTGGTTGCCCGACCAGGACGGCGTGTGGAGCTTGACCAAGCGTGCTCGGAGGCGGTGGGGCGCCGATCAACGCATCGCTCTTGATAC
>JACCXM010000268.1 GCA_013697005.1 Chloroflexia bacterium | reverse complement strand
CCTCCTCAGTTGGTCGCGGCATCTCCTCCACTGGCGCAGCAAGCTGTCGCTTTCTCCTCCTCTGTGTCAGCATAGGCAGATTTGCAAGGTCGAGCAGACGCGATGGATCGGCCGCGGCGCTGCGAAGGGCAGCTTCGATGACCGCGGCATCCTCGGTCTTGATTGCGGCTGGGCTGCCGCGGAAGTACCCAGTCCACGCATTCGGACTGGTCAGGTTGTGAAAATACGAGAGTCGGTCCCGCAGGCTATGCACGGAGATCCCGGCATCCGGCCGGAGCACCAGTTCAGGCGCGGCTGGAAGACGACTGGGGAATACCTGACTCGCCCAGATGGGAGTCTCGTCTTGTTAGGCCGGCCCAGTTACCCGGAGCAACCCGATGTAGGTGGATAGGCCCGTTAAGTAGCAGACAAGGGTATCGTTGGGCCGGATCCGCTGCACGGTGGTCCAGCGCTTCTGGGTGAACCCAGTGACGGCGAACCCGCGGCGAGCAGCCTCAAGCCAGGTCTCCTCGGTGAAGAGGTCTAGCCAATAGCGGGGAGCCTCGGTGTCTACGGGCATTGACCCCTCTGCGGATGGGATGTGCGGCGAATGCATCCGAAGAGTCATTCAATGATGCAGCAAACCGGGATCCGCTGCATGAAACCGCGATTAAAGGCCTGCCGCAGTGCCAACGCGTCGCGAGATCATCATTGTCTTCAGTGACCAATTCGTGACCACAACGCCGAGGCGGGGAGTGAAAGCCGCTTAACGAAGCTAATTTGTCCGAGTGCGGTTCGAATCCCTCTGAGAACACCCTCTAAGCGAATCAATGCCGGCCAGGAGTGTCGGCTCGTACCGCCCAGAGCTTGTGCATGTCAGCTCGTGCCGTCGGGTGTCGTCTGGTGCCGGGAGAGGGATTCGAACCCTCACGGAGTCTCCCCCGCCGCATTTTGAGTGCGGTGCGTCTGCCATTTCGCCACCCCGGCTGGTGCGGCGGCGCTAAGTTTACTCCACAAAACACACCAGAAATCCTCATGTTCCGTGCTATTCTTCCGGCCCGATTCGACCACCCGGCGCGATCGCGCGCTCCTCAGGAGGCCACTCCGCATGGCTGTCGCTGCCAGCACGCAGATTGAACACTACGACCTGATCATCGGCGGCGAGAATGTCCCCGCGGCGTCCGGGGAGACGTTCGAGACGGTCAGCCCGGCGACCAATCAACCGGTGGGGCGGATGGCGAAAGCGGGACTGGAGGACGTCGCGCGTGCGGTGGCGGCGGCACGCACGGCGTTCGACGAGGGACCGTGGCCGCGCATGACCCCGCTGGAGCGGTCGCGCATCATGCACCGCATCGCCGCCATCCTGCGCGAGCGGTTGCCCGACATCGCGCGGATCGAGACATCCAATTGCGGCAAGATCATCGTCGAGTCGCGGGGCGATGTCACCGCCTCCGCCAACTGTTTCGAGTATTACGCGGGACTGGCGACCCAGCTGTGGGGCGAGCAAATCCCGATGAATGGACCCCTGCTCGATTACACCCTGCGCGAGCCGGTGGGGGTCTGCGCCCAGATCGTGCCCTGGAACTTTCCGCTGCTGATGGCGGCCTGGAAATTGGCCCCGGCCCTCGCCGCGGGGAACACGCTCATTCTCAAACCGGCCAGCGCCACCCCGATCACCGCGGTGATGCTGGGGGAGATTTGCCGCGAGGCGGGAGTTCCCGATGGGGTCGTGAATATTCTCACCGGACCTGGCAAGGAGGTCGGCGAGGCATTGGCGGGGCACCCCGGTGTCGACAAGGTCGCCTTCACCGGCGAGACGGCCACCGGGCGGCGGATCATGGAGCTGGCGGCGGGCACGATCAAAAAAGTGTCGCTGGAGCTGGGCGGCAAGAGTCCGAACATCGTCTTCCCGGACGCCAATCTGGACGAGGCGGTCGATGGCTCCCTCTTCGCCATCTTCACCAACGCCGGGCAGCGCTGCACGGCGCGTACCCGGCTCTTTCTGCATCAGGACATCCACGACCAGTTCCTGGGCGAGTTCGTGCGCAAGGCTGGGAACATCCGCGTCGGCGATCCGCTGCAGCACGAGACGCAGATGGGTCCGGTCATCTCGCCCACGCAGGCCCACCGCATCCTTTCCTATTGCCAGCGGGCGGAAGACGAGGGGGCGGAGCTGGTGGCTGGGGGCAAGCGCATCACGGAGGGTGATCTGGGCGCCGGCAATTTTCTTGCCCCGACCGTCTTCGACGGCGTTCGGCAGGATATGCACCTGGCCCAGGAGGAGGTCTTTGGTCCGGTGCTGGCGGTGATTCCGTTCGTCACCGAAGACGAAGTCGTGCAAGCCGCGAACGCGACCATCTACGGACTGGCGGCGACGCTCTGGACGAACGATATCAAACGCGCCCACACCCTGGCGCGGCGCTTGCAGGCGGGGAATGTCAGCATCAACTACCCGACGGTGAATCCGCCCGAGGCGCCCTTTGGCGGCTACAAGCAGAGCGGGATTGGCCGCGAGCTCAGCCGCCACGCGATGGACCTCTACACCCAGACCAAGAACGTGGTGGTCAATCTCAATCCGCAGCCGTTCGATTGGTATGGACGTTGGCCGGAGGCGCCGGGGACGTAGGCGGGAGACAGACGGCGGCAGGCGGACGGACCCCCTGATGGCAAACTCGCGGTTTCAATTGTCGCCGTCTGCTTGGCCCTCCTCCAAGTCAGATCGCTCCACACCCGGCCTCAGCTCCTTGCTGTAGGTGGCGTAGTGCTGCGTGACGCGCATCCCCGCCTGCTCGTAGAGCCGGGTAGCGCCGGATGGGCTGGCGGCATCGACACCGAGTCCGACGCGCGTCAGCCCGCGCCGGTGAAACTCGCGGAAAGCGTGGTGGAGAAGCGCGGCGCCGAGACCGCGTCGCCGCCAGGGACGGCGGACTCCCAATGTATCGACCCAACCGATACCGTCCGCAATCGCACAGAGCGCAATCCCCGCCGGTTCATCTCCATCCAGCGCCAGGAACCAGAGTCCCGGATCGAAATTCTGGCCCAGACTCTGTTTTTGCCACTCCTCGAACGAGGAGCCGACATGACCCCAGTGGTCGGCCATCGTCTCTTCCGATGTCTCGTACAACGCGCGCAAGTCGTCACCCACCGCGGCGGCGCGGACGCTGATCCCCTTTGGCCAGACGGGCGATCGCGGCTCGTCCGCGAGCTCGATTTCCATGCGCCGGAAATAGCGAACGGGACGATAGCCTTCCCGCTCCAGGAGCGCGCAGGCGTCGGTGTTGAGCGCGTTGATCCAGTTTTGAAGAACGACCCGTGCCGATGGCGGTGCGAGCGGGACGAATTCACGCGCTCGTTTCTCGGCCTGATGGATAAGCGTCGTGCCGATGCCGCGGCCAAAGTGCGCGGGTTGCACGTAGATCTCAACGTCGATCCGCACATGGCGCAGGTGCTGAAGTCGTCCATAGCCGGCGAGATCGCCATGAGGATCGACTACGATCCACGTGTCGCGGTCCAGATCGCCGCGAGTCCAGTCGTGCTCCAGCTCGGCAATCCCATATCCGCTCGATTCCCCGAACTCCGCGATATCCGAGGCAACGATGAGGGCGTGGACCGCCGTCGCGTCGGTTGGTTGCGGCCGGCGGATGACGTATCCCGGCGCGAGAACGATGGTCATGGTGTCTTAGTCGAGAGGGTTGGCCGGCAGCATCAAGGCGTGAGAAGCGAAACACGCTCCTCGGCCCCGCGAGCGAGAAGCGCTGCAGTTCGCTCTGGCGTCCGCTCCGGGATGACGAAGAGCGGCAGGTCCTCCTCGATCTGCAAATCAACCATGCGGCTGATGAAGAGGTCGGTGACCTCTTCCATGTCATCGACGTCCAGAGTCACGATCAGATAGATCCCCTCGGGATCGTCCCCTTCGGCGACCGCGAACGCCACGACGGGAAGTCGTCCCGAAATGAGTTCCTTCATTTCGTCGATCGCGGCCTGCATCCGCGTAGTGAGCGGTAGATGCTCGTCACGTTTCATTGCCGGTCCCCTCGTTTCATCAGGATTGCTTCCACAAAGTCTCGGCTGCGGCGCAGTCCACGACCGGCTTCCGTCCTGCTGATCGTATCGCCACGGTAATCAGCTTGAAGCCGAAGAGTCTCGAGACGCGCGAGCGCATCTTGCGATGACGAATGATAGCGGCGACGGCGATGGATCAATTTACCAGCGAACTCCGATTGCACGAACGAGTGTGACCAATGCTCATCTGCCGCCCGGATGCTCTCGAACAAGAGGGCCGCTATCGCCGCCTGGAACGCGGCATAGTAGGCACGGTTGGCTACGTTATTGAACCTGCCGTTGGCATATTCGCTCTCGGCGCCGGCAAGGCTCTCCCTCGCTTTGCCAAAATAGGCCCCGGCCTCCTGGTTCTCGCTCATAGTTTGACGACCGTCATTGACATCCTCACACCTCGCCTCGCTGGCTCACCCTGACCCATGCACGATGACAATCTGGAGCGTTGGTGCGGGATAACCGGCGGCCACAATGGCAGGCACATTCCATGCGGTGGATACTTGCAGCTGCATATGTCGCACGACCGCCAAGGATGGACCCCGGATTGACTGCTTCGCTCGATGCCCCCGCGGTGGCGACCGCGGGCGACAATTTCACGACCGTCGACGAGCTGGAGCGCGGATTGCGCGATCAGCGCTATGTCGCCGAGCGCGGTTTGGCCACGACCCTCTTCCTGACATTGAAACTTGGCAAGCCGCTCTTGCTGGAAGGAGAGGCCGGGGTCGGCAAGACGGAGATCGCCAAGGTGTTGGCCGATCTCCTTCAGGCGCCGCTGATTCGCCTCCAGTGCTACGAGGGGCTGGACGCCGCGACGGCAATCTACGAGTGGGATTACCCGCGCCAGATGCTCTATTTGCGCACGGTGGAAGCGACCGGCGGCGAAAGCCGCGAGGCGGTGCGGCACGATCTCTTTTCCGAGGAGTTCCTGCTCAAGCGGCCTCTTCTGCAAGCGATCGACGCTGCCCACGAGCGCGCCCCGGTGCTCCTCATCGACGAGGTCGATCGCGCCGATCAGGAGTTGGAGGCGTTTCTACTGGAATTGCTCTCCGATTTTCAGGTCACTGTCCCCGAAATCGGCACCATCCGCGCCGAGCACGTCCCGGTCGTGATTCTGACCTCGAACCGCACCCGCGAGATCCACGACGCGCTCAAGCGCCGCTGTCTCTATCACTGGATTGACTTTCCCAATTACGACAAGGAGTTCCGCATCCTGCAGGCGCGCGTCCCGGAAGCGCCCGAGAAGCTGGCGCGGCAAATCGTTGCCTTCACTCAGGGGCTACGCGGTGTCGACCTCTTCAAACCGCCGGGGATGGCCGAGACCCTCGATTGGTCGCGGGCGCTGCTGGCGCTCGGTACGGTTGATCTCAACGAGCAGGCGGTCGACGATTCACTCGGCGTGATCCTCAAGTACCAGGAAGACGTCGACAGCGTGCGCGGCGACGTGGCGGCCAATCTCGTCGGCCGCGCCCTGCTCCAGCTCTGATCGCACGGCGGTGATGTCTACCACCCCTGACGGAGCGCGATCGGCGCTGCCGCCAATCTCCCCGGAGTTCATCCGCGGCAACCTGCTCACCTTTGGCCGGCGCTTGCGCACGGCGGGTCTGCCGGTCGGGTCGGGTCAGGTGCTGTCGCTGGTCGATGCCCTGGCCGCGGTCGATCTCTTCCGCCACGACGATGTCTACCACGCGGCGAAGGCGAGTGTGGTCACCCGCCCCGAACAGATCCCCGTGTTCGATCTGGAGTTCTCGCGTTTCTGGCGGGAATTGATGGGAGCCAAACCGGCGCCACTCGATCCGTTCATGCCGCAGAACGCGCCCAGCAAGCCGCCCCTGCCTGACGCCAGCAAAAAAAAGACAGAGCAGCGGCACACGCCGGACGGCGCGGAGGACGAGAAGGACATCTTTCACATTAGCGAGGGCGAGGAGGATTCCACGGCGGAGGAAGAAGAGTTCGAGGCGTCCCCGGACGACGTGATGCTCTTCAGCTCACGCGAGATGCTGCGCCGCAAGGATTTTTCGCAGTGCACCCCGGAAGAGATCGCCGAAGCACGCCGCATCCTGGGAGGAATGACCTGGCGGCTCGGTACCCGCAAGACGCGGCGGCGGACGCGGGCCAAACATGGCAAGTTCATCGACGCCCGCGCCACCTTACGCGCCTCCATGCGGCACGGTGGCATGCCGCTCGAGCTGCGCCGCCAGAAACGCAAAATCCGCACCCGGCCGCTCGTCGTGATCTGCGACATCTCGGGCTCGATGGACCGCTATGCTCGTCTGCTGCTGCGTTTCGTGCATGCCCTGGGGCAGGGGCTGGAGAACACCGAGGTCTTCGTCTTCGGTACGCGGCTGACACGCATCACGCGTGAGCTGCGCAAACGCGATGTCGATACCGCGCTCACTAACGTGGTCGGCTCAGTCGAGGACTGGTCGGGTGGCACCCGCATCGGCGAGGCGATCAAAGCGTTCAATTATCAGTGGACGCGCCGGGTGCTCCGCTCCGGGGCGACGGTGGTCGTCATCAGTGACGGTTGGGACCGTGGCGATCCGGAGCTCCTGGGCCGGGAGATGGCCCGCTTACAACGCTCGTGCCGCCGCCTGATCTGGCTCAATCCCCTCCTGGGAGCGCCTGGGTATCAACCCCTCACCCAGGGGATGCGCGCCGCCATGCCCTACATCGACGAGTTTCTGCCCATCCACAACCTGCAGAGTCTGGAAGCGCTGGCCAGCCTGCTCAGCCAGGTCGAGGATGAACCGCCCCTGCGCAGGTTCGTGCCGCCCGTCGCGGCGGCGTAATGGGCCGGACGTCGGACGTCGGACGTCGGACGTCGAGGAATCGCGCATAAACGCCGCGTGGTTCGCAATACGAGCCCCTCGCCCTGTGCGCAGGGAGAGGGGTTGGGGTGAGGGTTTCTCAGGAGTTGAGGTGAGGGTCTCTCGCCAGGCGGCGAAGTAGTCATACCTTTTGGTCCGATCGGGCTGGACACCACGGACTACCATTGATAGAACACAGCGAAAGCATTGCTAGCAACGCTAGAAGCTGTTGCTGTACCAAATCGTCGTGAGAGCGCCCGAGAAACGAGAATTTTAACTCATGAAAGACATCTTGCCTGAAGTCGACGCCTGGCGCACCGCCGGCAGTCGGGTGGCGATCGCCACCGTCGTCAAAGTCGAAGGCTCCGCGCCGCGCCCGGTGGGCGCGACTATGGCGGTCTCTTCGGCCGGCGACTTGGCCGGCTCGGTCAGCGGTGGCTGTGTCGAAACCGCCGTGTTCGAGGAGGCGCAGGAGGTGCTACGCACCGGCCAGCCGAAACTGATCCGCTATGGCATCACCGACGAGATGGCTTGGGACGTCGGGCTCGCCTGCGGCGGCACGATCGAGGTCTTTGTCGAGCCGGTTACGGAATGACCGGACTCGCGCCCTCGCGCGTCGAGATGCAATCGCGGCTCGAACAGGCCCTCGCCACGCGCACTCCCGTCGCGGTCGCCACTGTAGTGCGCGGTGGTCAGGTTGGCGCCAAACTGCTGATTTTGCCCGGCGAGACGCTGGGCGGTCTGGGGGATGCGCCGCTCGATCTCGCCGTCCAGACCGACGCGCCGGATTTGCTCGCGCGCGAGCGCTCGGAAACACGCCCCTACCACGTTGCCGGGCACCCTGAGCCGGTGGAGGTGTTCATCGAAACCTTTCCCCCACCACCGACACTGCTGATCTTCGGCGCGGTCCACGTCGCGCAACCCCTCTCCCGCTTCGCCAAGGCGCTGGGGTTCGATGTCATCGTCTCCGATGCGCGGGCCAAGCTGGCGACGGTGGAGCGTTTTCCCGATGCCGACCGCGTCATCCAGGGCTGGCCCGACGAGACCCTGGCGGAGGTCGAAATCCTCCCCAACACCTACGTCGCGATTCTCTCCCACGATCCGAAGTTCGACGAGCCGGCCCTGATCGGCACCCTCGGCACCCCCGCCGCCTACATCGGGGCGATCGGTAGCCGTAATACCAATGAGGATCGCCGCCGCCGGCTGGCCGAGGCCGGGATGAGCCCGGAGCAAATCGCGCGCATGCGGGCTCCGATTGGGCTCGATATCGGCGCCGCCACCCCGGAAGAGATGGCGATCAGCATTCTGGGCGAGATCATCGCTCTGCGCCGCGGCCGCGACGGTGGATCATTGACGGCAGCGACCGGGCGTATCCGCGGCGCGCGCGAAGAGGCCGTGGCCGCACGGTGATCGTCGGGATGGTGCTCGCCGCCGGCCAATCCTCGCGCCTCGGCCGCCCCAAACAGCTCCTGCCACTCCACGGCGAAGCGCTGCTGCGCTACACCGTGCGCAACATCTTGGCCTCCGCGCTGAATGAGGTTTTGGTTGTGGTCGGGCACGAGGCGGACGCGGTTCGTGCGGCCATCGCCGGTCTTCCGGTGGCGATCGTCGTCAATGCCGATGCGGCGCTCGGTCAGAGCACGTCGCTGGTTGCCGGGATTCGCGCACTTCCAACGGAGACTGCCGCCGCCATCGTTCTTCTCGGCGATCAACCCAGCATCGATCCTGCGGTCATCAACGCCCTCATCGCGGCGTGGCGCAACACCGGCGCGCCACTCGTAGCGCCCAAGTACCGCAACGGACTGGGCAATCCAGTCCTCTTTGACCGCTCCATCTTCCCCGAGTTGATGGCGCTCAAAGGAGACACCGGAGCTAGACCGATCGTGCGCGCTCAACGCAGGGCGGGCACCCTTCACCAGGTTCCCGTCGCGGGCACTACTCCATCGGATGTTGACACCGATGACGACTACGCCGCCCTTTTGGCGTCGCTCCCTCCGGCTACTCCTCCCGGCTCGACCTGTAGCCGCGTGCGAAAGTGGTGTCATGCTGAGGAACGAGGCATCTCGGCCGCAAGCCGCGTACGTTCGCAAAAAAACGAGATTCCTCCCGCGTCGGAATGACACGTTTTTGGCAGGGCGCTCTGATTGAACTTCCCGTCTTTCCGACACCCGAAAAGTTTGCCAAGTTTGCCAAGTTTGCCAAGTTCGATCCCCTTACCCTGCGCACAGGTGCAGGTACAGGGTAAGGGGTTGGGGGTGAG
>JACCXM010000259.1 GCA_013697005.1 Chloroflexia bacterium | reverse complement strand
GGGCGCGCCGCTTTCGTTCAGTCTGGCGCTTGCGAGGATTCAGCGTGGATCCACCCGATCGGCGCTACCTGAGTCTCAGGATCCCGATGCCTGACATCTGCCGCGGGAGGTGTATGCTGGATCTCATGGATCGCCTGTTCGTCGTAGTCGTCTCCGCGCTGGCGTTTGGCCTCGTGGCGCCCACTGTCGCTGGTCAGGACGCCACCCCGCGGGTCAATCCAGCCGCCCAGTCCTGTATCGCTCCGTCGTCGTCGTTCGCTACGCCGCCATCCAGCTTCGGTACACCGTTCGCGGCGGAGGCGATCGCGGCCGAACCCGAATCCGACGATGAAGCGCCGCTCCCGCCCCGCACCCCGGCGTCCCGGCCAGCGGGGCGGTGCTGGAGCAGATCCGTGCCGCTGAGGAAACGTTGGCGGCCTGCTTCGCCGCTGACGATTACCTCGCGTTTACCTCGCTCTTCACCCCGAGGGTCTTGCGTGACGAATTCGGGGTGACCTCGCCGGGGGAAACGCCGGCTCACTCAGTGAGGTACGTGCTCCTGCGAGAGGAGATCGTTACCGTGAGCGAGGCCCAAACGCACACCGACGGTCGCGTCAGCGCCGACGTCGTCTTTGGATTCGCGGGCGAACGCATGCGCGCGCGCGACGTCTTCGTCGAGACGGGCGGCCGGCTGCTGCTCGACGAGGTAATCGAGCTACCGCTCGCGGCAGCGCCCGCGGCAACCCCGGGGCCAGTGGACGAGGTGACGCTGCAAAACCTCGCCGTTCTTGGCTTTGCGCCAGGGGACGTGCCGGGGATCGTTTCCGTGGCGACCTTGGGCGCGACGATCGGGATGCAGCCCGGCCGCGCGGTGGCACTGGTCCTCGGGCAGTTCGACTATGAAATCTGTGGCACTGGCCAGCGCTGCTTCGTCCCGGCGCCGGTGCGCGCCACCTGGTCGGTCGCCCCCGCCAACGGCGCCCGCATCGATCCCGCCACCGGTCTGTTGACCATCGATCCGGCCACGCCGAGCGGCAGCGTCTTCACGGTGCGCGCCGCCGTCGAGGGCGGACGCCACGTGGTCGAGACCGAGGTGCACGTCTCGACGCCGGAGGCCAATCCGCTCGTCGGGTACTGGCAGGAGGAGGCGCAGTTGTCCTGCGGCAGCGGCACGGAGGTGACCCCGGCGCTCCCTATCACCGAGCTGGTTTTTGCCTCCGACGGCACGTTTGCGGTGACCTGGACTCCATTCGAATCGTATGTCGATTACTGGGGAACCTACACGGTCGACGTCGCGCGGGGCACGCTGGAGCTGGTTGTCAGCGGAGGCAACGACATCCCGCCCGACGTCGATGGGCACGGCCGGTTCGCACTGGACGCCACCGGGCGGCTTATTCTGTCGGAGCTGTGGCTCGGAACGACTCCCAGAATGGGGAGCGACCCAGCTCACTGCGGCCACCGCTTCGTCCGCTGAGAGACGGTCTCGCCGCCGGCATCGTGGAGGGCTACCCGCTCGCGAGGTCCAGCGTCTCGTCGATCAGGTAGCGGTCATCCTGCCGCACGAGAACCTGAACTATGGCCGTGGTGGCGCCCGCGCTGCGCTCTTCCCGCATCGCCGCCAGCCGGCCATCGGGAAGGAGGCGAATCTCGGTAACACGCACCGCGGTCTGCTTTTCCGCAGGTATCGGGTTCACCGCGTCCGTTTCCGGCGGTTGGACTCGAATTTGACGCAGTGCGTCGTCGGTCCACAGCGCGTAGGCGGCCAGATCGCTACCGGCATTGAAGCAGGCGGTCATCTGGCGATAGGTGACCCGAATTGCCTCCGCCGTTGCCGCATCAACAGGTTGCCCGGCCGGAATGTCCAGACCCGGGGTCACCATCGCGCTCAGCAGAACATCGGACGCGGCCACGTCGGGTGTTGCCGCCAGAGCTTGGATCGCGTCGAGTCCTCGTGGCGTAATGGTGCACTCGGACGGGTCTGGTATCAGGAAGTCGGCCGGGGATGGGGTCCCTATTCCCGCGGGGGGTGAGGCTGCGATGTCCGGTGGCGGAACCGTCGGCGTGATGAGAGCACCTGGTGGGGTGGTGACCACGGGGGGCGTCGCCCTGGACGGGGCTTCCAACTCGGCGATGCGGGTGGCCTGTGCGGCGATGGTCGCCAGAGCGGCCGCGTCACCACCGGACGGGGGAGTCATAGGCGCCGGCGTCACCGGCAGCGCGGTCGCGATCGCGGTTGCTGGAGGAGGACCGCCCTCGACCGGTTCGGTGGACACCTGGAAGGGACCGGCGTCGATCGCGGTGGCGTGCCGTAAGCCATCGGCCGCCTGCGCCTCGGCTTTGATGCGCACCGTGCGTGGTCCCACTTCGGCACAACAATCGGTATAGATGCCAGCGCTGGTGAACAGGCCATCGCCGGCGGTGACATCTCCCGTGGTGGCATCCGTGGCGCTGGCCCCGTCATCGAGGAGTGGGCTCGTACGCGTGTTGTCATCGGGTAGGGCCTCGCGCAGCACCCGGCTGCTGACACGCACGATGGAAGCGGTCGTCGTGCTCACCCGCGCACTCACCAGCGCCGTGGAGCGCCCCTCGGTCAGGATGAAGGCCGGGGTCAGGCTGGCATCGGTCACGGACGGCGCGCCGCCCAGCTCCGTCGGGTTCAGATCGAGCCGCGAGAGTTGGTACGGCTCTCCGAGGGGCTGGAACAAGGAGAGCATCCGCGTCGCCTCCGCGTTCATCGTCGCCCGGTAGAGCCCATCGCTGACCAGCGGCGTAGGATCCGTGGAGAACCCTGGAGTCCCGATACCGAGGGCGAGCACGTCACCACTGGCCGTGTCATACAGCAGCCCGGTGCTTCCCAGCAGCAGGCGCGAACCATCCTGGCTGAGCTGGATGCGCTCCCCGCTGGGTAAGTTGGCACCAGTGCCGGGATGGATACTGGTGCTATCGGTGAGCGCGCGCTGCCCACCCCCATCGAAGCCAATGACGCCGGCCTCCTGCAGTCCGGTGCCGAAATCCAGGGTGACGTAGGCCACCGTGGCGCCGTCACCGCTGATGGCGTTCGCCTGGACAAAGGTCGAGGTCGGACCCAGCAGGCGGCGCAGTCCGGCGCCGTCAGCATTGACGGCGAAGAGCGCCTCGCGCACGCCACCACCGGTGGCGGGATCGACATCCGCGGTGAGACTCGTGAAGACGATCTGCGCGCCATTCGCCGAGCTATCCAGCCCCGAACTCCCGCCGAAGAAAGGCGCCTCCTCGGGGGTCACACCGAGCAGGGCGCCCATCTCCGCTGGCCCAACGAGCTGGCGCATGCCAGACCCATCGGCGTTGATGACCCAGATCCCCCGCGCGATCGGCTGACTGGGGGAGGTGTTGCGGATCGTGGTGTCGCGGTAGATGCGGAAGACGACCGTGCGGCCATCGCCGGTGATACGCACGGCATTGATCTCACCGCTATCTAACGCCATCAATTCGCGTCCGGTACCGCCAGTGG
>JACCXM010000223.1 GCA_013697005.1 Chloroflexia bacterium | reverse complement strand
GCCCGGACGCGGTCGGGCTGGTCTTCGCCGCGGGGGGCGTCGGGGCGCTGCTGGGGAGCATCGGCGCTGGTCCGGCGCGCGACCACTGGGGCGTGGGACCGGTGCTCCTGGGATCGCAACTGAGCTTCGGGCTGTGTGGAATGCTCGTGCCGCTGGCGGTCATGTTCCCCAGCCATGCCTTGCCCCTGGTCGTTGCCGCAGAGTTCCTGCAATGGGTCATGGTTCTCGTCTTCAATGTCAACGCGGTCAGCCTACGGCAGGCCATAACCCCCGATCGCCTGTTGGGTCGAGTGAACGGCACGATGCGATTCATCGTCTGGGGATCGCGGCCGATCGGTTCCTTGCTGGGCGGCTATCTCGGTGGCGGCATCGGGCTGCCGGGGACATTGGTCGTGGGCGCGTTCGGGATGCTCGTGGCGTTCCTACCGCTACTGGCCTCGCCGATTCCGCGCGTCCAGAGCATCGATGCCGGGTAACAGCGCACCGGCAATCGCGCGAGTGGTGCGCGCGCCGGTGCGCTGTTCTCGGATCAGACTCCCGGCTCTTGCATAACCCTCGCAATCGCGATACCGTGCGGTGTCTCGCGTGGGAACCGACCGATCAACGAAAAAGTGGAGGCGTGGCCATGGATGGACAGCGGTTCGATGCAGTGACCCGTTCTCTGGCGACGCGCCAGACCCGTCGCGGCACGCTGCGCCGCGCGGCGGCGGCCATCGGCGCGCTCTTCGTTGCCAGTGTGCCCGCACGCACCGAAGCCGGTTACAACTGCACGTATGTCGGGTGCGGCTGCGCGACCGGCACGCTTCATCCCTGTGGCGATGGGTTGGTCTGCTGCGCCTCGAGCCCTGGCTTGCCCGGTGGAGCCGGCGTTTGCGAGTACCCCGGTGACTGCTACGGCGCCTGCTCCGGGTATGGCGACTACTGCGGTGACTCCTGCAATTGGGGTGATACGTGCCCCTCATGCTGCTCGGGGTACTGCGGCATGTACGGGTCATGCGGCTGAGTTTTTCCGAGTTCGACGCATTCAGGCAATGAGCAAAGGGAGGGAACGATGGAGAACAATCGATTCGATGACCTCGCGAAGCGGTTTGCCACACATCAAACACGGCGTGTCGCTCTGGCGCGGATCGCTCAGGCCGCCGCCGCGGCGATCGGCGGCCTGGTCCTCGGTAAATCACCTGCCACGGCGCAATTTCTCCCCTGTTCGGCGGATGGTTGTCGTTGCCGGGGCGGCACGCTGGGATCGTGTCTACCGGGGCTGGTCTGCTGTCCTGACAATGCCAATCAACCGGGCGGAGCAGGGAGCTGTGTGGCCCCCAGCCAGTGCTTCGGCGGCATTTGCAGAAGCGATGGCTCTGGTTGCCCGGTGACGTGCGTCCGCGGCGTGAATTGCCTCGGCTGCTGCTCCGGCTATTGCGGTCTGGATGGCGCATGTGGTCCCAGTACATGTCGCGGCGCCGGGTGCGACTGCATTGCCGGGTCGGTTGCGGCGTGCGATGACGGTCTCGCCTGCTGCCCGGTGATCGCGGGGTTCCCGGGTGGTCCCGGTGTTTGCGCGCCGCGAGGTGTCTGCGACTAACTGTTAGGGGGAGGGTGACTCCGGCACCCTCCCCATTCGTCTTTACGTCCCTCCGCTCGCCACGTATAGTGCGGGCAGGCAGCTTTGCCGCACGCGTCGGAGGACGAGGTTCCATGGCTCAGGCTTCAGTATCAACTTCCATCGGTCAGGATTTTGGCGACCACTTCGCCGGTTCGCTGGCGATGCACGAGCGCTCGCGGCAGGTTATTCCCGGCGGCATCACTCACGATGGCCGCTATCTGAAGCCATTTCCGATCTCCATTTCGCACGCTCAGGGCGCCCACAAGTGGGACATCGATGGCAATCGCCTGATCGACTACGTGATGGGGCACGGCTCACTACTATTCGGGCACAACGACCCCGATATCCTCGCCGCCATCCGGGCGCAGCTCCCACGCGGCACGCACTATGGCGCCGGACACGAAGGTGAAGTGCGCTGGGCCGAGGAAGTGAACCGGCTGGTGCCCTCTGCCGAGCAGGTCAAGTTCACCGGTTCAGGCACCGAGGCGACGCTGCTGGCGATCCGGGTCGCGCGGTCGTTTACCAACCGGTCGACCGTGGTCAAACTGGAAGGCCATTTTCACGGTTGGCACGATTACCTGCTCAAGGGAGAGCGGCCGCCGTTCGAGTCGACGACAAGCCCAGGCATCCCGCGTGATGTGATGGCTACCATCGCGGTGGTGCCGTCCGACGATCTGGGAATGCTCGAGGAGCGGCTGGCGCAAGGGGACGTCGCGGCGCTGATTCTGGAACCGAGCGGCGGTTCGTGGGCGATGATTCCATTTATCGAAGGCTATCTTCAGGCCGCGCGCGATCTGGCGACCAAGTACGACGCGGTCCTGATCTTCGACGAGGTCATCACGGGGTTCCGCTGGGCGCCCGGGGGGGCGCAAGAGCGCTACGGCGTCATCCCGGATATGACGACCATGGCCAAGATCATCGCCGGCGGGATGCCCGGTGGGGCTGTCGCGGGCAAGCGGCAGATCATGGAGATGCTCGCGTTCAAGGACGAGCCGGGCTGGAATACGAACCGCAAAGTGCGCCATCAGGGGACCTACAACGCCAGCCCCGTAATCGCGGCAGCGGGGACCACCTGCCTGCAGAAAGCCGCCGACCCAGACGTGCAACGTTATTGCGACGATCTCGCGGCGCGGCTGCGCTCAGGATTCAATGGCGCGATTGGCGAGCGCGGGGTACCCGGGTACGCCTGGGGCGAGAGCTCCGTGTTCCACCTCAAGTTGGGAGAATCGGCGCCGAACCAGACCGGTGGCGATCTGCGCGTGCCGCAGGGAGTTTCGGCAGAGGCGCTCAAGACGAGCAGCCAGGGACCGCTCAACGCCAGGCTGCATCTCGGGATGTTGCTGGAAGGCGTTGACCTGTTCAACTCCGGCGGGATGACCTCCGTTGCCCACACGATGGATGACATCGACCAGACCGTCGACGCCTTCGGCCGCGTGCTCGAGCGCATGAGCGACGAAGGCGCATTCGACGCCTGATAGATAAACCCTCACCCCCAACCCCTTACCCTGTACCTGCACCTGCACCTGTGCGCAGGGTAAGGGGATCGAAC
>JACCXM010000235.1 GCA_013697005.1 Chloroflexia bacterium | reverse complement strand
GGGGACAACGTGCAGATGGGGGTGGAGCTGATCACCCCGGTGGCCATCGAAGAGGGATTGCGCTTCGCCATCCGCGAGGGTGGGCGTACCGTCGGGGCCGGCGTCGTCACCTCCATTACCGAGTAATTTCGGCGCATGAGACGCCGGGCGTAGGAGTTAATGACCGATGGTCGCACGCAAGCCAAGTCAGCGGATTCGTATCCGACTGAAGGCCTACGATCACAAAGTGCTCGACCAATCGGCGAGCAAAATCGTGGAGACGGCGGAATCGACGGGCGCCAAGGTGGCCGGTCCGATTCCACTGCCGACTCGAATCGAGAAGTTCTGCGTCATACGCTCACCATTTGTGGACAAGGATTCGCAGGAGCAGTTTGAGATTCGGACACACAAGCGGTTGATCGACGTATTGGAACCAAGCGGGAGCACGATTCGGTCGCTGATGCGGCTGAATCTTCCCGCCGGTGTCGATATCGAAATCAAGTTGTAGTGGTGGCGGTGATTCGTCTGGATGTGTTTCCAGGCATCGGTCACGCTCTGCGAGCGTACGCGGCCACGAGGCTGTAACGCTTCCTGAATGACAGGAGAGAGCCAATGATCCAGGGAATGATCGGGAAAAAACTGGGGATGTCACAAATTTTTGATGCAACCGGACTCGCCCATCCGGTGACCGTGTTGGAAGTTGGACCGTGCGTCGTGACACAAGTGAGGACGCCTGAGCGCGACGGATACAGCGCTTTGCAACTTGGGTTCGGGCTTTCGAAGCGCCTCAACCGGCCCGATCAGGGACATCGTCAAGCGAGCAGATACATGTCTGAGACGCTGCGCGAGGTGAGAGCAGACGACGTCTCGGAGTTTTCGGTTGGGCAAGTCGTCAAAGCGGATGCGTTCGTTGAAGGCGAGTTGGTCGATGTCATTGGGACATCCAAGGGACGTGGTTTTCAAGGCGGGGTCAAGCGCCACGGGTTTCGGGGCGGACCCAAGACTCACGGGCAATCTGACCGGCTGCGAGCGCCCGGCTCGATCGGCTCGAGCGCGACCCCCGGTCGCGTGTTCAAGGGACTTCGCATGGCGGGCCGGATGGGCAACGACCGTGTGACGATCCAGAATCTGAAGGTGCTTCGGGTTGATGTTGAACGCAATCTGCTTCTTGTCCAGGGATCGGTGCCGGGAGCAAACGATGGTCTGGTTATGGTGCGGCGGGCGATCAAGGCAGGGAAATCGTAGTACTCGATCACGTAGGGTCGCGAGCGAGTATCGGCCCGATTGCGGAGTGAGACATGATTGTTGATGTTCATGATACGCAAGGTAAGAAGGTCGATTCGGCGAATCTCGATGATTCGGTTTGGGCCATCGAGCCTAATATCCCGGTGATGCATCAGGCACTTTTGCGGCAACTCGCCAACGCGCGACTCGGCACCAGGGACACCAAGACGCGAAGTGAGGTGCGGGGTGGGGGCGCCAAACCTTGGCGCCAGAAGGGGACCGGCCGCGCAAGGCAGGGATCAAACCGATCACCGCAGTGGGTCGGTGGCGGCGTCGTTTGGGGACCACATCAGCGCGACTTTTCGCAGGACATGCCACGGAAGATGCGGCGATTGGCAGTACGGTCAGCACTCTCCGCAAAAGTTCGTGACGAGCGGTTGTCGGTCATCGCCGATTTGGCGAACGTCGAGCCGAAGACGAAAGCGATGAAGGACGTCATTGCCGCTCTGCCCGAGAGCCGATCGGTTCTTATTGTGACCGATGGGATCGTCACGACGATTCGCAAATCGTCCGGGAATCTGTCGAATGTATGGGTGGTGGATGCGCGTTATCTCAATGTGCGAGATATTCTGAAGTACGATCGGCTGCTGGTCACACGAGAGGCAATTCCCGTTGTAGAGCAGTTGTGGGGATTGCCCGAGAACCGGCGCGAACCAAGCCAATGGAAGTTGGAGCGAATGGCCCGTCGATCCGAATCCGCCGACGCCGCGACCAAGGAGTCTTGACGTGCCAGCCCTCTCCGTTGAGCAAATTATCATCCGGCCGTTGATTACCGAAAAGAACACCGATCTGATGGAACACGACCAATACACGTTTGAGGTCGCCACCGTTGCCAACAAAATCCAGATACGAGAGGCGGTGGAAAAACTGTTCAACGTACGAGTCAAGGCGGTCAACACCATGAACGTCAAAGGGAGCCGCCGATCGCGCGCCATTCGGCGCGGACGTAGCCGTATCTATGGACAGGAACGAACCTGGAAGAAGGCGGTCATCACGCTGTTCCCAGGTCAGCGCATCGACGTTTTCGAGCAGGTCTAGATGATTCCGGTGGCTAGAGAGGAACGCTGTCATGCCAATTCGCATTTATAAACCGACATCGCCGGGACGGCGCTCGATGAGCGTCAGCACGTTTGAGGAAATTACGAAATCCGAACCCGAGAAGCGTCTAATCGAACCACTGAAGAAGCACGCTGGACGAAACAACCGGGGCCGTATCACGACGCGGCATCGGGGCGGGGGACACAAGCGGTTCTATCGGATCATCGACTTCAAGCGGAACAAGACTGGCGTACCGGCGAAGATTGCGGCGATTGAATATGACCCAAACAGGTCGGCGCGCATTGCGCTCCTCCATTACGCGGATGGGGAAAAACGATACATGTTGGCCCCTGTTGGCGTGAGTGTCGGTGATAGCGTCATCTCCGGGAGTGACGCGCCGATCCGGACCGGCAATGCGATGCCTTTGCGCAATATCCCGACAGGTACGCAGATCCACAACATCGAGCTGTACCCGGGAAAGGGTGGGCAGATGTGCCGGTCAGCGGGCGCCTCGGCGCAACTGATGGCGAAATCGGAGAGCTACGCTCAGGTGCGGATGCCATCCGGCGAGGTGCGCCTCGTCCACCTCAATTGCATGGCGACCTTGGGTCAGGTTGGAAATGTCGATCATGAAAATATCGTTATTGGGAAAGCAGGACGAAATCGACATCGGGGGCGACGGCCGACCGTGCGCGGCTCGGCCATGAATCCGCGCGATCACCCACATGGGGGCGGAGAGGGTAAAGCGCCGATTGGCGGTCAACCGAAAACCAAATGGGGCAAACCGGTGCAGGCGCGCACGAGAAACAGCAAGCGCACGGATTCGATGATCGTGCGGCGTCGCCCAGCGAAGCGCAAATAGAGGAGGGGGTAAAACGTGTCACGGTCGTCCAAGAAAGGTCCTTTCATCGACGAAAAGTTGCGGGAGAAGATCGATTCCCTCAACCGCACGAGCGAACGGAGAGTTGTGCGTACCTGGGCGCGAGCGTCGACTATCTTCCCCGGTATGGTGGGCCACACAGTTGCGGTCCATAACGGCAAGGTCCACGTGCCGATTTTCGTCTCCGAGCAAATGGTCGGACACAAGCTCGGCGAGTTTGCGCCGACGAGAACGTACCGCGGTCATGGCAAGGACGCCGACCGCCGCGGCCGCCGTTAGGAATGCGGGGGGACAAGAACGGTTATGGAAGTTCGCGCGAGTGTCACAGGTGTCCGGGTCTCTCCGCGCAAGGCGCGGTTGGTCGTCGACGCAATTCGCGGCAAGCGCGTGATGGACGCAATTGCGCTGACCCGGTTCATGCCGCAGAAAACAGCAACCGATGTTGGAAAACTGCTGGAGTCGGTTGCGGCGAATGCGGAGAACAACTACGACATGGATCCAGAACTGCTCTGGATCAAGACGATCTACGCCGACGATGGTCCATCGCTGCGACGGTTCAAGGCCAAGGCCAGAGGCCGGGTGGGGAGAATCATTCGGCGCAATACGCACATGACCGTTATCGCTGAGGAGCGGAAAAGCTAATGGGACGCAAAGTCAACCCGATCGGATTTCGATTGGGAATCGTCACTGACTGGGAATCGAAGTGGTATGCGGAGCGAAATTACACCGAGCAGCTTCATGAAGATTTGCGCATTCGCCGGTTGATTCTAGGCGAACTGACGCGCGCTGGGATATCAAGAATCGAGCTGGAACGGGCAGCGAACAAAGTGGATGTGACGCTCTATACGTCGAAACCGGGAATTGTCATTGGCAAGCAGGGAGCCAACGTCGAGCGTCTGCGCCAGATGATCGAGCAAGATATTAGCAAGAAAGTTCATCTCCGAATCGAAGAGATCAAGGTACCGGAGATCGACGCGAAGTTGATTGCGGAGAGTATTGCCGAGCAAATCTCGCGGCGCGTTGCCTATCGCCGGGCGATGAAGCATGCGGTGCAGCAAGCGATGCGGCGCGGCGCCAAAGGCGTCAAAGTGACACTCTCGGGGCGGCTGGGCGGCGCCGAGATGAGCCGCTCCGTTACGGAAATGGACGGACGGGTGCCGCGGTCGACGTTGCGGGCGGACATTGATTTTGGGGTCATCCACGCCCATACGACGTATGGCCGGATCGGCGTCAAAGTGTGGGTCTACAAGGGAGAGGTGTTGCCCGAGCGAGCGCCGGTGACAGCGGCGACGCTGACCGCGGATCTGGCCGCGATCACAGGCGATTAGAACCGGGCCGGAGATGGCAGCGACCGTCTCCGTTGTACACGAGCAGGAGCGACGACCATGTTGATGCCGAAGCGGACCAAATATCGCAAGATGATGCGCGGGCGCATGACGGGTAAAGCCTATCGTGGCGCCGAAATCAACTTTGGCGAGTTTGCGTTGCAGGCGACGGCGCCGGCGTGGGTCAGCAGCCGCCAGATAGAAGCGGCGCGGCGCGCGATCACGAACTATCTGAAACGTGGTGGCAAAGTGTGGATTCGCATTTTTCCTGATAAACCGGTGACCCAGAAACCGGCGGAAACACGCATGGGGTCTGGTAAGGGTAATCCCGAATATTGGGTTGCCGTGGTCAAGCCCGGGCGCGTGATGTTTGAAGTGGCAGGCGTTACGCGACAACAGGCTGAGGAGGCGCTGCGCCGAGCGGCAATGAAGATGCCGATGGATTGCAAGTTCATCGAACGCCAGCACATTGGCATTGCGTCCTCGATGGTCGAGGATGCTGACATAGCCGAGGAGGCACTGGCATGAAGCCCGCCGACGTTCGCGCGCTTGACGATGATCGGCTCGACCGCCGCATCGAAGAACTCCTTGGCGAGTGGCGCACGCTGCGCTTTCAGGAGGCGGTCGGGCAGTTGACGGCGACCTCGCGGATCCGCCAGATTCGCAAGGATATCGCCCGGATCAAGACGGTCCAGACTGAGCGGGAGATCGAATTGGAGTTGGAGGCATTGGTCCAGAATCGAACTAATGCGGACCGGCAGATTGCTGAGGTTTCGTCATGACTGAAATTGCAGAGGAACAGGCGGCGCGCCGACCAGAGCAGCCGCCGCGGACGCAGAAGATCGGACGAGTCGTCAGTGACAAGATGCAGAAGACCGTCGTCGTAGCGGTCGATTCCGTGCGACGACACCCGCTGTACCGAAAGCGGATAACACGAACCAACACGTTCCTGGCGCACGACGAGCAAAATAGTTGTCGATCGGGAGACACGGTACGAATCGAAGAGACCCGGCCGCTTTCCAAGCGGAAACGATGGATAGTCCGTGAAATTGTTGAACGCGGAGTCCAGGTCTAACCGGTGGTGGCAGCGAGGCGTATGTGCGCCCCAGGAGCTTATCGATGATCCAGCAAGAATCGCGGCTGCGGGTCGCGGACAATAGCGGTGCGAAAGAGCTTCTGTGTATCCGGGTACTCGGCGGCTCAGGACGGAAATACGGCGGGGTCGGCGACATCATCATCGCCGCGGTCAAGCAAGCGCAGCCGAACGCCGGAGTCCGAAAGGGTGAAGTCGTGCGGGCGGTCGTGGTGCGCACCGCGCAAGAGTATGGCCGTCCGGATGGTAGCCATATCAAATTTGACGATAATGCGGCGGTGCTCATCAACAACCTGGGTGCGCCGCGGGGGACCCGCATTTTCGGCCCGGTGGGACGCGAGCTTCGGGAGCGGCAGTTTATGCGGATTGTTTCATTGGCGCCGGAAGTTTTGTAAGCCGGTCACGAATTGGTGATGTGGGAGCGGAAGAGCATGCGAAAAATTCGGACAGGCGACACCGTGCTCGTCGTTTCGGGCCGCAACAAAGGTCAGCAGGGTAAGGTGCGCCGGAACGTAATCGAGCGGGACCGGATTGTGGTCGAGGGTGTGAATATTGTCAAAAAGCATATCAAGCGGGGGCGAGCGCGGCAGGCGGGCATCGTTGAAGTGGAGGCCGCGTTTCACGTTTCCAACGTGATGCTGATCTGCCCCAAGTGCAAGGAGCCGACGCGGGTCGGGATTCGCACCGGGGACGATGGCAAGAACGCTCGGTATTGCAAGAAATGCGACGAGCTGATCCCGCGGGTGGAGGCAGCGTAAGCCGTGTCTCGGAGCGTAGCGCGCCGGCGGGCACAGCGTCGAATGCGCGGTCGCGCCTGTCAAGAGCGGCACAGGTGGAAAGAAGCAGGTACAACGTGATGGCGAGACTGAAGGAAAAGTACCGGGCGGAGGTCGTGCCCGAACTCATGAAGGAGTTTGGGTACTCCAACGTCATGCAGGCACCAGAACTCGAGAAGATCGTTCTCAACGTCGGGTTGGGCGAGGCGATCAGTAACGCCAAGGCGCTGGAGAGTGCCCTCGCGGATTTAACGGCAATCACTGGTCAGCGGCCGGTCGTGACCCGGGCCAAGAAATCGATTGCCGCGTTCAAATTGCGCGAAGGTATGCCGGTGGGAGCGACCGTCACCTTGCGCGGTCCGCGAATGTACGAGTTTCTGGACCGACTCGTGGCCATCACGTTGCCGCGAATTCGCGACTTCCGGGGCGTATCGCCGAACTCGTTTGATGGACGCGGCAATTACACGTTGGGACTGCAAGAGCAGATTGCTTTTCCGGAGATTGATTACGACAAGATCGACCGGACGCGCGGACTGGAAGTGAGTTTGGTGACAAGTGCGAAGACGGATGAGGAAGGGCGCCGGCTCTTGAGCCTACTCGGCATGCCGTTTGCCCGCACGGAGCGAGCTATCTAGGGGACCCGCGGGGCGGGTCGGAGGAACGCTGTATGGCAAAGAAGTGTTTGATTGTCAGGGCGGCAATGCCCGCAAAATTCGAGACGCGGCAGGTGAACCGCTGTCGATTGTGCGGCCGGGGACGAGCGTATATGCGGAAGTTCGGTGTCTGCCGGATTTGCTTCCGCGAGCTCGCGTCGGTGGGGCGTCTTCCTGGCGTGACGAAGTCCAGCTGGTAGTGACGAGGTTGAGCGATATGACTAAGCGAACGGGTGAATGAGGAGACTGGGCGGATGAGTGTGAACGATCCCATCAGTGACATGTTGACCAGGGTGCGCAACGCGGGGATGGCTCGCCAGTCGGAAACGACGATGCCATCCACAAAGGTGCTCGTGGCGATCGCGAAAATCCTATCTGAAGAGGGATACATTGGCGATTTTCGGGTCATTGAGAAGCGGCCGCAAAATCAATTGGTCATTTCGCTGCGGTATGGCGCCGACCGGAAGCCAGCCATAAAAGAAATCAAACGCGTAAGTAAGCCGGGACTTCGGGTCTATGCGGGCAAGGACGACATTCCGCGGGTGCAGAGCGGTTTGGGAATTGCCGTGGTGAGCACTCCGCAAGGAGTGATGACGGGTTACGAAGCGCGGCGGCGGGGCATCGGTGGCGAAGTGCTGTGCACGGTGTTTTAGCGTCGCAATACGGCAGCCGCCGGCCTGAGCGGCTGTAGGAGAAGGGCGATGTCAAGAATTGGCAACATGCCAGTATCTGTTCCGGCCGGAGTCGATATCGAAATCGGTGGCGATAACGCCGTAACTGTCAAGGGACCGAAGGGCTCGCTGTCCCAACAATTTGCCGCGAGCATGCGGTTGCATCGTGACAATGGCATCGTGTTGGTGGAGCGTCCCGACAACGCCCGTGAGCACCGGTCATTGCACGGATTGACGCGTACATTGCTCAACAACATGGTTGTCGGCGTCACTGAGGGATACAAACGCGACCTGGAGATTCAGGGGGTCGGGTATCGCGCGGCGTTGGATAACGATGTGCTTGTCCTATCGGTAGGTTTCTCGCATCCGGTCAGAATGATGGCTCCGGAAGGTGTGGCATACAGTCTCGACGGCAACACCCGTGTGTCCGTGACTGGCATCGACAAACAGCGCGTCGGTGAGGAAGCGGCGCGGATTCGGCGCGTCCGGCCACCCGAGCCCTACAAGGGCAAAGGCATTCGGTATGCCGGCGAGCAAGTTCGTCGGAAAGCAGGTAAGGCTGGTAAAGCGAAGTAACACGGGTCTAGCGATCGTGCAGGCGATCCGATGAAGGGTAATCACGATGAGACGTAAATTCCGACGAGCGCTGACGCCGCGTAAGCGTCGCCACACTCGCGTTCGCGCCAAGGTCAGCGGCACCACGTCCCGGCCGCGGCTGAATGTGTTCCGATCCTCGGCGCACATTTACGCTCAGCTCATCGACGACGACCGCGGTCACACCATTGTCGCCGCCAGCGATCTCGAGAAAGATGTGGTAGATCGAGCTGGCGAAAAGGCGACCAAGAGCGCCAAAGCGCGCGCGGTTGGGGAAGTCATCGGAGGCCGGGCAAAGGCCGCCGGCGTCGAATCGATCGTCTTTGATCGCGGTGGTTTCATTTATCACGGGCGAGTCAAGGCGGTCGCCGATGGCGCACGCGAAGCAGGCCTGGTGTTCTAGCCATTGTCTGTGCCTCTTCTCGCGGGGACGGGGTAATAGAAATCAGGGAGATGCACATGGATAGGAATCGCGGCGACCGGGGACCCCGACGTCGCTCCGATGATGAAGGATCGAGTGAATTCGAGGAACGCGTCGTACAGATCAATCGGGTGGCCAAAGTGGTGCGCGGTGGACGGCGGTTCAGCTTCGGTAGCATTGTCGTGGTCGGCGATGGTAAGGGGCGGGTTGGCGCGGGATTGGGGAAGGCCAACGAAGTGCCAGACTCGATTCGCAAGGGTGTCGAAGCGGCAAAGAAATCCCTGATTTCCGTACCTTTGGAAGGAACGACAATTCCGCACCCCATCGAGACGTCGTTTGGCGCATCACGGGTGCTGCTGAAGCCTGCCGCGCCGGGAACGGGTGTCATCGCGGGTGGAGGCGTGCGCGCGGTCGTCGAAGCGGCTGGGATCAAGGACATTCTGACCAAGTCGCTGGGTAGCAACAATCCGGTGAACGTGGTGCGCGCGACGCTCAAAGCTCTGACGGAGTTGGAGTCACCCGAGGCCATCGCGCGCCGTCGTGGCCGGGGCCGAGTAGTTCGCCGCGATCGCTCCGGGAGAAGTTCAGAGGCGAACGGTAGCGCCAAGATTGATGAGAGCGCAGAAACTCCCGCACGCCGGGGTGCCGCGAGTGGGAGAAGTGGCACATGAGCGAGACGCAAGCGGGAACACTGCGCATCACACTCGTGCGGAGTACGATTGGCCGGCCAGCGGATCAAGGCCGCACGGTTGCGTCTCTCGGTCTGCGAAAACTTCATTCCTCGGTGGAACGACCCGACAATCCCTCGATTCGGGGAATGGTGACGAAGATTCGTCATCTCCTGGAGGTAGAGGAATTGCCGGCGGTTGCTCAGCCGAAGACCAAGCGAGGCGCAAAGAAGACTGACGGGGCCGTGCGCTCGGACGCATAGCGCGGGCGTACTTAGGGGAACATGACGATGCCACTGACACTGGACGATCTCCGGGGGGGGCCCGGATCACATCGCGAACGGCGAAGAGTCGGCCGCGGTCACGGAAGCGGTAAGGGCAAGACGGCCGGGCGAGGAACGAAAGGTCAAAAATCCCGCAGCGGCCCGGGTGTGAGGCGAGGGTTCGAGGGCGGGCAGCTTCCGATTCAACGGAGGCTTCCTTACAAGCGGGGTTTCACCAATATTTACCGCACGCCATGGGAGGTCGTGAATCTCGGAAGGCTGGAAGATCTCGCGACCGCGGGCGCCATCACACCGGACGTGCTGTTCGCCAGCGGCGTTACGCGGGGGGTTGAGTTTCCGGTCAAGATTCTCGCGGGCGGCGAGTTGACCCGCGCGGTTATTATCCATGCCCACGCTTTCTCTGAAGCGGCCAAAGCAACGGTGGAGCAGCTCGGTGGATCGGTCGAGCAGCTCGAGCGCACCGACGAGTGGGTCCACGCCAAGCCGCGGACGCGTCGTTTGTCCCTTAACCGCGACTTGAAGCGAGCTCGCGTTGGAAAAGTTGGCGGTCCCACTCGTCGCGAGGCGATCGCGGCCGCCGGTGAGAAACAGGAGTCCTAGACCGTGCTCACGGCCGTTGCCACTGCATTCAAGATTCCCGATCTTCGGCGGCGGATCGTATTCACCCTGGGTATGTTGGTGGTGTTTCGATTCTTCGCCGCCATCCCCGTACCGGGAGTGAACCGCGAGGGGTTGCAAGATTTTATTCAGAACAACGCACTGCTTGGAATCCTGAATATTTTCTCGGGCAACAGCCTACAGAACTTCTCAATTGTCGCGCTCGGGGTCTACCCATACATCACGGCGTCAATCATCATGCAATTGATGACTCCGATAATTCCGAGTCTCAACGAACTTTCAAATGAGGGCCAAGGTGGGCGGAACAAGATCAACCAATATACCCACTGGCTTACTGTTCCCCTCGCGATGCTTCAAGGTTATGGCCAAGGGGTTCTTTTTTCGCAACAGTCCGGGCCCGATGGCCGGCCTCTCATTGAAGGATTCGGGTTCGGTAATTCCGAGACATTTCTTCCAACGTTGGCCACGCTGCTGACGATGACGGCCGGGACGATGTTGCTGGTCTGGATGGGCGAACTGATTACCGAGTTCGGAATTGGAAATGGAATCTCGATCATCATTTTCGGTGGCATCGTGGCATCGTTGCCCGGGTCCGTCGTGTCTCTGTTCCAGGGGCCGTCGGTGACAAGCAATGTCATTGGCACTGTCATGTTCGCGGCGATCGGACTCTTGACTATCGTCGGAATCGTGCTGATCAACGAGGGTCAGCGGCGTATCCCGGTGCATCATGCCAAGCGTGTGCGTTCGGGGCGAATGTACGGTGGTAATACCACATTCATTCCGTTGAAGGTGAATTCCGCGGGTATGATTCCGCTTATCTTCGCGGTGAGCATTCTGGTGTTTCCGGGTCTCATCGCGCAGTTTCTGTCGACCTCCAGCAATGAAACGATGAGGAATTTCGCGGGGGAGCTCTCGCGATTCATGAGCCCGAACACGCTTCCGTACAACATCGTCTACTTTGTCCTAGTGGTGGCGTTCACGTACTTCTACACGATGGTGATCTTTCAGCAACAGAAGATTTCGGAGAACCTGCAGCGGCAAGGTGCGTTCATTCCCGGAGTTCGCCCGGGGAAGAACACGCAACAGTATTTGATGCGCACACTCAACAGGATCACGCTCATCGGCGCCTTGTTTCTTGGGACAGTGGCGATTCTGCCGTACATTGCGGCGCAGTTGACAGGCGTCAATTCGCTGCTGCTGGGAGCGACATCGTTGCTGATTGTGGTAGGCGTCGCGATTGACACGATGCGTCAACTTGAAGCGCAACTCGTGATGCGGAACTACGAGGGATTCATCAAGTAGGTTGGGCCAATTGCTGCCCAGCTCGATCCATTTGACGTCAGCGACAGAAGGAAAGTTTCGGGATCGTGATGCATGTGATTTTGATAGGCCCGCAGGGTTCGGGGAAGGGAACGCAAAGCGAACGCATTCGCTCGCAGCTCAACTTGACTTCGATTGCCACCGGAGAGTTGTTCAGATCGGCAATCAAAGACGGCACCGAACTTGGAAAACAAATCCAGTTGATTTATGACCGCGGCGAGCTCATTCCTGACCATCTAACGGTTGCGCTTGTCGAGGAGCGGATCGCGAATTTGGCGCGCGAACAGGAACGCGGCAGCCCACTCGTTGGTGCGCTCTATGACGGCTTTCCACGCACTTATGGCCAGGCTGACGCACTCGATCGTCTGTTGGCGGATCGTGGTGAGGCTGTAACGTCCGTGATCGCGATTGATGTCCCACGAGAAACACTGATGCGGCGGCTGGCGGGTCGCCGCGTATGTGCCGTTTGCGGCCGGGTGTACAACGTCGATTTCGATCCACCGACGATAGATGCCGTCTGTGATACCTGTCGTGGTCCGGTGCTGCAGCGAGCCGACGATACGCAAGAGGCAGTCGGAAAACGCCTGGATCTTTACGAACTGGAAACTGCTCCATTGGTTGAACGTTACGCCGAGGAAGGAATCCTGACTCGCGTGGACGGTGACCGGGTCATCGACTCCGTAACGGATGCGATCGTCGCGGCAATTCAGGAGAGGATTCCTGTTGTGGCGACTCGTGGCCGGTAGGTCATCGCTACGGACGACGATGACGATCAAGAATGATGAAGAAATTCGCCGTATGCGGGAAGCTGGCAAGGTGGTTGCGATCGTTCATGCCCAGGTGGAAGATGCAATTTCACCGGGAGTGACAACCGCTGATCTGGTCGTCATTGCACGAGACACGCTCGTCGAACATGGGGCTATCTCGTCATTTCTGGGCTACCATGGATTTCCGGCGCACATTTGCGCGTCGGTCAACGATGAAATCGTACACGGCATTCCGGGGAAAAAGCGGCTCCGGGACGGAGATGTCATTTCGATCGACGTCGGGGCCATTCTGGCGGGATACCATGGGGATTCGGCGTGGACCTATCCCGTGGGACAGATTTCGAAGGATGCCGCGCAGCTTCTACGGGAGACGGAACAAGCGCTACAGCTCGCGATTGAAGCCGCGGTTTCGGGGAATCGACTCGGTGCGGTGGGATATGCCGTCGAGTCGTTTGCGCGCCGTCGAGGCCGCAGTGTGGTTCGTGATTATGGCGGACATGGGATCGGGCGCCAGATGCATGAGGATCCACATGTGCCAAATGTGGGAACGCCCGACCGGGGAGTGCTGCTCAGAACCGGGCTCACGTTGGCAATTGAGCCGATGCTCACCGCGGGGGGAGAAGACACCCGCACGCTGAAGGACGGATGGACGGTGGTTACCGCGGACGGCGCCATCGCCGCGCACTTCGAGCACACCGTGGCGGTCGGTCCCGAGGGAGGGACCGTGTTGACGGAAAGGCTGGCTCGCGTGGTAGAATATCCTGTTTGGCGCACGCCTTAGGCGTGCGCTGTCAGCGTGTGCATGTTTAGCGCGTTTTGCGGACCCGGGACTGAGTAACGATGCTACGTTCGTCCACTCACCGGGACGGGATTGGTAACGGACATGAAGGTGGCTGCGTCAGTAACACGACGTTGTGATAAGTGCAAAGTCATTCGCCGCCACGGCGTCGTGCGGGTGATTTGCGTCAACCCACGCCACAAACAGCGGCAGGGGTAACTTCTCGCCAGCTTGGCGAAATTCAAGGAGAACGAGCGTGGCGAGAATTGCAGGAGTCGATCTTCCTCGCGACAAGAGAGTCGAAGCAGCGTTGCCATACATTTATGGGGTCGGACTCCACACCAGTCAGATGCTGCTGGAGCGAACGAATATCAGTCCCGATACGCGCGTGCGCGATCTGACCGATGACGAGGTCAACCGCATTCGCGAAATCGTCGACAAAGAGATGCGAGTCGAAGGCGATCTCCGGCGCGAAGTAGCGATGAACATCAAACGGTTGATGGACATCGGCTGCTATCGCGGACTCCGCCATCGACGGGGGATGCCCACTCGCGGTCAACGGACGCGAACGAATGCCCGGACCCGCCGTGGTCCGCGTCGCGCGGTAGGCGGTCGAAAGAAGACTTAACCGGCCTGAGGGCGTGGCGGCCGGCGCCAAGGCCGCCGCTTGCGGAGGAGAGTCAGAGAAATGTCAGAAAAACGCCGCGGAGGAAAAGGAAAGACACGAGTGCGCCGCCGGGACAGGAAAAATATTCCTCGCGGCAAAGCCTATGTGCAAGCGACCTTCAACAACACGATCATCACGATGACCGATCCGGCGGGGAACGTCATCGCCTGGTCGAGCTCAGGATCGAACGGGTTCAAGGGGAGCCGCAAGAGCACGCCATATGCAGCTCAGGTGACCGCCGAATCGGCGGCGCGCAAGGCCATGGAGCATGGCCTGCGCCAGGTCGATGTCTATGTGAAGGGTCCAGGTTCCGGCAGGGAAATGGCGATCCGATCGCTGCAATCAAGCGGGGTCCAGGTCGTTTCCATCACCGATACGACCCCGATCCCATTCAATGGCTGCCGGCCCCCGAAGCGGCGGCGCGTTTAGCACTTTGAGCTTTGGCAGTTTGGGGTTGTTCCACTGACTGCTCCCGGCTCCTGGATCAGCAGACCGTGACGGAGGTTGATTTCAACAATGGCGAGATATACGGGACCAGTATGCCGATTGTGCCGGCGAGAAGGGCTCAAGCTCTATTTGAAAGGTGCGCGCTGCGACGGCCCAAAATGCCCGATCGTCAAACGACAGCCGGCCAAAAACTTTCCGCCTGGGCAGCATGGTCAACGCCGTACGCGCCGTCCGTCAGAGTTCGGGCTGCAACTCCGTGAGAAGCAAAAGGTGCGCAGGTTTTATGGGGTTATGGAGAGCCAGTTTCACAAGCATTTCGTGGAAGCGGAACGCCGCGGGGGCGTGACTGGCGACAATCTGCTGCAGATTCTCGAGTCGCGACTTGACAATGTAATTTACCGGATGGGATTTGCCGATTCCCGACGGCAGGCTCGGCAGTTGGTGCGGCACGGTCATTTTGTGGTCAATGGACGCAAGACGAATGTCCCTTCTTTTCTCGTCAAACCAGGTGACATCGTGTCGGTGCGTACGCAGAGCCGCAACCGAACATACTTCACAGATTATGGCGAAGTATTGAGTACGCGAAAGGCGCCGGATTGGATGAGCATCGATTCCAGTGCGTTGAGCGGTAGAGTCTTGAGTTTGCCAGCCCGCGATCAGGTCGAAGTGCCGTCCTTCAACGAAGCTCTGGTTGTGGAGCATTACAGCCGCTAATTCGACGAGGCAAGGCGCGGGCTCGACCGGGCGATTTGGAGCAGTGGGAATGGTTCCGCGTTCACGATCTTGTGCCAACATGGAGGCGACGAAACTTGTTAGAACGACCACAATTTCACATTGAGACTGTTGAATCTGGCCTCAATTATGGTCGGTACAAAGCCGAACCGATGGAGCCAGGCTACGGAACGACGCTAGGCAACGCCTTACGGCGAATCTTGCTGCGCTCCCTCGAGGGAGTGGCGGTTTCGCGAGTGCGGCTCGACAACGTCTGGCACGAATTTTCGACAATTCCTAACGTACGAGAAGATGTCACCGAGATCGTCCTGAATCTGAAACGCGTTCGGCTCAAGCGGATGATGGACCTCAACGGAGAGACCCGGGCTCATCTCTATGTCAATGGCGATCCCTCGGGTGAACGACAGGTTACGGCTGGAGACGTGGTCTGGCCGGCTGAAGTGGACGTCATCAATCCGGACCAAGTCATTGCCACAATTGATTCGCCAGACGGCGTCATGGACATGGATATCTGGATCACCCAGGATCGCGGGTATAAACCAGCGGAGATGCAGGAGTCGTATTCAATCGGAGAAATACCTATTGATGCGATCTATACGCCGATTGAGCGGGTGAACTTTGTCGTGGAGCACACCCGCGTCGGTCCGATGACTGATTTCGATCGCCTGATTATCGAAGTGCTCACAGACGGCACGATTGATCCAGATGATGCGCTGGCAGAAGCCGCGCGGATCCTGATGACGCAAGCGCAGACCTTTGCCGCGTTCACGCAACAGGATGGTGACCAGCCTGACGCTTCGGGGGCGATGATTCCCGATGAAGTGCTGAACAAACCCCTTGTCGATCTCGGTCTATCGCCGCGGGTCCTTAACGCACTCCGCAGTCGTCAGATCGAGCGGGTTGGACAGGTGCTCACCGTTGATCCCGAGCAACTCCTCTCAATTCGGAATTTTGGTCCACGGTCGATGACCGAGCTTCGCCAAAAGCTTGCGGAATTTGGTTACCTGCCGGAAGGCGAAAGCACGTTTGGTGGCACCGAGTTTCTCGAGGGACTGGACCTGACCGACGGTGAATTCGATGTTGGCGAGAACGAGGCCGGCGACGGCCCTGACAATGACATGTCGGAAGCGGTCGCCGCGCTACGCGGGGCCGGAGCCGGGCCGGGCGGCGGGGACACTGAGGAGAGTTTGACATGAGGCACCGGAAGGCAGGCCGTAAGTTTGGCCGGAATCCCTCCCAGCGGCAGGCGCTGCTTCGTCAACTGGCTATTTCAATGATTCAGCACGAGCGGTTGACCACGACTGAGGCAAAAGCGAAAACGCTGCGCCCAATCGTCGAGAAGTTGGTGACGATTGCGCGGGAGGACAGCCAGCATCATCGCAATCTGGTGATGTCGAAAATAAACAATCCACCAGCGACGGCGAAACTGTTCGAAGTCATCGCGCCACGGTTCGAAGAAGCCCCAGGTGGATACACGCGCATCTCCAAACTCGGTATACGTCACGGTGACGCAGCACCGATGGCACTTATCGAGTTTATCGAGGCTTAGGTGAAAACGTGTGCATTGGCCAACCATGCCGAGCTTCCGACTGACATTGGCGTATGACGGCACCGATTTTTCGGGTTCGCAGGTGCAGCCGAGCTCGCGCACGGTGCAGGGTGAGCTCGAGCGCTCGCTGGAGGCACTCGCTGGTGCACCACTGCGGACGACGTTTGGCGGCCGCACCGACCGCGGCGTACACGCGGCCGGTCAGGTTGCCGCAGCGTCGCTTCCAGGTTGGCGCGGTTCGTGCCACGACCTGCAACGGGCTCTCAACGCGAAGCTGCCCCGCGATATCGTCGCGACCGATGTCGACACCTGCGATCCGGCATTCAATCCTCGTTTCGACGCGCTCTGGCGTGAGTACCGATATTGGTTGGCGCCGTCGATCGAGAGCCCTTTCCTCAGAAGATATGCCTGGACGCCGGGGGCGGATGTTGATGTCACCGCGATGGTCGTTGGATCTCGATGGTTGGTTGGGACGCACGACTTCGCGTCGTTCGCGAGCAGCGGCGATGGCGTTCCGTGGTCGGAGCGGGCAAAGCGACCGCGGGGAACGATTCGCCAGGTTTTCCGGTGCGACTGCCGCGAGATTGCAGTACGCGCGAGTCCAGGCGATGAACAGAACTTGCGCGTCATCGAGTTCATCGTCACGGCGGACGCGTTTCTGCCGCGTATGGTCCGAAACTTCGTCGGGGCTCTGGTCGAAGTGGGACGCGGGCGACGTGAAGCGGAGTGGGTTGGGGCAGTTCGCGAAAAGCGGGATAGGCGGCAAGGCTCGGTCGTTGCACCGCCACAAGGGCTGACCCTACACAAGATCGGATATTGACCGACGCTGTGTGATGGATGGACTGCATATACCAACGGAAATCCGCAACTTGCGTTGTTGAAACGAAGGAGCACTGGCATGGAACGACGGACATGGTCGCCGAAACTCGGTGATCTGCAAACTGGAAAGCGGTGGTACATCGTCGATGCCGAAGGCAAGACGTTGGGCCGACTCGCGTCGGTGATTGCCGCGACCCTACGCGGAAAGACGAAGCCGACGTTTTCGCCCCATGCCGACATGGGAGATTTCGTCATTGTGGTCAATGCGGAAAAAGTTGTCCTTACGGGAAAGAAGGAGACGCAAAAGCTCTACACGCGGCACTCTGGCTACCCAGGCGGTTTGCGACGGCGGTCGGTCCGTGAGGTTCGAGGCAGTCATCCCGAGCGCATTATCCAGAGCGCCGTCCGAGGGATGCTTCCGAAAAATGTTCTGGGAGAGGCGCAGCTTCGTAAGTTGAAAGTGTATGCGGGACCAGATCATCCTCACGCAACGCAGCAACCTACAATGCTCGCGGTAGAACCGTGGGCAATGACAGAGGGATGACCTTTCATTTCCGCTAGTGGGAACGAGGATTCGGGCAATTGGAGAGGAAACAGGGATCATGAGTGAGGCGACGTATATCTGGGCCGTTGGCCGCAGGAAAGCCGCCGTGGCGCGGGTCAGGCTCTATCCTGGTTCTGGGGCGATTACCGTGAATGGCCGCGCGGCTACGGACTATTTCGGAGGGCGCCAGGTGCATCAAGCCTCGGTGACGGAACCACTCCTTCTGACCGGAACCCGGGAGCGATTCGACGTAACTGTGCGTGTTCTTGGCGGGGGCGTTTCCGGACAGGCTGGGGCTATTCGGCACGGCATTGCGCGCGCGCTGATCCGGTTCGATGAGGACTTGCGCCCAGTGCTGAAGCGGGCGCGACTCCTCACCCGGGACGCGCGAGTCAAGGAGCGAAAGAAGGTCGGGCTCAAGCGAGCGCGCAAGGCTCCCCAGTACACAAAGCGGTAATCCGGGTACTCAACACGAGCGAGATTTTCCACGTCGCACGATGGAGTGCCGAAGCCTGGGATGCGACGAGGCCTAAAACCCGCGAATAGTCGGAGTGCCTTCGTATCTCGTAATTCCGTCGCGGAGAGCCTGTGAATGTAGGGCCGCGCGCACGGCGACATAGTGCGCCGCTCTCCCGGCGGAGCGACCCGCTGCGCGAGGCGTCACCGGAAAAGGAACGGACCTTACCGTCGAAAGAGCAACATCAAGGGATCCCGCGCGGTCGATCGCCGCGTGAAGGGCGCGACAGGCAACACGGTCACGGCCGACCGCAGCCCGAGATGGGGCGGAAACTGGCAGACGGAGCACCGCCAGTCGATCGCCAAGCCGGGCAATCGCGGCCTCGGCTTCCCACGTCGGATCGAATCGACCCGACAAGTCGATTGCGAGGGAAAGGTCCCATTCTTCCGCGAATCTGCGGAACTGCCCTAGCTGGACAAGATGCGGCCGACCTCCGCGAAGAGACGCACCGGACAATCCGATCGCAAACCGGCGATTGCTTTTGAACGTTTGCCCTGGCTGCAATGTCCTTGCCAAATCCTTGGCCGAACAATTGCCCGGCACCATGATTACGATCAGTGGCGGAGCGCCCGGTTGATTGTGAATCGTGGCGTCAATTAGCCGACTAACCCGTTTCGAATCCGTACTTTCCGCGCTCGACCAGACGCTCCGTATCGGCAGAGAAGGCGTCTCCGGGCTACAAGTCAGTGAGGCCATCCACATTGCGAATCGGGTCGACGCATCGAGATCGATTCCGTCGACCATGGCGACGGCCGCGACATGCTGCACCATCCACGCGGGCATCGAGGCACCGCGACTGGAATAGCTGACGGCGATTGAGGATCCAGGTACGACGCGGGGCATACCAATGCTCACTACATCGTGTTTGTTCCGAGGCCACGAGCCAAGTGGGGAACGCTGATACAGAGTCTAGCACCGCCTCTAGCCGTGCTCAATCCATGTTCCGCACCGCGAAGGTTTCGTCGATCACAGATTCACGCGCCGGTGGATCGAAGGGGCCCCGCTTGGGCAGATATCGTTGAGGACGCAAGCAGAACACGCGGGTGATCTGGCCTTGCACACCGCGCGACCATGAGCGATGAGATTCATGTGAAAGCCGTAGATGAGATCGCGGTCTGGACCAGTCAGTCGATCGAGGGTGCGGTGAGCATCGTTTGCGCTGGTTACGGGTGCGATCAGGCCCAGGCGGCGGCTAACGCGATGCACGTGTGTATCGACCGGCATGGCGGGAAACCCCAGACTGAACAACAGAACGCAGCTGGCGGTTTTCGGTCCAACGCCAGGGAGTGCTTCGAGCCACATCCGCGAGCGATCAAGTGTTTGGGGGTGCAAGCAATCGAGGGATAGGATTCCCGTCTCGCCTTCGATGGCGCGGAGGATATTCTGAATGCGCGGCGCCTTGATGTTGGCAAGGCCGCCACTTCGAATGGCATTGGCAACCTCAAACGTTGGGGAACTGATCACATCTTGCCATTTCGGAAAAGTCTTTCGCAACGATGCGAACGCCCGGGCCGTATTGACATCCGAGGTATGTTGCGAAAGCACCGTGCCAATGAGCACTTCCAGCGGCGGTCCGTGCGAGCGCCATCGCGGGCGACCATACTCCTCTGCCAGCCGCTTATCAATATCGAGGAGTTTGGCAAAATTGTCATCGGGATTTCGCTTCATCGTATGTGATTCTCCGGTGACGGTCTCAAGAGTCGTTCACCACGCGGGAACGGCTCGGAGGTGTCAGGCGACTTCACGGCGATCATTTTGACGGGTGCCGCGTTCAAGCTTATACTCGCGGTGACGCCCTGGATGAGGGAATTTGTGGCGCTAGCAAAGTCAACTTGCACGGCGGTGACGCCGTCTCCCGGACCGAACAGGACCGAGAGACGGTTTTTTTCTGCGTGCCTGGCACTCTGGTGAGAGAAAGCATTCTCCTGCGAGGCGGACACGTCGTCGACCCCAGCATGAATCTTGACGCCCAATTGGACGTTCGCATGCACGGTGAGGTGGTCTCGGCGGTCGGAACTCTCGCAGCAGATGCTACCGAGCATGTGATCGATGTGACAGGAATGATCGTTGCTCCGGGTTTTATCGACGTCCACGTTCACCTGCGTGAACCGGGTCAGGAGTGGAAAGAGACGATAGCGACCGGGACCGCGGCCGCCGCGGCTGGCGGATTCACGACGATTTTTTGCATGCCCAATACCGAACCCGCGCTTGATTCGGTGGTACAACTCGAGGAATTGAAACGTCGCACGGATCGCGACGCGGTGGTCTCTGTGCGACCGATTGCCGCAATCAGCGAGGGTCGCAGAGGTGATACACCAGTTGATTACCGTGCGCTGGCGGCGGTGGGTGCAGTTGGGTTTTCCGATGACGGGGAATCGACCGCGGATTCGTCGGTCATGCGGCAGGCCCTGGCGGCATCGAGAGAGCTTGCCCTACCGGTGATGGTTCATTGCGAAGATCCCACGTTGACCGGCGGAGCAATGCACGAAGGGTACACATCCCATGCCCTAAAAATTCAGGGACTTCCCGCGCTCGCTGAGGAATCGATTATTAATCGTGATATTGGACTCGCTGCGCTGTCTGGGGGCTGGCTGCACGCCTGCCATGTGTCAACCGGCCGTGGCGCCGACTTGATCGCCAGGGCGAAATCGAATGGCGTCCGGGTGACGGCTGAAGTGATGCCTCATCACATGACAATGACGGACAAATGGGTTGGTGGGCGCCGAGATATCGAACATGAACAGGGTTCCGACGGAGAGCATTTCGGCGCGGCTGACCAGGATACCAAAGTGAATCCGCCACTTCGGACCACTGGCGACATGCTTCGGTTGCGGGAAGCGCTGCGAGCGGGACTCATCGATGTCATTGCCACCGATCATGCTCCCCACGCTCGTCACGAAAAAAAAGGCCGCTCGTTCATGACCGCCGCTTTTGGACTTTCCGGGAGCGAATTTGCACTGCCATTGTTGTTGTCGTTGGTGCGCGCCGGCGAACTGACATTGCGGGAAGTCGTTCGTGGATTGTGCACGACACCGGCGCGTCTATGGGGTCTCAACGTGGGAACCCTGCGACCTGGATCTCCCGCCGACGTCGTCGTGTTCGATCCTGCCGAAACTTGGACGCCTCATCTCAAAGGAACTGTTTCGCGAGGTATCAATACTCCCTTGTTGGACACCGAACTGCACGGCCGGACAAAACTGGCATTTGTCGGCGGTGACGAGCGATACCGTGACTGGTAACGACGTGCGGATTCGGACAGACGATATCATGGGGGAAATCCAAAAGCGGGGAAGAACGCGCTACCGGCCCCACGCTGATGCCGCCCTGGCACTCGCCGATGGGCGGGTGTTTCGCGGGAAGGGATTTGGCGCCCGCGCCGCCGTTGGTGGAGAGGTGGTCTTCACGACGACGATGGTCGGCTATCAGGAAGTTTGCACTGATCCGTCGTTTCGGGGTCAGATCGTTTGCATGACCTATCCGCTGATCGGAAATTACGGGATTCATCCACAACAAAGCGAATCACGACGCCCATGGATCGCAGGTCTCATCGTTCGGGAGCATTGTGCGCTCCCCAGTCATGTGGATTCCGCCGGGACGCTTGATAACTACCTGCGCGACAACGAGATACCCGGTATATCCGAGATCGATACGCGAGCATTGACGTTGCATATCCGTGAAGCCGGTGACGCTCGCGGAGTGCTCGTTCACGATGCCGCAGATATTTCCGATTCCGAGCTCGTCGCGCGCGCTCGGGCCGCGCTAATTCCGGGGGAACATGACGTCGTCGGCGAAGTGATCGCGTTGGAGCCCGAGACCATCGGGAGCGAAACTGGTCCGCATGTTGTCATCGTGGACTGTGGAGTAAAGCGAAACATCATCCGATCGTTGGCGAAGCGGGGGGCACGAGTTACCGTTGTTCCATTTGGTACTTCGCTCGCCGAGATCGAGCATTTGCATCCAGACGGTGTGATCGTTTCCCCGGGACCAGGTGATCCGGCAAATCTGGATGCCGGTCTCGCCATCGTCAGCGGCGTGATCGCGAGGGGCGTTCCTTACTTCGGGATCTGTCTCGGACATCAGCTACTGGCGCGCGCAATCGGGGCGGAGACCCGCAAGTTGTCGTTTGGACACCGTGGCGGCAACCATAGTGTGCGTGACGTCAAGACCGGCCGCGTATCAATTACCGCGCAAAATCATGGTTTTGAGGTCGATGCCAAAACTTTGCCGAATGGCGGCGGTTGGCATGTTCGGCTCGTCAATCTCAACGATGGCTCGGTGGAGGGTCTGGGGCACGATACGCTCCCAGTGATGTCGGTTCAGTTCCATCCTGAATCGTCTCCAGGACCGCAAGACAATGACTCCCTTTTCGATGATTTTCTGAATCTCCTCGAGTCCGTAGACCGGGATGGACGCTGATCCGCATGATCGATCGCAATCCAAAGGCAATCGATAGCGTTCTGGTTCTTGGTTCGGGACCGATTGTGATCGGGCAGGCAGCCGAATTCGATTATGCGGGAACTCAGGCCTGCCGAGCCTTGCGAGAGGAAGGTGTGCGCACCATTCTCGTCAACTCCAATCCAGCCACGATCATGACGGACGAGGGAGTGGCCGACGCCGTTTACATAGAACCGCTGACGCCGGAAGTCGTACGCCGCGTCATTCAACGCGAACGTCCTGACGGGCTACTCCCTACGTTAGGTGGGCAGACTGGACTCAACCTGGCCGTGCAGGTGGCCGCGCAAGGCACGCTCGATCGATACGGCGTGCGCATGCTGGGCACGCCGCTGGCCGCGATCAAGCAGGCTGAAGATCGCGCGCTTTTTCGCGATCTTCTTATCAGCATTGGTGAGCCAATCGTCGACAGCGCCATCGTTACGTCGGTCGAACAAGCCAAGGCGTTCACCGAGCTCGTTTCATTGCCCCTCGTCGTAAGACCGGCCTACACCCTCGGCGGTACCGGTGGCGGTATCGCCACCACTCACGCCGAGTTGGATCTCATTGTGGCAGGCGGACTCAATGCCAGCCCAATTCACCAGGTTCTTGTGGAGCGGTCGCTCATGGGTTGGAAGGAACTCGAATACGAGGTCATGCGAGATAGCCTCGGTACCTGCATCACCATCTGCAATATGGAAAATCTCGATCCCATGGGCATTCACACCGGGGACAGCATTGTCGTCGCGCCGTCGCAAACATTGAGTGATGACGACTATCAGATGCTGCGGACGTCGGCGTTGCGGATCATCGACGCGCTGGGTATCGAAGGCGGATGCAATGTCCAGTTTGCGCTCGATCCCTGTTCAGCAAACTATGCGGTAATCGAGGTGAACCCTCGGGTGAGCCGTTCGTCCGCCCTCGCCTCCAAAGCGACTGGGTACCCGATCGCCAGGATGGCGGCCAAGATCGCGATTGGGCGCCGGCTCGACGAATTGGTGAATCCCATTACCGGGAAAACGACTGCAGCCTTTGAGCCGGCTCTGGACTATGTCGTGGTAAAGATCCCACGATGGCCGTTCGACAAGTTCGGCCAAGCCGATCGCACGATCGGCACCCAGATGAAATCTACTGGCGAAGTCATGGCTATTGACCGCTCATTTGAAGGGGCCTTACAGAAGGCGGTGCGTTCGCTCGAGTCAACCGCCAAAGATCTCCTGTGGGAAGACCCACAATGGACTGACGAGACGATTCAGGATCTGGTGCAGCTCCCCAATGACTTGCGGTTGTGGGCGATTGCGGCGGCGCTGCGTCGCGGGGTTGACGTCGATCGCCTTCACGATCTGAGTCGTATCGATCGCTGGTTCCTGTCCAAGTTACATGGCGTGGTAAAGATCGAACAGCGACTCACAGCCGATGACATCACACTCGAGTGCCTTTGGAGTGCCAAGCGAGCTGGATTCAGCGACCGGACGATCGGACTTCTCACGCGACGCAACGAAAAAGCTATTCGGGAGATGAGAGAAGACGCGGGAATGCTCCCCGTCTACAAGATGGTCGACACGTGCGCAGGCGAGTTTTCGGCGGCGACTCCCTACTTCTACTCAACGTACGAACAGGAAGACGAGGCGGCGCCGCTGGGGAGGGAGCGTGCGGTTGTCATCGGTTCTGGACCAATTCGCATTGGTCAGGGGATCGAATTCGACTACTCCGCCGTGCAAGCCGCGCAAGCGCTGCACGACGGCGGGATTGCCTCGATCATGATCAACTCGAATCCTGAGACCGTTTCGACCGATTTTGACGCATCGGACCGATTGTACTTTGAGCCCCTCGACAGCGAGAGTGTGGCTGAAATTCTCCGTCATGAATCTGGAAACGACACGGTCTCCGCGGACGTGCCCGTCATCGTCCAGTTTGGCGGCCAAACTGCAATCAATCTGGCGACGACCCTCGTCGACCGGGGCGTGCCGATCCTCGGCAGCCAACTGGACTCCATCGATCTCGCCGAGGACCGACACAGATTCGAAGGGTTCCTCCGCGGTTTGGGGATTCCGCAACCGCCGGGTGCGGCGGTGACATCATTGCCCGATGCGCGCGCGGTTGCGGCGCGCATCGGCTATCCGGTGCTGGTGCGACCATCCTACGTGCTCGGCGGCCGCGCCATGGAGGTCGTTTACAGCCAGGACCAACTGAGTCGATACATTCGCAACGCCGCAGACCTGGCGCCCGAACATCCCGTGCTCATCGACAAATATCTGTTGGGAAGAGAAGTCGAAGTCGACGCTATCAGTGATGGTATGGCGGTGCTGATTCCGGGGATCATGGAGCATATCGAGCGCGCGGGTGTTCATTCCGGCGATTCCTTTGCCGTCTACCCGGCGCTCAATCTGTTTCCGGCCCAAGTCGACACCGTCGTTAACTACACGACGCGGATCGCGACTGGGCTCAAGGCATGTGGTCTGATCAATATTCAGTTCGTCATCCACGCCGGGCGCATCTACGTGCTCGAGGTGAACCCGCGAGCATCACGAACGGTTCCCTTCTTGAGTAAGGCCACGGGAGTCCCGATGGTACGCCTGGCAACAGGCGTCATGCTCGGTCGTTCGCTCGCGGACCAGGGTTTCACTGGCGGATTGTGGCCTCGGCAGCCCCTCGTCGCCGTGAAGGCGCCGGTCTTCTCCATGGCCAAGTTACGGGGCGTCGACACTCACCTGGGACCGGAAATGAAGTCAACAGGCGAGGTAATGGGGATCGATCGCGCCTTCGAGCCCGCGTTTCACAAGGCACTGGTCGCGGCGGGGCTTGCCTTGCCCGCACTGGGCTCGGTGCTGATAACCCTGGCCGACGAAGACAAATCTGAAGGCGTTGACATGATTCGCCAACTTGTGATGCTGGGACACAAGTTGTATGCCACGGAAGGGACCGCCGCGCTCATCGAACGCCACGGAATGCCAGTGCAAATGGTGACAAAGCGGATTGGACGGGGACATCCCGACATGCTGGACGTGATCCTGGAGCGCACCATCGACTGCGTCATCAACACTCCCGGACCCGCTGACAAAGAGATTCTGGATGGAATCGAAATTCGCCGCGCCGCGGTCGAACGCGGAGTTCCGTGCATTACGTCGATAGATACGGCACGTACGGTTGTGGCCGCGTTGTCGAGCGCGGCGGCGGGCTACACAGTTCAGCCGTACCCGGAGTACCGTACGACTGGGTCCGGCTACTAGCCCGGCAAGATGAAGCACAACTTGTGGAAATGAGTCAGAGGGCGAAGCTCTTGCGCCGGCAATTGGCCCAAGTTGAGACCACGGGCACTTCCCGGGAGTTCGAAAGCCAGGTGTTGGCCGTCGATCACACCATGGGTGATGCCATCCTCTTGACCGTCAGTGCACCGACGACCGTGGTTCAGCGGCTGAACTCTGGCCAGTTCTTCAACGTCAGCTGCCGATTCCCGGGATCCTTTGATCCACTCTTGCGCCGCCCATATTCCGTCTACCGGGCACATCAGCAACCGAGCTCGCTCACGTTCCTGGTGAGGCCCTTCGGGCGGGGAAGTGCCTGGTTGGCAGGACGCACACCTGGTGAGCGGCTCGAGATACTGGGACCGCTGGGTAACTCATTTGTCATTCCGCCGCGAGCGCAGCGGTTGCTGATGTTGGCTGGTGGAGTAGGCGTGGCGCCATTGGTGATGCTTTCTGATGTAGCGGTGGCGCGGGGACTCGATGTGGTGTTCGTGATGGGCGCGGCCGACGCAGCGGGACTTCTTCCCGCGTCGGAGTTGCGGGGCCCAGTGGAGTACGTGGTAGCGACCGATGACGGGAGCCGCGGTCATCACGGATTGGCAACTGAGATCGTCGGTGACTACGTTCATTGGGCTGACCAGATTTACGCATGCGGTCCCGAGCCCATGTACCGCACCCTGCGCACCGTCGCCGATACGCACCGCATAAACAAGAAACCCGGCGTGCAAATTTCCGTTGAACGGGGGATGGCGTGCGGTTTCGGCGCCTGCCTGGGTTGCGTCGTTGAGACTCGGCGCGGCATGATCGCGTCTTGTGTGGATGGACCCGTCTTCGATTTCGACGAGGTGGTTTTTTGACCAGCGCCAGACTCCGAGTTTCAGCACGATGACCGCGGTCACGAGCCACGGGACGGCGGATCTTGCGGTTGACCTGGCGCCGCATAACCCTCGCGAACTCCTGCTACGGAACCCCTTCATGGCTGCCTCGGGCTGTTTTGGGTATGGCGAAGAATACGCAGGGGTTATTGACATCCAGCGCCTGGGGGCCTTTGTCAGCAAGGGGATTACACCAGAGCGACGGGCTGGAAATGCCATGCCGAGAATTGTCGAAACGCCCGCCGGCATGCTCAACGCCATCGGTCTGCAAAATCCAGGGATTCACGGCTTCGTCAAAAAGTATCCAACGCTTTGGGACTCCTGGGCGGTCCCCGCTATCGTGAATATTTCGGCAGAAGCCGTGGATGACTACGCGATGATGGCCGCGATGCTCGATGAGCAACCCGGAATTGCCGCGATCGAAATCAACGTTTCCTGTCCGAATATCAGCCGCGGGGGATATTGCTTCGGTTGGGATGCGGAGATGTCGGCAGAGGTGACCCGCGCCGTCCGCGGGGTGACGACATTGCCGATAATTGTGAAACTCAGTCCAGGAGCGTCGGACATCGTGTCTGTGGCGATCGCTGTCGAAGCCGCAGGGGCTGACGCGATCTCTTTGATCAATACGCTGGTTGGCATGGCGATTGACGTTCGCCGTCGCCGTCCCTTGTTGGCGAACGAGACTGGTGGCGTTTCCGGGCCCGCGATCAAACCGATTGCGGTGCGCATGGTGTATCAGGTTGCCTCGGCGGTGCGCATTCCAGTCGTTGGCATGGGAGGCATCATGAGCCTCAACGACGCACTCGAGTTTTTTCTGGCAGGGGCGAGTGCGGTGCAGATAGGAACGGGAATCTTCGTCGATCCGGGTCTCCCGATTCGACTTATCGACGAACTGTCGCAATGGCTGGATGAAGAAGGTTTTTCATCTTTCAATCAGATCGTCGGTCTGGCCAACGTCGGATTCCGTAGCGGTGACCCGCACCTTTTCCGGTTTCGGGAGGCTAGCGGATTATGAAGTTTATCCTGCCATTGCTAGTGCTGGTGCCGGTGGCGCTCGTTCTCGAATTTGCACACATTGGTGGCCCGACCGCCGTCTTCATTGCGTCCGCCGTAGCATTGATTCCGCTCGCGGGACTTCTTGGTCGCGCGACCGAAGAGGCAGCGATTTATACCGGCCCGAAGATAGGCGCCCTGTTGAATGCGACGCTGGGCAATGCGGCCGAGCTGATCATCACGATCATCGCATTGCGCGAAGGTTTGGTCGAATTGGTCAAAGCCTCGATCGCGGGCTCGATCATCGGAAATATTCTCGTGGTCTTGGGATTGTCGCTGCTGCTTGGCGGTCTCAAGAACGGCACACAGTTTTTTGATGCCAAGACTGCTGGAACTAATGCGACGATGATGGCGCTGGCGGTGGTGTCGCTCACGATTCCAGCTGTGTTCGCCCTCGGTCCGGCGGCAACGCGGCCGTCCGAAGAAACGGTCTCGGTATTGAGCGACGGCCTGGCGATCGTGCTCATCGTGGTCTATGCGCTCTACATCTTGTTTTCGCTTCGCCAGAAAAGTCCGGAAGGCGAAGCCTGGGAACACAACGATGTTCCGTCGATGAAACTTCCGATGGCGCTCGGGCTGATGGCCGTGACGACCATCGGCATTGTCTTCATGAGTGAACTTCTGGTCGGCGCGGTCGAGCCAGTGGCGGAACAATGGGGTTTGTCTGAATTGTTCATAGGCGTGATGCTGGTTCCATTTGTGGGCAATATCGCCGAACACATTGTCGCGGTGCAGGTTGCTTACCAAAACAAGATGGACCTGAGTTTGGGCATCGCGATAGGATCGGGTCTGCAGATCGCGCTTTTCGTGACACCCTTGTTGGTCTGGATCAGCGTCCTGCTCGGCAATCCGATGACTCTGGTCTTCAACAGTTACGAGCTGGCAGGTCTGATTGGCGCCGCGCTGATCGCGGTTCTGATCTCCGTGGATGGGGAATCGAATTGGTTGGAGGGAGCGCAACTGCTCGCACTTTACCTGATGCTCGGCTTGTCGTTCTACTTCGTCGGATGAGGGAGCTGGGTGGACGCGACGAACGGCATTGAGGCCGCGCTACGGACATCCGAGGCGCTACAGCAGGGTCATTTTCAACTCTCGTCGGGGCGCCATAGCGATCAATATATCGAAAAATTCAATCTGCTGAGGCAGCCGGTTTTGACTTCACAGGTTTGCGCCCTTATCGCAGATCGTTTTCGGCATCAAAATGTCGACGTTGTGGCGGGACCGACGACGGGTGGTGTCATTCTGGCTTTTGAAGTGGCCCGGCAACTCGGGAGTCTTGCCGCCTACGCGGAGCGGTCGGAGGTAGGAGACAGCAAACGCGAGTTCCGGCGCGGCACGACGTTTTCTCATGGAGCGCGCGTCTTGATCGTCGACGATATCCTGACTACCGGGGGATCAATCCGCGAAACGCTGAGCGCCCTGCACGAAGAAGGTATCGAGGCTATCGGCGTTGCGGTGCTAGTTGACCGCAGCGACGGTGCGGTGGATATCGGAATACCGATTGATGCCTTGCTGCATATGACGGTGGCTAACTGGGAACCGAGCGATTGTCCATTATGTGCCGCGGGAGAGCCATTGACCAAACCCGGAACGACGCGAATCGCCGGAAGATCAGAATGATTCCGGTGGCGCCAAAAGATTATTGTTGCGGTTCCACCATGCGGGCGCGGAGCTCGTCCTGGAGCGCAACGAGATCGGTCATGCGCTGATCGATTTGAACGAGAAGGTCAGGTCGCGGGCGTTCGACATATTCATCGCGCAGCTCGATGATCATCTGGGCCAACCGGCCGATGGTTCGTACGATGTGCACCGGGTCCGCTTCCCTTGTCGCGTAGGAATAGCCGCTCACTCAGCCAGATCCTTACCGTTTTCCAATGGCGAGCCATCGAGAATGGCGAGAAGTTCCTGCTCATCAAAAACTGGGACACCGAGCTCGCGTGCGCGTTCTGCCTTACTGCCGGCATCTTCTCCAGCGAAAACCGCACTTGTCTTCCTGGAGACCGACCCCGCTACGCTGGCTCCCGATCGCCGGAGCGCAGCTTCCGCTTCCCCACGGGTGAGTTTGCTTAGACGGCCGGTCAGCACGATCGTCTTTCCGGCCAGAGGGCCACTGGCCGGACCGTTGCTCTGACTATCATCGGCCATTTTGAGCCCGGAGTCACGAAGTTTCGCAATGACGGCCAGATTTTCCGGATTGTGCAAAAACTCCCAGATACCGTGAGCCTGAACAGGTCCAATTCCTGGCACGCTCTCAATCATTTCGACATCGGCATCGATCACGTTCTGCAGCGAATGAAAACGGTCCGCGAGACGTTGCGACGATCGTTCACCGACGAACGGAATGCCGAGGCCAAAGATGAGGCGATGGAGGGGGCGTACTTTACTGGCTTCCACTGATGCGCGGAGATTTTCGGCACTGAGCTCACCCATACCATCGAGGCTGGCAACCGAGCTCCAATCCAGCGAGTAGATGTCCCCGATATCGCGGATCATGCCGAGATCGACGAACCGGTCGGAAAGCTTTTCGCCGAGTCCGTCAATTTCCATGGCGCCGCGTGAAACGAAGTGGTGAATATGGCGCTTGAGCTGTGCCGGACAGGCGGAATTTGTGCAGTGTCGGACTGCTTCGCCTTCGGCGCGATGGGTTGGTGATCCACATGCCGGACACGATTCCGGCATGACGAACACTCGTTCCTCTCCAGTTCGCCGCTCCTCGATGACCTGGACAATTTGTGGGATCACGTCGCCGGCGCGTTGGACGATGACGGTATCGCCAATTCGGATGTCTTTACGGCGAATCTCATCCTCATTGTGCAAGGTGGCCCGGCTGACGACTACGCCGCCGATGTTGACAGGTTCGAGGATGGCGAGGGGTGTCAACGCACCTGTGCGCCCAACGTTGACGACTATGTCGTTGATGCGGGACGTCTGTTGGATGGCCGGAAATTTGTACGCGGTTGCCCATCGGGGCTCACGGGATACGAGCCCGAGCTCCTCCTGGTGGCGAAGATCGTTCACCTTGATGACAACCCCGTCGATCTCAAACGGCAGAGCATCGCGCCGCTGCAGCCACCATTCACAGCGGGACCAGACCATGTCAATCTCGTCGTGCATTGCGGCATCGGGTGAGGTTTCGAAACCAAACGCTCGCAATTTGGCAAGGACTTCAAATTGCGATTTGAGGGAGTCGATTCCTTCGGTATGGCCGATGCCGTACGCGGCGAGCCGGACGGGCCGCTGCGCGGTTATAGCCGGGTCAAGTTGCCGGAGTGAACCTGCCGCCGCGTTGCGAGGGTTCATGAAGACCCGGCCGCCGGCCTGTTCGATGCGCCCGTTCAGCGACGCGAAGTCGGCGCGCCGCATAAACACCTCGCCCCTGACTTCGACAATCGAAGGAATAGGGATGTCATGTTCACGCCGCAATCGCAGGGGAACGTTCTTGATTGCGCGTAGGTTGGCCGTGATGTCTTCACCGGTGACGCCATCGCCGCGAGTCGCCCCACGCCGCAACACGCCATCGACATAGGTCAATGCTACGGCGAGTCCGTCGAATTTGGGCTCAGTGATAAATGTGAACCGTGTGCCGGGCAGGATTCTTGCCAAGCGAGCAGCCCATGCCTCGAGCCCTGTCTCATTGAACACGTTGCTGAGCGAAAGCATAGGAAGAGAATGCGTGATCTGGCCGAACCTGCTGGAGGGCGCAATGCCCACCCGCTGGGTTGGAGATTCTGACGTTACGAGCCCAGGGTGTGCTGCCTCCAGCTCGCGTAACTGATGCCATAGCGCGTCATATTCGGCGTCGGAAGCGGTAGGCTGATCGAGAATGTAATAGTCGTAATTATGCTTTTCGATCGCATTTCGTAGCGCGTCCAGATTCCGCTCCAGCGATGGAGCGGTAACGGTAACGTCTGACGTGGGGGAATAGTCTTCTGACGGGACCAGGGCAGGCAGTCCTTTGCCTGAAGCCTTGAGTACAATAGTTCGCATCCGGCGTCCGTACGCCTGGATTCTATCATAGCTTTCAGTGCGCCTTATGACATGGGAGTGGTACGGCCCGCGCGGTCATCATGAATGAATCAGCGCACGATTCAGTAGACAATCACCAAACGTCGCCGTCCTCGGGTGAAAATCTCCCGAGTCACGAGCTTGCCATTCGAGCCGAAGCGTTCGTTACTGAACAAGGGGGGCGTGCTTCGGAGGATCTCCTGATTTCGCACGTGTTCGGTACCACGGGATCGACCGCGCTGTGGAGACCGCTCCTCCGGGACATGTTGGCGGGACATTCTGGACTCAAGCTGCGCAGTGACGGCGCCTGGTTGCTCACCGACGGGAACCCGCAAGAAGGTTTGCGGTCCCTGAATGAGTTCGTCGTCCTCGACGTTGAGACCACGGGACTTCAACCAAACCGGCAGCGCATTATCGAGATTGCTATCCTCCGATTCCAGAGTGGGACCGCCGTTGGCTCGTGGGAGTCACTGTGCAATCCTGGATGTCCGATTCCAGCTTACGTCATCAAGCTCACGGGTATTGACGATGATCTGGTCAACGATGCGCCACCATTCGCGGCCATCGCGGATCAGGCGCTCCAGCTTCTTACAGGAGCGGTCATTGTTGGCCATAACGTCGAGTTCGATCTCGGGTTTCTGAACGCAGAGCTGAAACGAAGCGGACGGCCGTCTATCGTCAACGATCGCGTCGACACGCTCGCGATGTCCACGAGACTGATTCCTGACCTGCGCAAACCAACACTGCAGGCGGTTGCTCAGCATCTCGGCTTCGCCGGCCGGATAAAGGGCCGCCACCGGGCGGGTGCCGATGCGTCCATGACCGGATTTGTCGCTCAGACGCTGTTCGACATAGCCTGGGAGGCGGGATACCGATCGCTGGAGGAGGTAAAGGGTATCGCGCGGCCGGCGACCCGGCGTCCGCGCGAGCGAATGCCGCGGGCGAGCTCGGTCGTCGATAGGTCGATTTTGGCTGCAATCCCGAAATCGCCTGGGGTTTACCTGATGCGCGACGCACAGGAGCAGGTTGTCTATGTCGGGAAAGCAAAGAACCTGCGTGACCGGGTCGGGTCGTATTTCTCGCAACCGCTTGGGTACACGCGGAAAATGGATGGACTCATCGAGTCACTCTCGCGCGTGCAGGTCGAGGTGGTAGGTTCCGAGCTCGAAGCGCTGATGCTCGAATCGCAACTGATCAGGCGCTATCAGCCGCGCTACAACACCGCACTGCGGTCCCACGAACACTATCCGTTCATCCGGATCGACATTTCCAATCCGTGGCCGCGAGTCAGTCTCGCCAAGGCGAGGAGAAAAGATGGGGCGCGCTATTTCGGTCCGTTTCGGAGCGCCGCCAGTGCGCGCAAGACGGTAGATTTGATCAATCGTGTCGTACCGTTGCGAACGTGCACGCGTTCCTTTCGTGACGCGCGCTCCTATGGGTCACCTTGTCTCCAGCTGGATCTTGGCCGATGCCTGGGTCCCTGCGTGGGCCGCGCCGATCGAGATCACTATATGGCGTTGGTGCGAAGCGTGGTCGACTACGTCGATGGCCGCGATCAAGCCTTGCACGAGGTTCTGTGGGCGGGTTTGGAAGAGGCCGCGGTCGCACTTGATTTTGAACGAGCGGGGCGGCTGCGGCGCGAGCTGCAAGCGTCATTGGCGCTGACTGCCACACAGCGCCGGCTGCGTGAATCGACCGAAGCGAACTGGGTTATGCTCGTGACGCCGGCGGCAATGCCGAGGATGCGCGAGGTGATGCTCATCTTGCGGGGACGGCTCTGGGCGCAATTTCGGATTGAGGATGGGGGCTCGCCCGCGGACCTGGAAGCCAGGTTGGTCCGGAGCTGGGAGCGATTCTCCTCGATCGGCGTGGATGAGCCCGATCACGATTCGGTCGATGATATGCACATTTTGAGCTCGTGGCTGTCGCGCCATGAGGGACACCCCGCGATTCTTGCAATCGAGGAGCGGACTAGCCACCCGGATTGGCACTGTCTGGCCAGGCAAGTAGTTGGTTTGCGTCGAGATCAGCTTGATTTTGATGCCTGGCTTAAATCTCGGGACCTGGATGAAACCACGTCTGTGGGTGCGGACATTCAGGTGAGTGAGACCGTTCGCTGATTGTTTGGCGTCAGTCGCGGGGGCGCAATGTGATGGATCGTTATACTCGGCGGGGTTGGTCACGGTGTGTTGAATCGGGCGGGTCATGGTGACGGCGACTGTTGAAGAACGAGCGGCGGCTCTGGCCCAGATTGCGGATGAAATCCGGGTGTGCATGCAGTGTGAGCTGCACAAGACGCGGACAGAATCGGTACCAGGCGAAGGACCCGCGGATGCGCGGGTCATGCTGATCGGGGAAGCGCCGGGTTGGAATGAGGATCAGCAAGGCCGGCCATTTGTCGGTGCGGCCGGCAAATTTCTGGATGAGCTTTTGGGTATTGCCGGATTGGCTCGAGGCGATGTGTTCATCACGAATATCGTGAAGTCGCGTCCCCCAGGGAACCGCGATCCGCTTCCTGATGAGATTGCTGCCTGCCGGCCGTTTCTGGAGCGCCAGATTGCGGTGATCGATCCCGATGTGATTGTGACGTTGGGCCGGTTCTCGATGGCACGGTGGTTTCCCGGCGAGCGGATTTCGCGGATTCATGGGCAACCGAAGCGGGTTGGGCAACGATTGATCGTGCCGATGTACCACCCGGCCGCGGCGCTGCATCAGCAGGCGCTGAAGACCACAATTCAGGAAGACTTTTCCCGGTTGCCGAAGATCCTGGGGGAGGCCGAGGCGGTGAGACGAAGTGCTGAAGCGTCCGACGAACCGCCCGCGGAGCAGATGGGATTGTTCTGATGCGCGGGGTCGAGCAGCAACCGGGAATCGGCATTCGGGGTCAGTGATAGCTGTGTGAGGCTGGCGCGATCAGGCGAACGTGATCAAGACCGGTTTGCGTGTCTTCGCTTTGCTGGGCAGCGACGTCGATGTCTCTGTGATCTGGTTGTCCAATATTGTCTGGAATCTGGAATTGGGCGCGGGCTTCCGAGAGTGGCCAGAGCCGCTCGGCGACCAGGTTGATCGTGTTGTTGCGTTTTTGGAGCACGCCCTCGATAACGACGAACGGCTCACCTCTCACGATATGGCGCTGTTCGCTGTAGAGGTCTGGAAAGACGATGACATTGAGCAGTCCATGCTCGTCCTCCAGTAGCAGGAAGGTAATGCCTTTGGCGGTGCCTGGGCGCTGCCGGCAGACGATGAGCCCCGCGACCTGAATGCGGGAGCCATCCGAAATTCGCGGAATCTCTGCCGTCGAGCGGATGGCGCGGGGCAGGCGTGGCCGCAGCAGACCAAGCGGGTGATAGCGAGGCGAGAGTCCCATGGTGGCGTAATCAGACGCCATCTGCTCCCAGGGACCCATTGGACGCAGAGCGACCATATCCTGCACGACGGGTAAGGGAATGGGGAGCTGGCGACCCGGTGTCTTGCCGCTCTTGCCGCCGAAGGCGCGCGCCGGGAGGAAGAGACCGAGCTGCCAGAGCGCCTCGCGACGGCCGAGACCGAAACTATCGGCGATGCCAACGCCAACCAAACTTTCGGCGGCTTCGATGCGTAATGGCGCCCGGCGCATGACGTCGGCGAGTGACTGGAATGGACCCGCGGTGTTGCGTTCGGCGACGAGATGGGCGGCGATACTCTCCCCGACCTCCGCGACATATCCCAACCCGATACGAACCGCGTTGCCGGCGACCGAACATTTCACACCGCTCTCGTTGATACCGGGCGGCAGAATACGAACCCCATGGCGCTTGGCGTCGTTGGTCAGGACGTGCGGCGGATAGAATCCCATCGGCTGATTGTTCAGCAGCGCGCAGACGAACTCGGCCGGGTAGTAGTGCTTGAGCCATGACGATTGGTAGGCGAGGATGGCGAATGCCGTTGCGTGGCTCTTGGGAAAACCGTACTCCGCAAAGCCAATGAGTTTCTTGAAGACTTTGCTGGCCGTGGGCTTATCGACACCACGGTTGAGGGCACCTTCACGAAATTGATCCCAAAGGCGAATCATGGCCTCGCGTGACCGTTTGCGGGTCATGGCGCGACGGAGCTGGTCGGCCTGACCGGCGCTGAATCCCGCCAGCGCCATCGCGACACCGAGGACTTGCTCCTGATAGAGGACAACGCCGAGCGTTTCCCGCAGAACCGATTCCAGAAGCGGGTGATCGTAGAGTATCGGGGGGGCAGTGCCGCGCCGGGTGAGCTCGCGATGCTGGATATAGGGATTGACGGCACCACCGATGATGGGTCCTGGGCGCACGATCGCCACCTGCACGATGAGGTCTTCGAGGCAGCGGGGCTGAGTGCGCAGCAGGGTCTGGATCTGGGCCCGGCTCTCGATCTGGAAGGTGCCGATCGTGTCCCCGGTGCAGATCATGTCGTAGACGGTCTGGTCGGTAAAATCGATCCGGCTGAGATCGACTGGTGATTTGCCATTGGCGGGGATGAGACGAAGTGCCTCTTCGACGAGAGAAAGCATGCCGAGCGCGAGGAAGTCGATCTTGATGAACCCCGCATCGTCGCAGGAATCCTTGTCCCATTGGCACAGATACCGCCCCGCCATCGATGCGGGTTGGACCGGCACGAGATCGACCAGCGGCGCCGAGGAGATGATCATGCCGCCGGAGTGTTGCGAGACGTGGCGAGGAAACCCAGCCAGCTCCCCGGACAGCTCCACCAGGTAGCGCCAGGGGGGTGCTTCGAGGCGCGCCGCGTATTCCGGGATGCGCGCCAGCTCGAGACCGAGGTCTCCCGCCAGGCGTGGCTCGCTGAGTTTGGAGATGCGGTCGAGATCGGCGATCGGGATGCCGAGCGCTTTGCCGACATCACGCAGCGCGGAGCGGAGACGATAGGTAGGAAAGGCGCAGACGAGAGCGGCATGATTGGCGCCGAAGCGCTCGTAGACGCGCTCGATCAGCCGTTCACGAATCTCGCGCGGGAAATCGAGATCGATATCCGGAATCGAGCTCATCTCGTCGTTGATGAAGCGGCCCAGCATCAGGTTGTGGGCGAGCGGATCGACGTGAGAGAGTCCGATCAGGTAGCAGACGATCGAGCCGACCGAGGAGCCACGCCCGCGCCCGGGAGGGAGGCTGGCAGCGAATCCGTCAGGACCGCGGAGCTCGACCGAAACCTCGCGCGCCAACTCAAGCAAATCGCGATAGAGGAGGAAAAACCCGGATAGCCCGTGTCTGGTGATCAGGTGCAGCTCCTGATCGAGCCGTGCTTCCGCGGCCGGCCAGTCTTGAGGGGCATAGCGGCGCCGCACTTCGCCGCGGCAAATCCCGGCGAGCACAGCATCCGGTGTCTGCCCAGGTGGCGTGGGGTAGCGCGGGAAGAGATACGCGAGATCGCGGGTGAGATCGAACGCGGCGCAGCGCTCGGCGAGAACGGCGGTGTTGCGCACGGCCTCCGGGTACGCCGCAAACCGCGCGGCCGCTTCCTCCGGCGAACGAAGGTAAAACTCCGCGTTCGGCAGTCGCTCACGGTGGCAGCCATCGAGGGTGGTGCGATGCCTGATGGCGACGAGCACATCCTGGAGCCGGCGCCGCTGCTGATGGTGATAGTGAACATTCCCGGTAGCGACCGTGCGCAGAGCGGCGTCCTGGGCGAGAAGGGAGAGGGCAGCGATGCGGCGGGAGTCGCCGAAGACGAGATTGTGTTGGAGCTCGATCGCGATGTTCTCGGCGCCAAACAACTCGACATAACGATTGAGCAGGGCGCGGGCGTCATTCCAGCGTTCGGCGTCGACCAGGCGTGAGAACGCGCCGCGCCGGCAGCCGGTGAGCAGGATCAGTCCCTGAGCGTGTGCGGCGAGCAGCGCGGGATCGAGACGGGGTTTCCGTTCTTCGTCCCGTTGCCAGACCTCGCGCGGCGGAGAGAAGGCAATGACGCCGTCCTGCGCGGGGACATTTGGTCCGGCGTAAGCGGCGGTGATGAGCCGGCTCAGGTTGGAATACCCCTCGACGGTTTCGGCAAGAAGGGTGAGGTGTGAGCCATCGGTGAGCGTCAGCTCGGCGCCGGTAATGGGGGCGATGCCGGCTGCCCGTGCCGCCCGCGCGAACTCCATGGCGCCGTGGAGTCCATCGTGATCGGTGATGGCCAATGCCCGGTATCCCAAATCTGCGGCCTGGCCGACCATCTCCTCCGGCAGGGAAGCGCCATCGAGGAACGAAAAAGCGGTGTGGAGATGGAGCTCGACGTAGTCAGTCATTGGTGATGGGAGTCGAGGATCTGCTCGCCACCGGCATCGCGGACGCGCTCAGATTCGATAGTATCCAAGCCGCGCATCAGCACCGACCTGAGCTCCTCGAAGTCCGCGTCGGGATTGGTACGGAGCCGTGCCGCCTGCACCGCGACGCCGGCCACGCGCGCCACACCGGCGGCCAGCCGGGAGGGATTGGTCTCCTCCTGGAGCAGCCGCGCCAGCGTCAGGCGCAGGGCGCCGATCTCGGTTTCGAGGCCGGTATCAGTAGCGGCGTCGCGGAGCGAGTTACGCAGCCCGCGACCGAGCACGGCGTCGTAGTTGCCGGCTGCCAGCCGGGCCCGGAACATGGCCAGGCCATCACGCGGGGCACCGGCAGGGCCAGATTCCGGGGTAGTATCTGTGCGGTTTGGCGATGATTTTCTCTTTTGTGACGCGTGCATGATTCCTCCATGGGTGACGGATAATGGGCACAGCTTGCCCATGCGCGGTGGGGCACCGGGGCGACCACCGGACGTGCCCGCGTCCTCCGCGCTTCCCCCCGTCGCCCAACGCCCTGAGCGGGTATCTGCTTGGTGTGCAGACCGGGGAGGTGGTGACGAATGTCACCACGCGGAAGTTCATCGGGCTGCCTGAGCCGGCAGCCGCAGACCGGTGGGGGGTCCCTCCTGGGTGGATCATCAGACCAAACACCCAGGGTGGCGCAATCGACGCTGGATACGAGATGGCAGGAGCGCGATACCAGGGACCGCGGCGATCGTTCCGCAGTGCTGGGGTGACGTCTCCGGCGAGGACCCGACCCAGGGCGTTGGGGCGGGGAGAGGATGGGGCGGCGGTGGGGGTCGACAATGCCGACCGCCGGTGAGCATCCTCTATATATAAAGACACTTTGAGAGGGGTAAAATGTGACATCCGTGACGGATATTGAACGTACGTACGTCAGAAATAGGAGGATAGCGTTGTGACCTATCACCGAGCATTCCGTCTCAATATGTTTGCTCGAACCAGCGGTCAGCGATGCGGTCGTGGAAGAGGGTGCGCAGCACGCCGTTGCGCAGGATGACCTGGAGGTAGCGGCGGCTGATGGGCTCTCGCCACCATTCGTCGTCGACCTGCCAGGAGTCCTGAACGCACTCAATGGCACGGGATCGTCCTGGCTCGTACAGGGTGATGGGCAGACCAGTCCGCCCATCGATCGTGACCCGAACAGGACGAGGCAGATTCAGGGATCGTACGCGATCAGCGTTTGTCTGCGCTCTGGAAGACGCGACCATGGCTCGACCTCCACGACACGATAGAGACCGGATGTGCCAAACCGCTGTTTGAGGTGGCGACTCGCTTCGGCGAGTTGCCAGGGACGACGGGAGTGAAAGCCGGGCAGGAGCTCCTGGCGGCTGGTGGCATCGATCAGACCGGAGATCTCCAGGGTCAGGGCTTCGACCGGTCCGGGCAGGGCAAGTG
>JACCXM010000182.1 GCA_013697005.1 Chloroflexia bacterium | reverse complement strand
TCCAGTACCGATCTCGAATGCGGGCCGTCTGTGCGCCGAGTGAGCCAGCGCCGACGCGCCGCCCATCGACCTCGGCCACCGGGTAGACGCCCCCCGCCGTCGAGCAGAGAAACGCTTCCTCGGCGGTGTACAGATCGTAGGGGGTGAGATCCCGCTCGGCGGCGGGGATGCCCAGCTCGGCGGCGATCTCGAAGACGGTCTCCCGCGTGATCCCCTCCAGGATGCCGGCCTGGGGTGTGTAGAGCGCCCCGCCACGGACCAGAAAAACGTTCGCGCCACGGCTTTCGGTGAGCAGCCCGCGCTCGTCGAGCAGCACGACATCGTCGGCCCCGGCCAGGTCGGCCTCCATCTTTGCGAGATGGGTATGCATGCGGTTGAAGTTCTTGATCTTGGCATCCACCACCGAGGCCGGCCATTGCCGGATCGAGGGGATCACGATGCTGATCCCGCTTTCCGCCTTCGCCTCCGGCCAGAGGGAGAGATAGGGAATGGCGTAGACGATGAGGGTCGGGTCGTGCGATGGCATGGAGGGGGAGGGACGGCGGCCCCGGGTGGCAATCGCCTGCACATAGGCGTTGCGTAGCCCGGAGCGGCGCGTCGTCTCGACGATGATGGCGTCCAGCTCGGCGCCGGTGCAGCGGAGGGGGATCATCGCCGCGTGGGCGGAGCGCTCGAAGCGCTCCCGGTGCTGCCGCAGCTTGAAGAGCCCCCCTTCCCAACACGCGAGGGTATCGAAAACGGAGACCCCGCCTATGAACCCGCTATCGAAGATCGGAACGCTCGCCTCATCGGCGGGGATGAATGCGCCATTGATATTGGCGATGCCTTGAAACGGTTGCATGGTCACTTCTCCCAGTGGCTATCGGCTATTGGCTGTTGGCTTCTCCCTGTCAGGATTCCGTGCGAATCAGGGCGTCTCCTGGAGCCAGGTGTGCATCTGCTGCGGGGTGAGATTGCCGCCACAGATGATGGTGCCCACCGTCTGGCCCTGGAACCGCTCTGGATGGTGTAACACTCCCGCCAGACCAACCGCGCCGGACGGCTCTGCCACCAGACCGGTATGGCGGTGGAGGAGGCGCATGGCACGCAGGATGAGATCGTCGGGGACGAGGATCATCTCGTCAACCAGCCCGCGCAGGTCATCCAGTGCTTCCTTCACCGGGAGACGCACCCCGATGCCATCCGCGATCGTGTCGATCCGCTCGTGGGTGACCATCCGGCCCGATTGCAGCGACTCGATCATTGCCGGCGCACCTTCGGCGCCGACCGCGATGACGGTCGTCTCCGGCAGCTTCGCCTCGAGCACCGTCGCCATCCCGGCCAGCATCGCCCCGTTGCCGAGCGGAATCAGCATGGCATCGAGCCGCTCCGCGAAGTCAAGCCATTCCAGGGCCATCGTGCCCGCGCCCTCGGTCGGTTCCGGATCGCGGCTATCCTCAACGAAGCGGATGCCTTCCCGCGCGGCGTGCTCGCGCGCCAATCCTTTGGCGGCGTCGAAATCCTGCCCGGCGAGGATCACCCGCGCCGCCATCGCCCGCATGCGCGCGATCTTCAGCGGGTTCGCCGTCTCCGCCGCGTACACCGTCAACGGCACCCCCCGGTTGCGACACGCATAGGCCATCGCCTGTCCGAAATTGCCGGCGGAGGCGCAAATCAGCGCGGCTCCGGCATCGAGATTCTGCACCAGCCAATCGGCGCCGCGGCCCTTGAAGGAGCGGATCGGATTGAGCGTCTCCGCTTTGAGCGCGATGCGGACGCCGAGCGCGTCGCCGAGCGGCTCGCAGACCCACCGCGGGGTATGGAGAAACACGGGATCAATGGCCCGCGCGGCCTGCTCGATGCGCTCCAGCGTGATTCGCCGTGCTCTGGGTGATGGCGCCGCACTCACGGCTGGAACCGCTCCTCCGGCAAGCGCTCTCGTTGTTCCCGCAGCCAATCCAGCGCCTCACGCGCGGTGACCGCATCCAGATCGAGTTGCCGCAGCGCCGCCTCCAGCCGCTCCGCTGCCGTCGGCACGGGAACGCCGGGGAGCCCCGCCTGGGAGGGCCAGATCGGTTCGTCCTCGTCAACGACACGCGACTTCTCCACCGCGGGCGCGGCGCCGTTAGGGTGGCGACGCGGCGTCTCCCGCAGCAATACCTCCGCGCGGTCGGCGACCCAGGGCGGCAAGCCGGCCAGCCGCGCGACTTGAATGCCATAGGCGCGGTCCGCCGGTCCCGGCTGCACGGCATAGAGGAACACGACGCGGCCTTCGCGCTCCAGCGCCGCGACATGGACGTTGGTCACGCCCGGAATCTCATCCGCGACGGAGGTCAGCTCCAGGTAGTGCGTGGCGAAGAGCGCCCGCGCGCCGATGCGGCGGCTGATATCCTCCAACGTCGCGCGGGCGATGGCCAGGCCATCGTCGGTGCCGGTGCCACGCCCGACCTCATCCAGAATGAGCAGTGAGCGATCGGTGGCCTGATGCAGGATCGCCGCGGTCTCCACCATCTCCGTCATGAAGGTCGACTGCCCGCGCGCCAGGTCATCCTGCGCTCCGACGCGGGTGAAGATGCGGTCGACCAACCCGACCCGGGCGCGCGTCGCCGGGATCCACGACCCGATCTGGGCGAGCAGCACGATGAGCGCGGTCTGGCGGAGAAAAGTGCTCTTGCCCCCCATATTCGGTCCAGTGACGATTGCTTGCCGGGTTTCGCGTCCGAGATGACAGTCGTTGGGAATGAACGGCTCCCCGCCGAGATGCGCTTCCACCACCGGATGCCGCCCGGCGACGATGTCGAGGACGTCGCTCTCGTCCACCTCCGGCGCGGTCCAACCATTACGCGCCGCCACCTCGGCGAGGGCCAGCAGCGCATCGAGCTCGGCCAGCGCGTGCGCCGTCGCCGCCAGCCGCCCCGCCGCTGCGATCACCAGATCGCTCAGCCGCGCCAGCGCCGCCCGCTCGCGGGTAGCGATCTCCTCGTCGGCGGCCAGGACGTGCGCTTCCGCCTCTTTCAATGGCGCGGTAACGTAGCGCTCGCCATTGGCCACCGTCTGTTTGCGCGCGTAGTCGGGGGGAACGAGGGCTAGATTGGGGCGGGTGACTTCGATGTAGTAGCCAAAAATCTTGTTGAACCCGACCTTTAACGAGCGAATCCCGGTGCGCTGCCGTTCCCGCCCTTCCAGCGCCGCCAGCCATTCCCGGGTACCGCGCACGTCGGCCACGGCATCATCCAGATCGGGAGCGAATCCGGAGCGAATGCGGGCGACGCCGGTCGCGTCTTCCACGACGGCGCGCTCCAGCAGGTCGAACACATCGGGGCAGATATCGAGCAACGCGTACGTTCCCCCCTCTCCCGGTTCGACGGGTGAGGGGGGTAAAGGGGTGAGGGCTTCCCGCAGCGCCGCAATCCCCGGCAGCGCCCGGAGCGCTGCCGCCAGGGCCAGAAACTCGCGCGGGCCGGCGCCGCGCCCAGCGATGCGGCCGAGCAATCGCTCCAGGTCGCCAATTGCCGCCAGCCCATCCCCCAGCGTAGCGCGCGCACCCGGCGTTGTCACCAGCGCGCCGATGATCCCTTGCCGGCGCAGAATTTCCCCGAGGTCGCACAGCGGTTGGCTCACCAGCCGGCGCAAGGCGCGGGCGCCCATGGCGGTGCGGGTAAGATCGAGCACACCGAGCAGGCTGCCGCGGCTGCCGCCGGTGCCCAGCGAGCGGGTCAGCTCCAGATTGCGGCGGGTGGCGGCGTCGAGCCCGACCCAGCGTCCGGGCGACTCGACGCGCAACCCGGTGAGCAATGCCAGGAGCGCTGGGTTCGTGCGTTCCAGATAGGCCAGCACCGCCCCCGCCGCGCCAACCGCCGCTGGCAGATCAACACAACCGAAACCGGCCAGCGAGCGCACCCGAAACTGGGCGCAAAGCAGCTCCGCCGCGCGGTCGGGCGCCCAGCGCCACGAATCGAGGCGGGTCAGATGTCCCGGACCGCGCCGGTTCTCGGGTGGATCGGGGGCATCGTCGGGAACCAGCGTCTCCGCCGGGTTGAGCCGGACGATCTCCTCGGCAACGCGGGCACCCGCATCGTTGCCCGCGATCTCAGCGACGGCGAACTCTCCCGTGCTGACATCGACCCAGGCCAGGCCCCAGGAGTCGCCGCGCTGATGGACCGCCGCCAGGTAGCGGTTTTCCCCGGCGGGGAGCAGCGCGGGGTCGGAGACGGTGCCGGGACTGATGACGCGGGTGACGGCCCGCTCGACCAGCCCGCGGCCGGGCGGGGTCATCTGCTCGGCGATGGCGACCGTGTGCCCCGCCGCCAGCAACCGTCCCAGGTAGTGATTGAGCGCGTGATGCGGGATACCGGCCATGGGCGCCCGCCCGGAGCGGCCGAAGGAACGCGAGGTCAACGTGATGCGGGCATCGCGCGCCAGGATTTGAGCGTCCTCGTCGAAGGTCTCGTAGAAGTCGCCCAGGCGGTAGAGAAGAATCGCCTCCGGATGCTGCGCCTTCAGATCGAGGTATTGCCGTCGTGAGGGAACGAGCGCATCCCGGACCGAGTCGCGCGCGGCGGCGCTCGCGGCGTGATCTACATCCGGCGTGGTGAGGCGGGACATGGCCGGGAGTATACGTGGGTGATGGGGTGATAAGGTGTTAGGCTGATAGGATGATTGCCGGTTGCTCATCGCGAGCTCGCCAAGGAACGTCATTGCCCACGCATATTGCGGAGCCCGTTCGCACGATGCCACCTTCGACCGGGCTCGTCGCGGACCCGTCCCCCGCGCCGCGCCCCGAGCGGCGGGTTCATGAGGGACGCTACGTCCGTCTCGAGCCGCTCGATCCCGAGATCCACACCTCCGAGCTCTTCGCCGCTGGCAGTGGAGACGATGCCAGGAACCGCATCTGGGACTATCTGCCTTACGGCCCGTTCGGTGCGGAGGCGGAGCTCCGCACCCATCTGACCGCGCAAGCCGCGGGGGATGACCCCCTGTTCTTCACCATCCGCCCGCACGGCGCCGGCCGCGCCGCGGGAGTGGCCTCCCTGATGCGGATCGAGCCCGCGCACCGCTCGATCGAGATCGGGCACATCTGGCTGGGACCGGATTTGCAACGGACCGCGGCGGCGACGGAAGCGCTGTTTCTCCTCATCGCCCACGCCATCGATGACTTGGGAAACCGGCGCATGGAGTGGAAATGCAATGCCGCCAATGCCGCCTCCCGCGCGGCGGCCTGTCGACTCGGTTTTCGACACGAAGGCGTCTTTTACCAGCACAACATCGTCAAGGGGCACAACCGGGACACGGCCTGGTTCTCGATCCTCGACCACGAATGGCCGGCGATCCGCGCCAACTTCGAGACCTGGCTCGATCCCGCGAATTTCGATGGTGACGGGAGACAGCGGCAATCTTTGGGTGAGCTCAATCAGGCGTTGACGGATTCTATCGCCTACGGCGCAGGATCATGAGCGCGACGCGGCTACACTTTTCCCATCAATAGGAGGGAGGATGAACCCGAGAGGGGGAGTCGGCCCTCAGTTTCATCTTCTTCGGTCTGCGCTTGATCTCCAACATCAAAGCCAAGATCCCCCCCGCGATCGCACATCCGGCCGCCGGCAGGAGCGCTCGGGCAATGTGGATATATTGATCCTGCTGGCGGCGGGTGAAGTCGGCGGCGTCGTTGACGTGGGGAAAGGGCTCGCCGGTGGGGACTGGTACGCCGAGGAAGGCGCATAACGGTTCCCACCCTTGCTTGACGTCGAAAACGAGCAGACGGTCCGTGAGAATGGTCGCCTGGACCTCTTCGTTGTGCGCCGCAAACATACGCAGCGCCTGGTCACGATCGTCAAATTGGCCGCCGAGCGTGCCGTCCCAGACGGTCTCCTGGACGGTGCGGAACCCGCGACCAGCACGAGGATCGAGCCAGGCCAGCAGTCCATAGAGCAACCGCGCGGCGCGGGTCGCGGTGCGTGCTTGGGTAGCGGTGTAGATCGTGGCGCGGGCACTGTCGTACCAGCGCTGCGGGTCGCGCACGGTGAGAATTACTTTCGCCTCAGGATGCGATTCGGTCAGCTCCCGCCAGAAGTAGGCGCCCGGCCAATCGACGGTGGCCCGGTAACCGGTGAAGAGGGGGCGCCAGTCGATCGGCTCGGCGGCGCGTTTGCTTCTCGCCGCCTCCAGCCAGAGGGCGAACCGCTCGGGGTGAGCGAAACAGTTGGTCATATGCTCGCAGGGGGCGAAACTGAGCCGCTCCAGGGCGGCGTGCAGCGAGAGGGTTCCGGTTCTCCCCAACCCGGCGCCGATCACATCGAGCGTGGGTGAGGGGATACCCACCGGCGTCGGCGCACTCATTTCACCTCCGGTTGGCGGGACCGCCGGACGCGCCGCGCGAGGACGATCAGGGCGGCCAGTCCAGCGGCAGCGGCAACCACGGGCCGGGCCAGCGTCAGCAGCGATTGCGCGAAACGCTCCTGGCTCAGCTTGCGGAACGAATCAGCGTCGTTGACGTGGGGAAATGGCTCCTCCGGGA
>JACCXM010000151.1 GCA_013697005.1 Chloroflexia bacterium | reverse complement strand
GTGCCCGACGGGACGGCGGAGGAGATTCAAGCCTTGGCCGGCCAGGTCCTGGTGCTGCCCGGCGGCGACCACCTGCCGGAGAACCTCGGCGACGCGCCGTTCGAGGGACTCCTTATCGAGCTGAAGGGCTCCTAACCGCTACCAGCCGTGCCGGCCCCTTCAACGGATCCGTCCGCCTGGTCGAGGCGTGTCGCGCCGTGCCCTTCCCGCGTAGGTGCACGCACAGCGTAGCCTCCGTCAGAACGACATAATGCCTGCCATCCTCGACTGCACACATGTGTCAAGGATGTCGTGACGAGGTGTGTTCTGAGCGTCACGCGGTGCCTTCCCCTGGACGCGGGATGCTGGGCTGTGCGTTGCCGAACGGTGCTCGTCATGAGCCGTTGTCTGGCGGTGCCCTGTGAGTGCGGGGGCACCGGCGGCCGCCGATGATCAGCACGGCACTCGGATACCTCGCATTCCGCACAGGCCCAAACAATGCGTCCGTTTTGTCAAGATCGGATTCGGGGTACGAGTCACCGTAAGACTGAAGCGCAAGGAGAAGCACGGGATGGACGAGCGTGATGTGCAGGAGGAGCGGACGGAGCAGCTGATTCAGGTGCGACGGGTCACGGACGTGCATGCAGCGTGGACGGAGGGGGAGCGAGGGGCTCCCGGGGCCTTCACGCTTCAGTTGATCCTCGATCACGGGGCCGATGAGTACATCCTGCGCCCGACGGCGGAAGACGCGGACGTGTTGCTCGCGCTCTGGCGGCGCAGCGACAGTGCAATGTTCGATCTGGTCCGCAAGGTGCTCATGTTCAGCTAACGGGAAGGGGCAAGATCAGCGAGATCGTGACGAATACTGGCTGCGACAGCTGGGACGTGTGGCTCGATCTGCAGACCGGCGAGGGGCGCTTGCGACGTCGGCGCGACTAGCGCGTCATATCCCTGTTAGTCGGCATAACCCCCACGCACGCGAACAAACAAGAACCCGACCGTGGGGGCCGGGTTCTTGCGGGGAAGAGGGGACGCTCTCGCGTCCCGTCGTTCACTGAGGGCGTCGGAATGTAGGGGTCGACGCGCTCTGCAGGTCTCTACGCCCCGGCCCGTGGGCTGGTTTCGCGCCGCCACGCAGAAACGCCGCGGCGGGACAGGATGATGACCACCGCGGCGTTCCGAGCACCCGACCGGTCGAGGGAAGGAAAGACACGGGCGAGGCACGGGGGCAGTATCGCAACCGGGCACGCGCGTGCCCCAGGTCTGATTGGTCCCCAGCTCGGACACCAACGTTCCGACCAGCATCACGGCGCAAGATGGGGAGGGGAGCCATGAGTCACCCCCTCCCCGGCACGGGGAGCGTCACGGCGCCGGCGCCGGCCCCGGTTGTGTGAAGACCCGACCCCGGCCACAGCCCGCTGGGGCACCGTTCGGCAATGCATCTACCCAGCGATCCGCGCCGCAGCATTCTCGCGCATTCCTGGGTCATAGCGGCACGGTCTATGCGACGACCATGGCGACGAACGGTGGCGCCACGTGGCGCCCCGGCCCACTCACCGAGAGGGGGTTCCTATGGCGGCTCGAAAGACCGAACCGGAGCCGTTTCCCGTCCGCGGCACACCGACCGGGTACCGGGATCGCTGGGAGACCGATGACCGCGCCCTCATTCAGGCATTGAACGCCGAACGCGAGCGTCTGCTCGTCGCGGTCCATGAGAGCGCTAGACCCCGCCGTGGCGGCAGGGCTCGCGCTCCCGGCGAGCCGCACCAGCCGACCACTCCCGTTGACTGGATCGCGACCGAATCGGAAGGGAGAACACGATGACGCAGGGCGTCCGGCAGGAGATCGAGAGTCGGGTGCGGGTGTTCGAGACCACCTACAATCAGGGCGATCTGGCGGCACACGCGGCCCTCTACACGGAGGATGCCACGCTGATGCCGCCGGACAGCGCGGTGATCACTGGCCGAGCGGGCATCCAGCAGTTCTGGCAGCGCGTGCGGGACTCGGGCGTCGGGCGGGTTGCCCTCTCCACGCAGCAGGTGGAGACCTCGGGCGACATGGCTGCGGAGGTGGGAACCGCCGAGCTTACGGTCACGGGCCAGGGTGGCCAGAGCAGCGTAGTTCCGCTGAAGTACGTGGTGGTCTGGAAGCGTCAGGGCGGTGACCCCTGGATGATGGCGGTTGATATCTGGAACAGCCAGCCCACGGTCTAACATTCGTGATGTTAAGGTCTCGTGTGGTCCCGTAGCCAACCGTCGAAAGTAAGGCGACGCCAGGGCCAAAACGCCTCGCAATCAGCGCCGGCTGTGGCTTCACTTCCGGGATACGTCGTGTGGCTGATTGGCCCTGCTCTGCGGGATATAGCCATTATCCGCAAAAGACCTAAGGGGAGGGGACGACATGGCTTTCTTCCGGCGTAAAACGGCGAAGCAACAAGAGCAACTACCCGTTGCCGTTGTCCGCGGTGCCAGCGGGGATCTGCAACTCTACGAGCATATGGTTCGGATTCAGCGCAAGAACCAGGGTAAAGACATCCTCCTCTCTACCATCTCGTCCGTGCATCTATCGCGCCCTGGGTTCTGCGCTCCGGGTTATCTCAAGCTGACCTTCCCTGGAAGCCAGGAGACCCGCTCGTTGATTGACGAGAATACGGTGACGTTCAAGCGCAGTCAGCAAAAGGCCTTCGATCAGTTCAAAGCCGAATTGGATCGCCGTGTGCTGGCTGCTCGGACGGCTAGTCGGTAGCGTCCGGGGAGGTTGCGATGAGCCGAGCAGTTGTCGTGGATGGGATGGCGATGCGGCACGGACACGTCCGCTCCGGGGGTGATGTGTCACTAAGGCGAGCGACGTAAGAGCGCTGGTGCTGCTAAAGGATTTCCCGGCCAGAGGAGTCCAGAACAATCTCAACCACCCGATCAGATGCCGCGATCCCTGTCAATCCGTTGATCTCACCCGAGACGTAGGCAAGAACGATCAGGTCAGGGTCGGCGACGCAGAGGGTCAATCCGACCGCCATGAGGGGGAACATCTTTTCCGTTCCGTCTGTGCGTCTCATATCCGCACACCCTGCGAGGGCTGATGAGCCCTTAAGACTCTGCTCGTCAGCGTAATCCACCGCGAAAAGCAGTCGAGCTTCATCGAAGACAGTATTTGCGAATTGCCAGGCCTCCCGAGCCGCAGCAGGACCCTCGGCAACAAGGAACACGACGGTAAACACCCTCCCCCCATTTGGTCCGACATACGCAGCACCGGACAGACTCGTGAACGATGGATTCCCCCCGGCATCTTCAAGGGCACCAGAGTGCAACGTCCATCCCGCACCAAGATCACTGGGGTCGGGTAAGAGCTGTGCCGCTGGGGAATCCTGCGGGGATTCCTGCGCCACGACACCGATCGCGTTGGGCAGGATGAGAGATACGACGACTGCATACGCCAACATGACTCTGACCACCCAGCCCTCCGTTCGGGACGCGCCATCCTCTTAACCCGCCACCCGTCATCCGCCACCACCATCGCCCCGAGGCCAGCCCCCGCACGCTCAGGCATCCGCCTGCCGGATCAACTTGACCAGTCCCGTGCTCACCTCGAGCCAGACATCGAAGCTCTCCCGCCCGCCCTGACTGACAATCCACCCAACCTTGCACCGCCCCTTGCTGTTGCAGGTCTTGCGAGCCGCATGCAATGGGCCCGGCAGGGCGAAGCAGCGCGGATTGCCAACGCAGACCCGCGCATCGGCCTTGGCCATGGCGGTGGTGATCATCTCCTCGGTGACCGCCAGTTCCGTCATCGCCCCAATAGACGCCGTATCCGGTCAAGCAGGCCGTCGGGTGTCACCTCCTGCCAACCAGCGCTCTCCGTGCCCGCATTGCGTTCCTGGGGCAGCTCTTGCGTGCCCTGATCGCCAGCGACGTCGACCGGCCCCGCTTCCAACGCCCGCAGCTGCTCGCCAAGAAAGCGAGCCCGCTCCTGCCACAGCGCTGCGGCGGCGGCGAGCTCCTGATTCTCGCGGCTGAGGTTGGCAATCAGATCGGTCAGCGGCGCGATTGCCGCTTGGTCGGTTGGTCGGTTGGTTCCTAGTCGAGATGAGGTCGCTGGTCGGTCGGCTGGTTGGCGGCCAACATCACCCATGGTCGCCTGGTCGGCCGACAAAAATACGAC
>JACCXM010000118.1 GCA_013697005.1 Chloroflexia bacterium | reverse complement strand
TCTGGAGCGAAGGCCGGGTAGGCCAGGTAGAGCGCGCCATCCGGACCGAAGTCCACCTGCACCGGGTAGTCGATGTCGGTGACGACCGGCTCCAGGCTATCGGGCCCGGTCTGGCGGACGACTCGCCCCGTGCCCGGCTGGAGATAGGGCGGTTCCTCCAGGTTGCCGGTCGCCATCTCCGCCGCGTAGAGGGCGCTGTCCGGACCCATTGCCAGGTCGGTCCCGGCAGTCAGCCCCGTCCAGTAGTCGGTCACCGTGCCGTCGGCGGCGACGTGGATCACCTTGGCCGCGCCATCGGGGAAGGGAACGACCGTCTCGTGGTTGACGTAGGCCCCGCCGTCGGGCGCCACGGCGACGCCGGTTGGGACCATGTGCTCCACCGAGAGATCGGCGACCAGCGCGATCTGGCCATCCGGGGTGATCGCCAGCAAACGGCCGCCGACCGCCTCGCTGACCCAGAGCCGGCCGGTCCCGGCTTCGAGGTCGAAGAGCGAGCCGTCAGCGCCGTAGTCCCACGGAGTGTCGATGGGAGGATTCTCGCGGAACCAGGCCGAGAGATCGGCGATGATCTCGGTGGAGCCGTCGGCGCTGACGCGGTAGACGCCGTTGGGGTTGTCAGGCATGCCGACGTCGGCGCCGCCACCGCCGAGCAGGGCGTAAAGCTGCCCGTCGAGGATGGCGACGTCCATGGCGCCCCAGATCCAGCCGGGATCGGTCCAGAGGAAGGAGGCCAGCCCCTCGGCCACGGGCACGGCGCAACCATCCTCGATGCGGGCGATACTGGAGGTCATCCCGCCGAAATACGGGTACGCGGTCCCATCCTCGGCGATCACCTGGTTCGGCCCACCGGTGCCGGCCAGGGCGAGGTAGAGTGTGCCATCCGCCCCCCAGGTGAAGCCGCGCGGATTCGTCAACCCGCTGGCGACGACCGTCACCCCGTCTGGGAGCGCGTCTGCGGCCGGGGTGGCGTCCTGACCGCGCACACCGGCGGGCACCAGCAGCGCGATCGTCAGTACGAGCAGCGTCGAAACCGGGAGTCCTCGTGGGGTCATGGCTTTCCTCCCTTGGGCGGCGGCCTCGGCACGCGCCGAGGCCGATCCAGGCGCCTACTGGGGTTTGGCGAAGACCTCGGCGCCGGAGATTTCGAGCCCGATCATGGGTTCGTTGCCAACCACCCAGCCGTCGTGTCCCGGCGGGATTTCATACACGTCGCCGGGTCCGAACTCCATCTCGGCGCCATCGTCCATACGGACACCCATCCGGCCGGAGACGATATAGCCACGATGATGTGTCTGGCAGCTTTCCGTGCCCACCAGCGGTTTGACATGCTCGGACCAGCGCCAACCTGGTTGGAACGCGCTGCTGGCGATGGCGAAATCGCCAAGGCGCACGATATTGAACGATCCCTGGGGAAAAGAGCGTGTTTCATCCGGCGTGTTCATATTCTTTCGCTGCAATGTCGACATGTCACGTTCTCCTGTCGCGCGCGCGCCGATTCAATCGCGAATATCCCACTCCAGCTCGACGTCCTCCCAGGTCGGCTCCCCGGTGAAGACCTCGTTGAAGCGCAGGTAGAACTGGTGCTGCTCCGGCATCTCGGCTAGCTTCCGGTAGGTCGCCTCGTCCTGGGTGAGGGCAATAAACACCACCTCATCCAGCTTGCCGGCCCGATGGCCAACCAGATTGACGACAGGACCGGGGATCTTCGGCCGGATGTCTCGCTTCCAGTCTTGCAGTTGCGCTTCGAGCTTTCCCTCTTGTCCCGGTTTGAGCGTCGCGTGCGCGATCGTTCCGAACATGGTCTCCTCCTTTTCTCATCGCCTATGCCTGCGGCGGGATATTCAGGTTCATCCGGAACAGGTTGCCAGGGTCGTACGTCGTCTTGAGCGCGACGAGCCGGTCGTAGTTGGGGCCGTACGACGCGCGCAGCATCGCCTCCTTCTCCTCGCCGAAGCCGGGGAAGTTCAGATACGACCCACCGTTGGAGAACGGCTGCATCGCGGCGAGCGACTCGCGCGCCCAGGCGATGTTCTGCTCGATGGTCGCCGGGTCTTCCCAGCTCGCCTCGGCGCTAAACAGATACGGGGCCTCGCGCCGGCCGTAGGCGGTCTCCTCCGAACCCACCCGGCCCATCGCGCCGCCGAGGTGCCAGAAGGTCACTCCCGACAGGAACGAGGGGCGCGCCCTCGCCGTGTCGACCATGGTGTCGATCGCCTCGTCGCTCAGGACGTCGACGTAGATCGACTTCCAGTAGTAGAGGCGGCCCTTGGGGAAGAACGGATCGAACGCCTGTTGCAGCGCCGTGTACGGGATCGGCCCGCTCAAGTCCATCAGCGGAGTCGCCAGCTCGCGCAACGGCTGCATCAGCCGTTCGCCCTCCTCGACCGGACCGGCGTAGACAGCCGCGACAACCACGATCGGCCGCCGTCGCAGCTCCTCGGGGAAGTGCTCGTCGTCCGGCACGCTCCACAGCACCAGCAGCGAGTTGACCTCATCGGGCGCCGCGGCGGTGAAGTCGCGCCAGGCGCGGATCACCGGCGCGCCATCCTCCAGCGCGTAGAACGGCGCGCAGAGCTGAACGACCGGGCCGACCGGATGGGCGCGGAACTCGAAGCTGGTGATCGCGCCGAAGTTGCTCCCCGCCCCGCGCACCGCCCAGAAGAGATCGGCGTTTTCGTTCTCGCTCGCCGTCCGCACCTGGCCGTCGGCGGTGACGATCTCGACGGAGAGCAAGCTGTCCAGACTCAAGCCGTGCTTGCGCCGCAGGTGACCGTAGCCACCGTGGATGGTGAGCCCACCGATGCCGGTGGTCGAGACGACGCCACCGGGGACGGCCAACCCGAACAGTTGGCTTTCGCGGTCGACGTCGCCCCACGTCGCCCCACCCTGGGCGCGCACCGTACGGGCGATGGGATCGACGGAAACGCCGCGCATTTCGGAGAGGTCGATCACCAGCCCGCCATCGTTGACGGCGTTGCCGGCGACATTGTGTGCTCCCCCCCGTACCGAGAGGAGGAGCCCCCGCTCCCGGGCGAAATTGACGCATTCGACGACGTCCGCCGTACCGGAGCAGCGCGCGATCAGCGCCGGGCGACGGTCGATGAGCCCGTTCCGAACGGCGCGCGCCCCGTCATATCCTGGATCGTCACTGGTCAACAGCGGACCGCGTAATCGGCCGCGAAACTCGGAAATGGTTTCGTCATCCAGAATCGCCCCTTGAACGGGAGCGGCTAGCTGCGTCGCCATGGCACCTCCTTTGCCTCTTATGCGCGGCAGAACCGCTCCATCATGCGCGCCGATGGCGGGCTGCACATCGTGGAGTTGGCGGAGGGGAACGCTGGATTGTCGGCGATGACGGGCGAAACGGGTCAGTAATGTCCGCAAAAAGGGATCAGACCAGCCCGCGCCGCACGGCGAGCGCCGTTGCTTCGACGCGGTTGTTGACGCCGAGCTTGCTGAACAGATTCGCCACGTGGGTCTGCACCGTGCGCGGACTGATGCGCAGCGCCTCGGCGATCTCCCGATCGTGATGACCGGCGACCAGTAACCGCAAGACGTCCATTTCCCGCGGACTGAGTCCGGGGTGTGGCGACCACTGCGCCGGGGATGGGCCGGCAGCCGACGGCGCGAGCAGCCGCCGCGCCTCGGCAACGGCCTCGTCGACCGCCAGGGCCTGGCCTTCATGCCATGCCGCCGCGAACACGTGGTCGTCCAGCCGCGCGCGGGTGACGGCGAGGACACGCTCGGCATGGACGTGGTGCGCCAGAAAGCGCACCCCCATGGTTTCGGCGACACCCCAGGCCGCCCCGAGAATGCGGGCGGCCCGCTCCGGTTGACCGCGGCCATTCACAATGCCGGCGATCCCGGCGAGCGTTCCGGCGATGCCACGGCCGTCATCGCTGTCCAGCCAGAGCGTCAGCGTTTCGTCGTAGAGCCTGGCCGCCCCGACATGGTCGCCGCGCTCGCTGGCCGCGTCGGCGGCGGTGCCCAACGCCTGAGCGATGCCCCATAGGTAGCCGGCCTCCCGCCAGCCAGCGACCGCTTCCTCGGCCAGGCTGGCTGCCAGCGCCGGATCACCCCGCAGCAGCGCCACGTCGGCAAGGTTCGCCACCGGCACCAGCGCCCAGTGCGGCAGGCGCTCGGCGTCGTCGAGGCGGCTCATGAGCTCGCTTGATTCCTCATATCGCGCGGCGGCGACATCCAGGTGGCCTTGCCATTCGGCGGTGATTCCGAGCGCGAGCAGCGCCCGTGCCTGACCGAACGCATAGTCATGCGCCCGCGCGATCGCCAGTGCATCCTCGCTTAGCGCGGTCGATCGCGGAAAATCCCCACGGACCTGAGCGAGGGCCGATGCGGTGAAGAGCGCGTCGACGCGCGTTTCGGGAGACGCGGAGCCTCCCGCAGCCAGAGCTGCCTCGAGCCACTGCTGACCCTCGCGCGGCTCGCCACGGGCGTAGGCGAAGGAGAGGATGGTGCCCGCCAGCCGCAAAACCGATTCAGCGCGGCCCGTACGTAATGCCCAGGCAACGGCTGTCTGCAGGTTGGCGCGCTCGATCGCCAGCCGCTCTACCCAGGCCGCGGACCCCGAGACGATGAGGTGAGGTTCCGCCTGTTCGGCCAGGGCGAGATAGTGCGCGGCGTGGGCCGATCGCGTCGCATCCTCCTCGCCGCTGGCGGCCAATAGCTCCAGGCCGAACTCCCGAATGGTCTCCAGCATCCCGTATCGCGGCTCACCGGGCGGCTGCTCGCTCTGGACGAGGAGACTCTTCTCGACGAGCGCGGCGACGCCGTCGAGGACGGAGGTCTTTCCCCTTTCCCCCCCTACGTCCTCGGCCGCCTCGAGCGTGAAGCCCCCCGCAAACACCGCCAGCCGCCGGAACAGGCGTTGCTCATCGTCGTCGAGCAGGTTGTGGCTCCAGGCGATGGCGTCGCGCATGGTGCGCAGGCGCGCGGGCTGATCCCGCGGTCCTCCTGTGAGCAGCGGTAAAAGGGTTTCGAGATGACCGAGCAGCGCCGGCGCGGGCAGATGCCTGGTGCGCGCCGCGGCCAGCTCGATCGCCAGTGGCAAGCCATCCAGACGTCGGCAGATCGCGGCAATGGCGGTGGCGTTTGCCGCCGTCAGGGCGAAGTCTGGGTGTGCCGCCTGCGCCCGCGCCACGAAAAGCTGGACGGCGGGGGCGGCCCCGACCTCGTCCAGGGTCAGGCTTTCACCGGCATGCGGGAGCGCCAATGGCGGGACCGGGAAAGCTTGTTCACCGGAGATGCGCAGCGTGGCGCGGCTGGTGGCGAGAACCTTCAGTCCGGGAGACGCGACGAGGAGCTCGGCGATGAGCGGCGTTGCCTCCAGCACGTGCTCCAGGTTGTCCAGGACCAAGAGCAGCTCATTGCCGCGGATGGCGGCGGCCAGGGTTGCGGTGAGCTTTCGATCCCCCACCTCGCGCACTCCGAGTGCCTGCGCGATGGCCGAGGCGACGAGGGCGGGATCGGGGACGGCGGCGAGCGCGACGAGAACCGCCCCGTCGGCAAAATCCCCCTCCGCCGCGGCGGCGATCTCCAGGGCCAGCCGCGTCTTGCCGACACCGCCGGGACCGACCAATGTGAGCAGGCGGATATCCGGGCGACGCAAGAGTGCCGTGACGTCGCCGATCTCTCGCTCCCGCCCGACCAACGCACTCAGTGGAGCGGGGAACGGCGCGGCCACGTGACCCCGGCGAGGCAACGGCGCAAGTGAGATCGGATCGGACGGCGACCGGTCGAGCGGTGCAGTCATGGCGGCCTGGCGTTCGCTATCCCAAGGGGCGCTCGCCGTCCATGATTGCCGCCATGGACGCTGTCGTCAACTCTTTATTGGACAGATCCTCCGTTCGACGCTCGCTCGTCGAAAAAGCGCAGGAAATCGAGATCGCCGGGCGAATGGCCAGCCTGAGTGAGGAGCAGGGCCACCTCGCTGCGGTGCTGCGTGGCGTGGTTAACCTGATGCAGGATCGGCTGCCAGCGCGGGTAGGACCACGTCTCGCCTCCCGAGTTGACGTAGGTGATGTTCTGGTCGAGGTCGGCTTCACTCAGCCCGGCCAGATAG
>JACCXM010000110.1 GCA_013697005.1 Chloroflexia bacterium | reverse complement strand
GGTCTCCTCATCTCCGCCGGCTCCGATTCGCACGCGCCGCACCAGCCGGTCAACCCCCGCCCCTGGCGCGCCGTTTGGTCTGCCGATCTCCTAGGCCGCCTTGGCATCACGGTGGAACCAGTGGCCGAAGGCGGATCGGTCTGGGAGCCGGGCATGGACCCCAACGCCCCGAAACCAAATCCAGACCCTGATCCAGAACCGGAAACGCCGGAGGAGGCACCCGCAGCACCCGAGACCCCGAGCGAAGAGGCAAAACCCGACGCGGCGTTGACGGCGGCGATGGTGTAGGGGGCGACGGACCGGGGAGGGGCTGCCCGCTAGCCCCGCACCGCCCCACTGGTCAGCCCCCGCACCATGAAGCGCCAGACCGGGATGGCCAGCAGCAGCGTCGGCAGCGTGCCCACGGCGATGCTGGCCATCAGCATGTTCCAGGTGACATCGGTGTTGGCCGAGAGGGAGCCCAGGATCACCGGTAACGTGCGGCGCTCCCGGGTCGTGGTGATGAAGAGGGCGAACAGAAACTCGCTGTAGGCGAGCATGAAGGCGAAGAGCCCGGCGCCGATGATGCTGGGCAGCGCCAGGGGGATGGTGATGTCCCTGAGAATGCGCCACGGGGAGGCGCCCTCCACCCGCGCCGCCTCGTCGATCTCCTCCGGAATCCCCCGGAAGTAGAGGGTCAGCACCAGGGTGGTGAAGGGGAGGGTGAGCACTGAGTAGATCGCGATCAGCGCCCAGTAGGTATTGATCCCGCCGAAGGTCTGCACGATCAGGTAATACGGCACCGCGATCGCCACGGTCGGAATCAGCCGGCTCATCAGCACGAAGTTGAACGACGCCGCGCGCGCCGGAAAACGAATGCGGGCGTAGGCGTAGGCGGCCAGACTGCCAAAAATCAGATTGATGACCATGACCGCCGTGGCGACGACCAGACTATTGAGAATCGCGCGCGGCACGTCGCGCACTTCGTTCGAGATCATGCTGCGTAGCGCCCCGCGCTGCTCGAAACTCTCCGGGATCTTGCCGGTGAAGATGTAGTCATACGTTTGCAGATTGGGCGGATCGGCGAACCACGTTGGCGGAAACGAAACCAGGTTCACCTCGGGCAGGACACTTCCCACGACAACCAGCACGAACGGGGCGAACCAGAACAGTGCCAGCAGCAACGCTCCTCCATAGGTGACGACCCGGCGCAGGGGGGATCGCTTGCTCACGCCCGCTCCTCCACCAGCGCCCCCTTCGGGATCGCGCGCACCAGGATGAGAATCACCACCAGCGACCCCAGCGCGATAAGCACCGCCAGCGCCGATCCCACGCCGAAATCGAGCTTTTTAAAGCTCTCGACCCAGGTGAAGTAAGTCAGCATGGTCGTCGCCGTGCCCGGTCCGCCCTGGGTCAGGGCATACACGATGTCGAAATTGGTGATCGCCATCAGGGTTTCGTAGAGTGCCACGATCACCAGCATCGGCCGGATTCCGGGCAAGGTGATATTCCAGAACCGCCCGAACACCCCCGCGCCATCGACGGCGGCGGCATCGTAGAGCTCGGCCGGAACGGCTTGCAGCGCGGCGAGGAGAAAAACCGCGGTCAGCGGCAGTTGGGTCCAGATGAAGACCACAATCACCGCCATCTGGGCCAGCCGCGGCGTGGTCAACCAGGCGACATAATTGTCGATGAACCCCGCGGTGTAGAGACCGGCGTTGAGCGCCCCCCAGCTATCGAGAAAGACCCATTTCCAGATCAATCCCGCCACGGTAGCGGGCAGCGCCCAGGGCAGAATCATGCCGACACGCAGGAGCGTGTTCCCCACAAACGATTCGTTGAGGAGCAGCGCGGTCAGCACCCCGAGCGCCACCAGCAGCGGCACCGTGACCGCGGCAAAGCGCAGCGTGGTCCAGGCGGCGTCCGTGAAATAGCGCCCACCGAGCACGTTCTGGTAGTTCTGCAAACCGACGAAACGCGAGGGAAAGATCGGCGACTCGATGTGCATGCTCTGATAGAGCGCTCGCCCGACCGGGTAAAGCGTGAACACCGCGACCAGCACCAGCACCGGCGCGGCCATCAGGATGCCGGCCGACGAGGGTGATAGGGTCATAGGGTGATGAGGTGATGGGGTCATCGGTGTCGGAAGACCATCGCCCGTGCCGTCTGACGGTCGTCTTCTCGGCTCCTCGACTTCTCGACTTGTCGACCCGTGAGCCTCCCCTATCACCCTATGACCCCATCACCTACGTTACCCCATCACCCACGTTACCCCTCGACGCTCGCCTTCAACTCATTCCACGCGTCGGCCGACTGTTGCAAGCACTCGTCGGCGGTGATCTCTCCGGCCAGGGCCTGCCCGAGGAGCGGGTGGAACGACTCGCTCCAGATGCCGTACCAGATCGCCTGCCGCCGCGCCCGCGCCAGCTCCAGTTGCTCGCGCCAGAGCGGCACGTCGACCCAGGCGGAATAGGCTGCGATGACTTCGGGGTCATCCAGCAGCGCGGTCTGACCGAACCCAAGACCCTGCTCGACCGCCCAGCGCTTGGCGACGGGGTAATCGCCATCGACCTCGCCGGCGAAGTACTGGATGAAGTCGCCGACGGCGGCGATCACCTCTGGGCCGCGGTCAACCGCCATCTGGGTCATGTTGTAGAACTTGGCGAAGCCGTAGCATTCGTGCGTCTCCCCCGGCATCAGCGCCAGCGCGAACTGCCCGGCCAGGGGCGAGGTCGCCGCGTTGTTCAGCGCCGCCAGGTTGTAGTTGAACATCACCGTAAAGGCGTGCTGGCCCGTGTTCATCGCTTTGGTGATCGTCGTCTCGTGGTCCATCACCGCGAGAATGTCGTGCTCGTTCTTGGCCTCGATCAGCCAGTGCAGCTGTTGCGCGGCCGGGCTCTCCGGATCGGCCCAGAGCGGATTGCGCTCCTCGTCAATCAGCTCGCCGCCGCGGCCGAAGACCATGCTGGCGAACGCTTCGCTGACATTGGGCAGGGTATTGGCGAACTCATAGACGAACGGGTGCTCCATCCCGCCGTCCTTGAGCTGGAGTGACTGCTCGGTGACTTCCTCCCAGGTCTGCGGCGGCGCGGAGATCCCGGCGTCCTCCAGCGCCTGCGCGTTGTACATAAAGGTGATCGTGTCGGCGTAATAGGGGAGCCCGTAGACCTTGCCGTCGTAGGTCATGTCCTGCCAGGCAAAGGGGAGCACCTTGTCCTGATACCCGGCCGCCCAATCGAAATGGTCGTCGAGCGACACCACCCAACCGGCGGCGGCGAACTCGTTGAGCCAGTTGCCGCCGTTGTAGGTGACGTCGGTGGGAGTATTGGAGATGAAGCGGTTGACCATCGTCTCGTGGAACACCGGCCAGCCGAAGTCGCTGAGCTGGACCGTGATCTCGGGGTCGATCTCCTGGAACAGATCGATATTGTCCTGGACGATGTCGGCGGCGTAGTTCCAGATCGTGAAGTCGAGCTGTGTCGCTGCCAGTGCGGACCGTGATGTACGCAGGAACGCCTGCGCGGCGACCGCGGCCCCCGCGGCTGTCCCAACGAATCCACGCCGGTTCAGGCGATGACGAAGATGCTTCACTGTCGATGTGTACATGTCGCGCTCCTTTCACCCTTTCACCCCGACACTTCGAGACCCGTGCCTTGCCGACGTTTCCAGCATGCGCACCTCCTTTTCCCGCGGGTGTGTATCCACCGCGGCTCCAGCTCCACAGCAATCTAGCCCGCGGCGACCAGACTTGGTCCCGATACGGAACACATGGTCCCCTGTTGTTCGCACATACACTTCGCTCACGCTGGACCTCAATGCTTGGGGAGCGTATGCCGCGAGTGCGTGGCTGTCAATCACGCGCCGCGGCAAGAAGACGCGCCCAATCAAGCTTCGCCGCGCCAGCGCCTTGGGACGATCAGGGGAAGAGAGGAAACACCGATGCCGCTGGAAATTGTCACCTTCGTCGGGGGACCAGTGCAGACCAATGCCTACCTCGTCGCCGATCCAGAGACGGGAGCGGCGCTGGTCATCGATGCGCCGCATGAAACGACCGATCAGATCGTGGCCGAAGCGGCAAGCCGCGGTTGGACGATCTCCCAGATCGTTATCACCCACACCCACTGGGACCACGTCGCCGATGCCAAAGCGCTCAAGGAGGCCACTGGCGCTCCGCTCCTGGCGCACCCCCTGGCGGTCGACCCTCTGGTGAATCCGACCTCGAGCTTCGGTATGCTGCCGGTCGAGGTACCGCCGGTGGCCACGGATGACACCCTCGACGAGGGCGATACGGTGACGCTCGGGGGATACACCTTCACCGTCATGCACCTGCCCGGTCACGATCCGGCGCACATCGCCCTCGTCGACGAAAACAAGGAGTTCTTTCTTGGCGGTGACGTGCTCTTCCCCGCCGGCCACGGCCGCACCGATCTCCCCGGCGCCGAGCAGGCGGTCATGAACGCGACGCTGCGCCGCCTCGTCGCGGAGCTGCCGGGAACGACCGCCGTCCTCCCCGGTCACGGCGCGCCGACGACGATCGGCGCGGAAGCACCGTGGATCCGGATATTGCGGGAGCCGTAGGTGTTATCGTTCTCCCGATCAGGCTGGGACAGATCGCGCCGAGTTCTCCCCCTTCGGGGCGGACCTGGGCTCACCACGTGGGAGAGAGACTGATGGCGAAGATCGTATGCGTGCTCTACGACGACCCCGTGGACGGCTACCCGCCCGCCTACGCGCGGGACGGCATCCCGACGCTTGCCAGCTATCCGGGTGGCCAAACCTTGCCCACCCCGCAAGGACAGGATTTCACCCCCGGCGAGCTGCTGGGCAGCGTCTCTGGTGAGCTCGGGCTGCGCCGCTTTCTGGAAGCCCAGGGTCACACCCTTATCGTCACCTCCGACAAGGACGGCGCCGGCTCCGTGTTCGAGCGCGAGCTGGCCGACGCCGACGTCGTCATCTCGCAGCCGTTCTGGCCCGCCTACTTGACGGGCGAGCGGATCGCCAACGCTCCGAAGTTGAAGCTGGCGATCACCGCCGGGATCGGTTCCGACCACGTCGATCTGCAGGCGGCGATCGACCACGGCATCACCGTGGCCGAGGTGACGTATTGCAACAGCATCAGCGTCGCCGAGCACGTGGTGATGATGATCCTGTCGCTGGTGCGCAACTACCTGCCCTCCTACCAGTGGGTTGTCAAGGAGGGTTGGAACATCGCCGACTGTGTGGCCCGCTCCTACGACCTGGAAGGTATGACGGTCGGCACCGTGGGCGCGGGGCGCATCGGCTCGGCGGTGCTGCGGCGTCTGAAGCCTTTCGACGTCACGCTGCACTACACCGATCGCCACCGGCTGCCGGAGGCGGTCGAGCGCGAGCTGGGGCTCACCTTCCACCCCGATGCGGCCTCGCTGGTCCCGGTCTGCGACGTGGTAACGATCAATGCGCCGCTCCACCCGGAGACGGAGCACCTGTTCGACGACGAGCTCATCGGCACGATGAAGCGCGGGGCCTACCTGGTGAATACGGCGCGGGGCAAAATCTGCGATCGCGACGCCGTGGTGCGGGCGCTGGAGAGCGGGCGCCTGGCCGGCTACGCGGGCGATGTCTGGT
>JACCXM010000224.1 GCA_013697005.1 Chloroflexia bacterium | reverse complement strand
GGGCCGCCGTGCTGGTGCGGTCTCGGGAGGGAGAGAGCAGGGAGAGAGCCGTGCGACGCTTTCTGCGCGAGAATGACCTGACGCTGGTGATGTTCGGTCTGTTCATCGCCTGCTTGGTCGTTCAGGGGGTCACGGGGTTCCGGGTCTATAACCAGGAGCAGGTGGCTCAAGCGCAGCCTGTAATCGGACCTGGGGCCTACCTGCAGACTGGCCACTTCATCGAGGCGGTTTTCGAGAACTGGGAGAGCGAATTCCTCCAGATGGGGGCGTTGGTCATCCTCACGGTCTTCCTGTTCCAGAAGGGATCGGCGGTGGCCAAGGGACCCGACGATCCAGACGAGATCGACGCCAGATCGCAGGGGCACGCCGACGTGCCATGGCCGGTCAGGCGAGGCGGTCTTGTCCTGCGTCTCTACGAACACTCCCTGACGCTCGCGCTCTTCGGACTTTTCCTGATCTCGATTGTGCTCCACGCTGCCGGCGGCGCCCGGGATGTCAGTGCCGAGCGGGCGCTGCGCGGAGAGGCGGCGGTATCGATCATCACGTACATGGGGAGCGCCCGCTTCTGGTTCGAGTCGATGCAGAACTGGCAGAGCGAGTTCTTGTCGGTTGCCGTCCTGGTCGTGCTGTCCATCTTCCTGCGGCAACGCGGGTCGCCCGAGTCCAAACCCATCGATCCGCCGCATGTTGAGTCGTGAGTCGGAAGTCCGGTGTGGGACGGAGTCGGCGCCGGCAGGAGGCCGGGGCGGAGTGGAAACACGTCGGGACGGATACATCGCGTGGAGGTGAGAGCAACGTGACGGATGAAAAGACCGCGGCGGGCGAAGACTACAACGAGCTACGCGTCCACGAGGTGCTCGTCGATCCCGCGTCCGACGCGGTCGTGGCCTTGCGGATCGAGGCCGTGTGGGCTTCGCGTCCCGCCGCCACCGCAGGTGAACCAAGCATCTGGGACCGGACCATCTTCGTCGTCGCCGCCGTCGGCCCGCTCGCCAGCGCGGAGGTCGGCGATCGGCTGGAGCTTCGCCTGGTGGCAGCGGACAACTGAGCGGAAGACCGGGTGAGGACGGCGCGGTAAAGGAGTGCTCCGGCGGGGTCCGCCGAAGCACTCCTTCGTTCAGCACCCTGTCAGCGCGAGACGATTAGATCGCCTCGATCCCGGCGGGACTGCCGCCCGCACTGAAATCGAACACCGCGTGGTCGCCGTCGACCGTCTGCGGCAAACCGGCGAACTCGCCCAGTTTGGAGAGTTTGCCGTCCTCGGCGATCTGCCACGCGCCGACCATACCCGCTCCCGGCAACACGGCGTACAGGAACCGCCCATCCTGGCTGATACGCGCGTCGAGCGGGGTCGTTCCTTGCATGTTCCCCGGGTCATTCGTTTCACCGGCCACGCTTTCCAGCAGCGTCAGACTGCCGTCGTCGCCGATCGTGAAGCTGGAGACCGTCCCCGACGCGTAGTTCGTGCCGTAGGCGTATTGGCCGTTATTCACCAGCCAGCAGGTGTCGATCTGGTGATCGGCCACGGCGGAGGTTATCGCGGTCAGGCTGCCGTCCTCGTTGATCTGATACGAGCCGGCGGCAGCGGTCAGCGTCTCCATCCCGTCGATCGTCTCCATCCCGCCACCGACAAATTCGGCAACCAGCAGATGGCCGTCCTTGCTGAACGAAAAGCCGAACGGCCCCCGGTTATCGAAGTCCGTTTGCACGTAGTCGGCCGCGGGAATCCCGTCTTCAGCCACGCTCCAGACCAGCACCCGGCCGGGACCGGTCGGCGTGAACTCGGGAACGGCGCCCGCCACCGGTCCATCCTTGATCGTGACGACCAGCTTGGAGCCATCAGGCGTGAATTCGACCTGGGTCGGATTGGCGAGCGGGTCGGGGGCGAACCGATCCTGATTGGCATCGAGCATCCGCGTTGAGTCCGCGATCGGGGTGAGCTGACCGGACTCCGAAAGCCGGAAGCCGGTGATGCTGCCCTCGTCGGCCGAGTTCAGCACGTAGACCAGATCCTCGTACTGGGTGACGCTATTCGGGAAGCGATGACCCTGCGCGCCGTCGCCGGTGGGGACGACAGTGATGAGCTGCAGTCCGTCGCTCAACACTTCCATCACCGAGACCGTATCGCTCCCGGCGTTGGTGACGAACAACCAGCGATTGTCCTTGCTCAGGCGCACCGAGTTCCCGGAGCCCAGACCGTCGCCCGCGAAGCGATGACTCGGGCCGGAACCCTGACCACCGGTGGCGAAGAAGTCGACCAGGGTGAGCTGACCGTTCTCAGTGCGCAGATACATCGCGATCTGATTGGCGGGCTGAGCGGGATCGGACGTGTTGTTGTGGTTCGTACCGACGAAGACCGCCCCCTCGCCAGTAGCGAAGGTGCTCGACTGCGCCGCGGCAACCGAGCGCCGCGTACCACTGCCACCGATCATAAGACCGGCGGAGAGCCCCGCGCTGGACAGCAGGAGTCCACGCCGATGCTGCTGGATCGAAAGAATGGGGTTCATCATTGGTTTCTCCTTGGAATCTTAAGGTTGACGATTGACAATGAGCGTGACGAGGCAACAATCCACCATCTGGTCTGGCTTCTCCTCCTTGCGCGAAGCGCCGGTTACTCTAATTGACCCATGTGCCTCTCCCAGGCTCAGTAACGGGGCGGGGGTGTTTGTTACAGGCAGCGTCGGCGGACCCTGAGAACCGCAAATACCGTGATGGTATGTAGCACGTGCTACTTTCGCGATTGCTTCCTCAAACCCATCGTTTCAGCCATTTGTCCACATGGCACTGCTCTTGCGGATTGCCAATCCGTGTACGCCAGCGTCGTGTTGGGGGCCGCGGAGATCGCTATTCAGCAAGCACCATGTGGAGAGAGCGACGGCCATGCAGGAACGATGGAGAACCACGTTCCAGGGAGGATGAACTTGTGACGACGACCGAGGAGTCGATAGAGTCTGGAACCGGGTCGAGCGGGTTGTCTCGCCGCGGACTCGTTGTGGGCGCGGCGATGACGGGCGGCGCGTTGGCGCTGTCGGGAAGCGGTATCACCCGCGCGGCCAGCCCCATGCGCGCCCAGGACGCCACGCCCATGGCGGCGGGTATGCCTACTGCCCAGATGCAGGAAGTCCTGGACGAGCTGACCAATCTCAGCCCGATCCCGATCGAGAGTCAACCGCCCTTCAACGCGCGCCAGCTCCCCTTGCCCGCCGAAGCCGCCCTCTCGCTGCTCTCCAAGCGCGGCGATCCGGCCCAGGAGCTCGTGCTCAGTGTGACGCACACCCTCATCCCGACACCCAATGGAGATATCGTCTCCCGTGTCTACACCCCGGAAGGGACCGGACCGTTCCCGGTGCTTGTCTACTTCCATGGCGGCGGTTGGGTGATCGCCAACCTGAACACCTACGACTCCTCCTGCCGGGCGCTGGCCAATGCGGCCGGTTGCGTGGTGGTTTCGGTCGCGTACCGCCAGGCGCCGGAGAACCCGTTCCCGGCCGCCGCCGACGACGCCTACTTCGCCTTCCAATACGTCGCCGAAAACGCCAGCGAGTTCCGGGGCGATCCGGCGAAGGTCGCGGTCGGTGGCGAGAGTGCCGGCGGCAATCTCTCCACCGTGACCTGCCTGTTGGCGCGGGATCAGGGCGGCATCATGCCGGTGCATCAGTTGCTGGTCTACCCCGTCACCACGTTCGCCCCGGAGGGCGAAGGCGCCGCGACCATTGAGGAATTCGCGCTCGCCAAGCCGCTGGGCGCCGGTCTCCTCCAGTACTTCGGTGATCTCTATGTTCCCAGCGAGGCGGACCGCCAGAATCCCTCGGCGTCACCACTGCTGGCCACCGATCTGAGCGGGCTGCCCCCGGCCACGATCATCGCCGCCGCAATCGATCCGCTCCTGGGACAGGGCCGGCAGTACGCCGACGCCCTGGAAGCGGCCGGCAACGACGTGACCTACACCCTCTACGAAAGCGTCACCCACGAGTTCTTCGGACTCGGCGCACTCGTCGACGAGGCGAACGACGCCGTCGCCGAGGCGGCGGGCCGGCTCACCGAATCGTTTGACGCCGCTGCGTCAGGCGCCGCCACCCCGACAGCCTGAACGCGATATCGCCCGAAAGGAGCTCCTAATGCCTCACCTGAAAATCGTGCGAACGCTCATCGCCGCCCTCATCGGGGCGGTCCTGACGATGCCCGCCGCCCTTGTCGCCGTCGCGCAGGAGTCGACCCCGGCCGGCTCCACTGCGATGGCCACCCCGATGGCAACACCGATGGCCATGGCCGCGTTCGACGTGCCACTGATCGATGCCAGCGGCGCCGCGGTCGGTCTCGCCACGTTCAGCGAGGACGCCGATGGAGTCACGCTCCTTCTCCTCGTCGAGGGTCTCGACCCAGGCGAGCATGGGTGGCACCTCCACGAGATGGGGGTCTGTGAAGCGGACGGCGCCGAACCGTTCGACTCGGCGGGCGACCACTGGAACCCGACCGCGATGATGCACGGCGGCCCGGAGGACGACGAGCATCATGCCGGCGACTTCGGTAATCTCACCGCCGGCGAGAATGGTCTGGCTGAAGTCGAATTCGCGACGACCGATTACACCCTCGGCAGCGGACCCACCTCGGTCTACGACGAGGACGGCACGGCGATCATCATTCATGAAGGCATGGACGATCTCACCACCCAACCCAGCGGCGACAGCGGCGCGCGCTACGCCTGCGGCATCGTGGCCGAACCGATGATGGGCATGACCGGGACTCCAGTCGCCGCCACACCGGTGGCCGCCACACCGGTGGCCGCCACACCGGTGGCCTGAACCGCGCCAAAGGCGGCCAGCCCGGTGTCATTCCGAGCGGACGCGAGGAATCTCGACTCTGCCGCGCGAGTGTGCGGGACGGACGAGATTCCTCGTGCAACTTGCAGTTCCTCGGAATGACAACGTGTGAGAGTGCCACCGTGTGGGTGTCACTCTCCTGAAAAGCTCTACCAGCGAATGGGTTCCTGCACTGGCCGCTTGTGGAAATCGCGGCGCTCCCACGACGAGTCTGGGCTAAGGTTCAGGCGTGGGATCGGTCCAGTCCCTCGTGCGCTTGGTCTTGCCCTGGCCCTGGCCTCGCCCATCGGACAGCAGGATGGTCCGGAACTCCGCCTCCTCGTTCGTCGCCGTGGAGATCGTGAGCGGTGCCGTTTCGCCCTCCGGCGTCGTCACCAGCACGTCATACGGGAAACGCTCCCCGTCCTGGACATCGTCCGCCGCGAGCGCGCCAACCAGCGTGCCGCCGCTCGCCGACTCACCTGCCATCCGTCCGTCGGGCAGCATAGCGACCGTGTAGAGCCCGGCCAGCCCGCTGGCGGGTGGCGCGGTGAAGAGCAGGCTCGTGCCGTCCCCGAGTGTGGCCCCGCCGCCGATCCCCGCCGCGTTGAGCACCCCGCTGAGCTGGCTTCCGTCGTCCGACGCGAGGGTCAACTGGTCGCCATCGGCCTCCCCCAAAAACCAGACGTCGATGGTCCGCAGCAACCCATTGCAGAGGTAGGCTCGCGCCGCGCGTGGCTCTGCCCCGGCCACCTCGCCCAGGACGATGGCGACAATTGTCTCCGGATCGCTGGTCTCCCCGACGAAGGTTTCGCCCGTGAAAAGGGGCTGCGAAGAGGGTGTCGCTTCCTGGGCGAGGATCTTGGCGGGATCGCGGGCGAATGCCAGCCCGGTGGCCATGAG
>JACCXM010000071.1 GCA_013697005.1 Chloroflexia bacterium | reverse complement strand
TGGGAACGCCCTGGGTCGGGTTCACCAATTACGCCACGGCGCTGCGGGATCCCTTGTTCTGGTCCGCTCTCTCGCGGACCGGGCTCTTTTTTCTCTACACCGTGCCGGCGCAGATTATTCTCGGGATTGCCATCGCCTTGCTGCTGACCAGCACGCGCTGGCGGCGGCTGTCGAGTATCACCCGCGTCCTCCTGGTGCTGCCCATCGCGACGACGCCGACAGTGGTCGGTCTGATTGGCCGGCTCGTCTACAACCGCGATTTCGGATTGTTCAACTGGGCGCTAGGACTGATAGGCGTCGGCCCAATCAACTGGCTGGGTGACGCGAATGCGGCAATGGCGACGATCGCGCTGACCGATACCTGGCAGTGGCTCCCCTTTGTTGCGCTGGTGGCGATGTCCGGGCTGACATCGGTACCGGCGGAGATCATCGAAGCCTCGCGGCTGGACACGAACCGGGCTTGGGAGACATTCCGGCACGTGCAGCTCCCGTACCTTCTGCCCGGGTTGACCGCGGTGCTCATCATCCGTACCGCCGATATTCTCAAACTGTTCGATATGGTCTTCGTCCTGACGCGGGGCGGCCCCGGGGTCTCGACCGATCTGGTCAGTGTCTACGTGCAACGGGTCGGGTTCCGTGTTTTCGACATGGGTCTGGCCTCGGCGCAGGCGATCCTGCTGCTGATAATGTGCAATGTCCTTGCCCAGGCGTACATCCGCATCTTCTACCGGGAGATCGAGTCGTGAGCGCAACCTCGCCGTCGGTTCCTTCTGGTCCCATCCCGGCGCAACCGCCGCGGCGATGGTCGAGCCACCCGGTTGCCGACGTGGCGCAACTGGTGGCGATCGTCGTGCTGGCGATTTTCATTCTGGTGCCGATCTACTGGATGGTCTCGACGTCGATCAAGACGGCGAATCAAACCTTCGCCATGCCGCCGGTCTTCGTCTTCCAGCCGACATTCGACCACTATCGCGAAGTCTTCGCCGAAGGGGCCGTTACCAAGGGGCTGCGCAACAGCTTGATCGTGGCCAGCCTATCGACGCTGCTGGCGCTGCTGCTGGGCACCCCGGCGGCCTACGCCATGGCCCGGTTTGATTTCCGGGGCAAGGCGAGTCTGTGGTTCTGGATCATCTCCAACCGCTTCATCTCGCCGATCGTCGTCGCTTTGCCGTTTTTCTTGCTGGCGCGCGATCTGTCGCTGCTTGATAGCCATTGGGTGCTGATTCTGACCTACCTGACCTTCAATATCCCGCTCGTCATCTGGCTCTGCATCGACCAGTTCCGGGCCATTCCGCGCGATATCGACCAGGCGGCCATGGTCGATGGAGCCAACCAGTGGCAGGCGCTGCGAACGGTTGTCCTGCCGCTGGCGATTCCGGGTCTGGTGGTCGCGGCGATCCTCTGTTTCGTGTTCAGTTGGAACGAATTCCTTTTCGCCCTGGTGCTGACGCGGGCGGAAGCCAAGACGGCCCCGGTCGAGGCGGCCAACTTCATGACCGGGTTCGGGGTGCGTTGGGGCGCAATGATGGCCACCGGCACGCTGATCGTGCTGCCGGTCGTCGTCTTCGCCGCCATCGTCTCGCGCCACCTGGTGCGCGGTCTGACGATGGGCGCCGTCAAGTAGGGAGAGCATGGAGTTCGGCTTCAACCTCGGCTTTGCGCTCAAGCGGTGGCCGGAGCGGAGCGGTTCCGGCCGCGACAATGAGGAAACCATGCGAATGGGGGACGTACCATGTACGGCTCTGTCAGAGATGCAGGCGGTGCGATGCGGGCAAATCCCTTGGTGTAGAAGGTATGCTCCATGAGCAAACCACTAGCTGCTCACGGCGGATCGAACGAAGAACGTCAGGCATGAGGGGCGCGTGGGGTTAGAAAAGACGGTTTGGGAGGCGACCGCGTAGTCGCCTTCTCTCTCCTCACCGTAGCTCGCCCCGGTGTTCGGATTCGGATGGTAATACGGGAAGAGGCACGACGTAACGATCAACCTGAGCCGATGGCCTGGGAGAAAGACGTGCCCAAGATCGGCCATCTCGATCGGTAAGCTGTAGCGTTCGCCCGGCACGAGTGGCGTCGGGTTGGACAATGATTCCCGAAACGATGCGCGCAGAATGCCGTGGCTAACAAAGATCGCCCGACCATCCGGATCGACGTCCGCGAGGATGCCCGCGAAATCCGTATCGGCAGCACTGCACGATGCCTGCAACAGGAGATGGACCGGTCCGGCAATCTCGAGCGGATCTTCCATCAGCTCACCGGTGTAAACCAGGACATCCGACCGGCGTTCCAGGAAGCCCAGATCGCGCGGTGACCAATCGTCGAGAGGGTCCGATGAGAGGTGCTCGATACTGGGTGTTGGACTTGCCGGATCAAAGTCGAATGACCGGCTGGACGATGTCGTGGGTGGTTCGGCAGAAAGCGATCCGTCCGCAGCGAGATAAAATGCTTGCTCGCTGGCATCGCTCGGTGGCCAGGCATCCGCGTAGCGCCGGGCATTCACGCCCATGGCGAAATAGCGAACGGGAGGCATAGCGTCGCTTGCGACGCCGCGCAGCCAGCGGTCGAACCAAGCGAGCCAGACAGCTGGCAAGTCGATCGACGCCTGCGAGCCAAGATCAAGCGCACCCTCGATCGCGCGTCCGGTGGTACATGCCCCGCCGTGACCCCAGGCTCCAACCAACAACGATTGATCTCGAGAAGCTGGGGAGGCGGCAACCATCTCGTACCGCAAGGCGGCGGGGAGCGAACGAAGCGGCCGGCCTAGCGGCTGACCGGCTCCCGCTTGTAAACCACATTCCCGTCAGCAATCGTGTAATCGACCTGCACCGTCGCCAGGTCGTCCGGATCGACGGCGAAGAGATCGGTTTCGAAAACGGTCACGTCGCCGAGCAGACCGGGGCGCAGCATGCCCTTGATCCCCTCTTCGAAGGAGGCGTAGGCGCCATGGACGGTGTAGGCGCGCAGGGCGTCTTCCAGGGGAATCGCTTCCTCCGGGTTGCAGGGGCGGCCCAGGATATCGCGGCGGGTCACCATCGTCCGCAATCCGGCCAGCGCGTTGACCGGCACCACCGGGGCATCGGACGAGGCGGCGGCGGTGATCCCGAAGCGGGCGAAGGAGCGCATGCCATACGCCTGCCCGATCCGCCATTCGCCGAGGTTGTTGATGTAGGCATCGCGGAAATGACGCAAAAACGCGGTGCCGGGAATCGGAATCACACCGAGATCGCGAATACGGCCCAGGATGCGGTCGTCCACGATCGAGCAGTGCTCGATCCGGTGGCGGGGATCGGGGCGCGGGGTGGCCCCCTGCGCCTCCGCGTAGGCGTCGAGCACGAGATCGATCGCGGCGTCGCCGATGGCGTGGATACCGACCTGGAACCCGGCGTCGTGGGCGCGGCGCACCTTCGCCTTGAGCTCCTGCGGCGGCATCATCCAGAGTCCATGATTGTCCGGCTCGCCCTCATAGGGCGCATGCATGCGGGCCGTACGGCCACCGATCGAGCCGTCGCTGAAGAGCTTGGCCGGACCGATACGCAGCCACTCGTCGCCGAATCCGGTGCGCATCCCGAGCGAAACGAGATCCTCGAGGGTTTCGTCGAGCATCATCATCAGGTAGGTGCGCACGGGGAGGCGATCGTGCTCGCGCAGCCGCTGATAGGCGCGCATCTCGCGCGGGTCGCGAATACCGGCCTCGACGGTGCTGGTGACACCCTGGCGCAGGAATTCGCGGCCTCCCGCCTCCAACGCGCTCATCATCGCCGCCTCGTCCGGTTCCGGCATCGCGGCGCGGACGAGGGTCAGCGCCCCCTCGCGCAGCACACCGGTCGGCTCGCCCCCTTCGTCGCGGTCGAAGCGCCCGTCGCCGGGATCGGGGGTGTCGCGGTTGACGCCGGCCAGACGCAGCGCGGCGGAATTGGCGGCGCCGATGTGGTGGCACATGCGGATCAGCACCACCGGATGATCGGGCGCGATGGCATCGAGATCGGCGCGGGTCGGGTGGCGCCCCTCGGCGAGACGGGCGTCGTCGTAACCGCGTCCGAGAATCCACGTCCCTGGGGGGCGCGCGGTGACCGCCTCGCGCACGAGCCCTTGCAGATCGGCGATGGCGGCGTGCCGCTCCGGGGAGAGATCGAGATCGCGCAGCGCCAAGCCGACCGACATCGGGTGGGCGTGGGCATCGTTCAGCCCGGGTGTCGCGGTGCGCCCGGCGAGGTCGATCGCGGGCGATCCAGGCGCCGCGGCCGCTTTGGCCCCGGCATCATCTCCGGCGTAGACGACCCGCCCCATCCGGATGGCGACGGCAGAGACCGCCGGATGCGCCGGGTCCATGGTGCGGATACGGCCATTGACGAGCAGGAGATCGCCGGGCATGGGTCCTCCGAGGGGTGATAGGGTCATAGGGTGATGGGGTGATAGGGGTTACGGGTTGTGAGACTTGGAGTTCAGAAAACCACGCACCCGTCACTCTCGACTTCCGACTCTCGACTTCCGACTCTCGACTTCCGGTCCGGAGTATACGAAGCAGCCTCCTCAGGTGCGTGGTAGCGTGGCGTCATGGGGAATCGGACGCATGTATCGTGGAGGCTCCGTGACGACGACAGACACCGCACCGTGGACGAACTGGGCGGGAAATGTGCGGGCCACTCCCAGGGTGGTCGTGCAACCCACGTCGCTCGATGAGTTGCGCGCGGCGGTGGTGGAGGCGGCGCGGCGGGGGGAGAGGGTGCGGGTGGCCGGGGCGGGACACTCCTTCGCGCCACTCTGCGCGACCGAGGGCACGCTGCTCGATTGCTCGCTGCTCGCCGGGATCGAGACCATCGATACCGAGACGGGCGCGGCGACGATCTGGGCGGGAACCCGCATCTACGATCTGGGGGAGCCGTTGCTGGCGCGGGGCCGCGCCCTCGCCAACCAGGGTGATATCGACCGCCAGGCGATCGCCGGGGCGGTCTCGACTGGAACGCATGGCACCGGCCGCGGGCATGGCAGCTTTTCCTCCATGGTGCGCGCGGTGGAGATGATGGACGCGGACGGCGCGTTGGTCACGATCGACGGCGCCGATCCGGCGCGGCTGCGCGCGGCGTCACTCAGTCTGGGACTGTTTGGAGCGCTGACGCGGGTGACATTGCACACCGTTCCCGCCTACAAGCTGCGCGAGCAGAGCCGCGCGCTTTCCTTTGACGCGTGTCTCGACGGGTTTCTGG
>JACCXM010000063.1 GCA_013697005.1 Chloroflexia bacterium | reverse complement strand
CCCTCGCGGCCAATGATGCGGCCCTTCATATCATCGGAGGGCAGGGGAATCACCGAGACGGTCGACTCCGACACGTAATCGGAGGCGATACGCTGGATGGTGGTGGCCAGCACCCGGCGGGCGCGCTTGTCCGCTTCTTCGCGCAGCTCCAGATCGAGCTCGTGCAGCCGCCGCGCGGCCAGACCGCGCGCCTCCTCCTCGACCTCCCGCACCAGCTCGTCGCGCGCCTGATCGGCGGTCAGCCCGGCAACGCGCTCCAGCTCCTGCAGGTGGCGGTCGCGCGCGGCATCGAGATCGGCCTGCTGCTTGGCGCGCTCGGTCTCGAACTCGGTCTGTTTGCGGACGCGCTCGGTCTCCCAGGTTTCGCGGGAGCGCTGCGTCTCCAGATCGAGCCGGCGCAGATCCTGCTCGCGCCCGTCGAGGGCGGTGGTTTTCTGATCGATCGACTCTTCTTTTTGCTCGACGCGGCGCTCGATGCGCTCGATTTCCTTGCGTCGTTGCGTGATCTCGCGGTCGAGCTCCGCGCGCAGGCGGATCGTCTCGTCTTTCGCCTCGAGAGCGGCATCGCGTCGTCTGGTTTCGACTTCCTCCAGCACACGGTCGGCTTCCGCCTGGACCTTGCGGGCATGAGAGTCAGCGCGGCCTTCCAGGTACCACCGGGTCGCAAAAAAGGTGGCAACGACGACGAGTATCGCCTCGAGGACGCCGAGGATGATGTTCTGGGTGTTCATCGGCATCCCTGACATATGTGGTTGTGACGCGCGCGCCCGAAAGCGGCACGCGGCGGGTGAAACACCAGCCCCGTTGCCGGGGGTGTGTGCATTGACCGTGAGCGCGGTACGGCGTTGCTCTTTGTGGCGCACGTGCCCAAAGGGGCCACCATCCCGTGGCCCACGCCTACCCCACCCGCGATCATGATACGGTCAGGGCGGAGGGAACGTCAAACCGGTGTTAACGATTGAGAGGGGGACGGAAAAAGCGGCGCTAGCGCTCCTTTTGCTCGTCTCGCTCCTGACGCCGCGTCTCCAGATAGCGGGCCAGTTTGGAGAGACCGCGCCCAGTGAAATCGATCGCTTTGATGCCGAGCTTCTCGGCCTGGGCGACGACCGGGGCGGCGTAGCGGAGGGCGTCCCACTTGACCTCGCTGACCGGTTTGCCGCTATACGGCGGCCACTGGCGCAGCTCCTCGTTGGCGGCTGCCGAGCGGGCAGGGTCCGGCTCATCCCGCGCGATCTCCTCGCGGACCCCGCGCGAACCCTCGTCCATACCGAGCACCGGACCGTCCATGTGCTCGCGCCAGGTCGGTGGCGCCAACTCCTGATCCTGACCTTCACCAAGGGGGGCGGCCTCCGGGGTGGCAAAGACCTGACCGGCGCCCGGTTCGGCGCTGGGCGCTCCGACAGCGGGCGGACCGCCCTCGGGTGTCGAGGAAACCTGCCCGGAACGCATCGATTCGTCGCTCATGGGAACCTCCGAGGGTGACGGGGTCATAGGATCGTAAGGTGACGAAGTATAGGCGGTCAGCATCCCGCCACAGCCGGCGCGATAGCGTGCCGGAACAGTATCACGCCAGCATCGTGCCAGCGCATGTTCACCCGTCCCACCACCGCATCACCCCATGACCCCACGACCCTCACTACACCGTCCACGCACCCGTGTCATGCCGACGGTAGTCGTGTCATTCCGACGAAGGAGGAATCTCGTCTCAATACCGCGGAGGTTCGGGGCAGATCGAGATTCCTCGCTGCCGCTCGGAATGACACCGTTGCCTGGAGATGCCACTGAAGGGGGAGCGGAGCGCCGCTTCGCTCCGGGGTGTCGGCCGCTGCGCGGCCCCCAGGGGGCGAGGGGCTTTTCCCTTCGCCCTGCGCGCTTGGACACAGGGCCGGTGCTACCCGCTGTCCACGACGGTGTACGACGCAGCGACGCGACACGGGAAATGTGTCATTCCGAGCCCACGGGCGAGGAATCTCATCCATCGCGAACGTACGCGGCATTGAGCCGAGATTCCTCGTTCCTCGGAATGACACGTTGTTCTTTGGAATGACAGCGTCAACCTCGGTGGCGGATCACGTTCAGATCGTGACGCTGTCCTCCGGCACGGCGAGGCGGTGGAACTGGACGCCGATCGTCGCGCAGGTCTTGGCGTCGTTGTCGTGGCGCTGGCCGCGGAAGAACGACTTGGCGGGTCCGTCGTGGACCGGGTTGATGTCAGAACGTGCGTCCGAGGGCCTGATCCCAAGGTTGCGGCGCGGCCACGCGGATCAGCTCGTCCTCGTGGTCGCGGGCATACAGATAGAGGTGGGCGAAGAACTCGGCTTCCGGCAACGGGTAGGTCGGGTTGATACAGAGAAAGGGCTGACTCCAGGGCGCATTCACCCCAGGCGCGCAGCGCACCTCGATGCGGCGTCCAATCCGCAGGCGGTAGGTGACGCCGGGAAATCGACGCGACGGTAGATCGACGTAGCCCACGCGCTGGGCTCGCTTCCAGACCTCGTCGCCGAGCGTCAAGCGGGCGACATCTTCGGCGCGCTCCCGTGCCTGGGCGTAGTCGCGATCGCAGAACGCGAAACCCGCGCTGCGCTTCGGCAGGTGATCCCAGCGGTAGCGCCAGGGTCGTTCCACGCCGTCATCTTCGGTATCCGGCGGGGCGCCGTGCCCGAAGCCCGCCAGCGGCTCGTCCGCTTCCTGACGCAGCCAGTCGCGCAGGCGCCGGCAGGTTTCAACAATCCACATCGTCATCCGCGGCGCTCGCCAGACATGTTGCCACTACGCGGCGCCCGCCTCGCATCAGGACTTTCCCCCTCGCCCTGCCGCACTTGGACACAGGGCGAGGGGGCAAGGGGGTGAGGGTTTCTCTCAGCCGCCGGCGATCGGGGCGACGATCTGGTATTCCTCGGCGGCGGGATCGAACGCTCCCCGGTCGAGCACGTGTACGCCATCGACTTTTTTCGCGATGGCGCAGCCGGCCGCGCGCGCCTCGCGCAGGATCCGCTCGGCCTCGACGACCGTGGCGCGGGCCTCATCGGTATCGGTGGTGGTCCACTCCACGACCTGGTGGCCACGACGGTTGGCGACGATGATGCGTCCCATGGGGGTCTCCTTTCCTCGCCCAGGGAACCCAGGCGACAACGGGGTGTCCGGCAGCCGGACAACGGAAGGGAAATGCCGGGG
>JACCXM010000061.1 GCA_013697005.1 Chloroflexia bacterium | reverse complement strand
GGGCGGCATCGGCCAGGGCGCCCATCAACCCGACGTGGCCCCCGCCGTAGACGAGTTTCCATCCCCGGCGGGCGATTGCCGTCCCGGTGTCCCAGGCCGCGGCCAGATACGCGGGATTGTTGCCATCACGAGAACCACAAAAAACGCAGACCGAATCCATCGACGTCAATCTCCCGATACGCACTGCCACCGATGCTACCATCGGCTCATGCGCGAAGCATCCGGCGCAACCAACCTAACGGGACACCCATCACCCGCCAAAGAGCCAAGCAGCAAACGAGCTGCTTTTTACGCGAGTGTCTTCGCCCTGGTCGCTCAGATTCCGCTTGGCCGGGTGACCACCTATGGAACCATTGCGCACACCTTGGGCAAACCCAATGGCGCCCGCTCCGTTGGTTGGGCATTGAACATCGCCCCGTTAGAAGCGAGTCTTCCCTGTCACCGCGTCGTCAATCGTGACGGGTTTCTGAGTGGCGGCTGGCATTGGGGCCATCCCGACGTCATGGCGGAGCTGCTGATGGACGAAGGGGTGCCGTTTGTGGAGCCGCATCGGGTCGATCTGAGGGCCTGCCTGTGGATCCCCGATGAGATCGAATATTGAGGGGGAATCCCTCACCCCTGAGAAACCATCACCCCAACCCCTCTCCCTGTGCGCAGGGGGGCTACTGGCCCTGGGATGCGCGGTCGGCTTTGGCCCGTTGGACGGCGAGTAGGAGTGATTCCGTCGCTTGCTGGGGATGGTCGGCGTGTTGGATGGCGCTGATGACGGCGATACCGTCGGCGCCGGCACGGATCACGGAGGCCGCGTTGTCGATGTCGATGCCGCCGATGCCGACCGAGGGGAGTCTCGCGGCCTGGATCTGTTCCGCGAGTGCGCTGAGTCCGAGTTTTGGTTGGGCGTCAGATTTCGACACCGTCCCGAATACCGGCCCGAGTCCCACAAAGTCCGCGCCACCGGCTTTTGCCGCGATCGCGTCGTCCATATTCAGTGGCGAGTAGCCAAGGGTCATGTCCGGCCCGATCAGACGGCGAGTTGCCAGGAGCGGAAGATCATGCACGCCAACGTGGACCCCGTCCGCGCTGGAGGCAATAGCGACATCGACACGATCGTTGACGAAAAAGAGCGCTCCCGCCGCGGCGCAGCGATCGCGCAACCGCAATGCCAGGTCGTACATTTCACGGCCGCTCATGTGTTTGGCGCGCAGTTGGAGAGAGGTGGCGCCACCGGATAGCGCCGCGGCGACCAACGCCAGGAAGTCCCGCTCCGTTTGCTCGGGATCGGCGACGTAGTACACCGCGAGTCGTTCGCGCAGGTCGGGAAAGGCGGTCACGTCAATCCGCTACCGATGCGCGACGTGCGATCGATCGCATGAAAATGGTTGACTGGAGAATGCCCGTCGCCGATCGCATAGCTCTCGCGAATGGCTCCGGTGAGCCAGACTTTGGCCGCCTCAATTGCCGCGAGGGGAGCCAGACCGCAGGCGAGGTGGGCAGTGATTGCCGCGGAAAAGGTGCAGCCGGTGCCATGGGTGTTCTGTGTGTCGATCCGTTCGGCGCTGAACGCGGTGAACGTTTGTCCGTCGTAAACGATATCCGTCGCGTTCCCGGCCAGGTGTCCGCCTTTGACGACGACGTAGCGCGGCCCGAGCTCGGCGATCGCCCGCGCGGCATCCCGCGCCGCGCGGGGTGAATCGATCGCGATTCCGGACAGGACTTCGGCCTCTGGAATGTTTGGCGTCACTACCAGCGCCAGCGGCAACAGATGCTGCTTCAGCGCGGCGACGGCGTTCTGTTGCAACAGCGGCTCTCCGCCTTTTGCCACCATGACGGGATCGACGACGAGCGCCGCCACGCCCCACGCTTCCAGTCTGCTGGCGACGATTTCCACGATCGACGCCGCCGAAAGCATTCCCGTTTTTACGGCATCCGCCCCGATGTCTTCGAACACGCTGTCGATCTGAATGGCGATAACTTCTTCCGGAACTTCCGCCACCGCGAAGACGCCGCGCGTGTTTTGAGCCGTAACGGCCGTGACCACGGATGTCCCGTAGACATCGAGTGCCGCGAATGTCTTGAGATCGGCCTGGATGCCAGCGCCTGCGCCAGAATCGGAGCCGGCGATGGTCATCGCCTTGACTGGCACGTATTGCGCTTGGGGGGATGTCATTGTTGCCTGGCCTCATCCGGTGTGACGAGAGTCGGTAGCCTAGCACACCGATTTTCATGCCAGGCCTGGCGTGCGTTGCCGCCGGGATCATCAGGCGGTAGGCTGGGGTCTACCTGGGGAATCGGGAAGGCGACAGGCAAGGCTCATGGCTCGGCAGCAGGATCAGAACGGTCGAACCCCGGGCTGGCGTGATCTCGCCTTGGCGGGGGCCGGCGCGGCCGCGATCACCCTGCTGTTGGTGGCGAGTGTGGCACTGGTCTGGCTGGTGGGCCGTTCCGCGGGAGAAGGCCCTGCGCTTGGCGCCCAGCAGCCGTTCACACCAACACCCCGGGCGCTCTCTTTTCTGCAAGAAACACCTACCGCTCCCGCCGCGCCTCCAACCGCAATCCCGGCAACGACAGCGCCGATTGCCGTCGAGGCGTCATCGCCAGCGCCTGACGTCACCGCGACCCCTGCCCTGCTGGCCGTGACGGATGAACCTCCAGTGGCCCCAAGCGAGGACGAGGCGTTGTTTTCGGCGTCTAGCGCTGAGGAGTTCACGTCGCTCGCTTCAGGGTCATGGAGCGCCTCCGGGGAGGTTCTGCGGAATGAGGGCAGCAATGCTGTCGCGGAGCCCTGGTTGCAACTGGCACCGGCGCCGGATGCGAACTTCGCCATCGAGGCCGAGATCCGTGTCACCGGTCTGCTGGATTCCGTCTGTGACCAATCGTTCGGTCTGGTAGGAGGCAACGCCGAGAGCGGTGTGGTGTACGGCGGAGGGTTCCTCTTTCCGTGCGACACGGACGCGTCCCGGGCCAGGTTGAGCGATGTCACGGTCTGGCAGGATGGTTACAACGCCGACCCCGTCGTCGCGGAAGAACCGTTCGATCCCGGCGAGGATTGGCGCACCTACAGGTTGGAGATGCGTGGCGATCGATTGCGATTGATAGTCGACGGTGATCGTGTCGTTTCTGGAACCCGGCCCGTGCCAACCGACCTCTCACTGGACGCTCAGGCTGGGTTGTGGGGGCAGGGCGTTTCGCTCGAAGTCAGACGTGTCGCCGTGTATCCATTGCCCGCGGAATAGTCGCAAGTCATGCACGGAGCCGGGCTCCTTCTGGATCCCAGCGCGGTTCACTCACCACCGTCGCGGGACATGATTCGCCGAAATATTCCACGGTCAGCGCCATCGTTTCGATAGCGCAGGCAATGGGGAGATAGGCATAGGCGAGACTCTCTCCGGTCGAAAACCCGAATCCGGCACTCGTGACGTAGCCAACGACCCGGTCGCCGTGGAACACCGGTTCCTTGCCCATCACGATCGCACGGGGATCGTCGAACCGCAGGCAGCACAACCGTCGCGCGGGTTCACGATCGCTACGCCGCAACGCGTCCCGCCCGCTAAATGCCTCTTTGCCAAGCTTCACGGCAAAGCCCACCCCAGCCTCCTCCGGCCGGTACTCGCTATGCATGTCGGCGCCCCAGAGCCGGTAGCCTTTTTCCAATCGCAACGTATCGAATGCGGCTCGCCCTGCCGTTATCAGCCCTTCGCTTTGGCCAGCCTCCCACAGTAGCTCCCACAGGCGGGCGCCGTACTCCGGCGTTGTGTACAGTTCCCAGCCCAGCTCGCCGACGTACGAAACACGCAGCGCACGCACCGGCACTTCCCCGACAGTCAGGGCGCGAGTGGTGTAGTACGGAAACGCTACGTTCGACCAATCGTCGCCGCTAACGCGGGTGATGATGTCGCGGGAGCGCGGCCCCCAGAGCCCGACGCAGGCCAGGGCGCCGGTGACGTCCCGCACCTGTATTGCGGTACTCGCGGGGAGGGCGCGCGTCAGCCAGGGAATATCCGCTGGACCGTTCGCCCCGATCTGGAATGTCTCATCGTCGAGGCGGGCAACGGTAATATCGCTGCGGATACCTCCATCCTCATCGAGCAGCAAGGCGTAGGTCACGCTTCCCGGTTTGCGAGCGACCTTGTTGGACGTGACTGTCTCGAGCCATTCGCCCGCGTAAGGACCCCTCACCTCGATTTTCGGCAACGGCGTCATGTCAAACAGCGCGGCGCCTTCGCGGGTGGCGAGATGTTCGGCGCCCGCGATCGGCGACCAGAAGCGCCCCGCCCAGCCGGTGCGAGGAGGCACGTCGTAGCGATCGAGCAGATTCGCGTTCGCTTCATACCAGCGCGGCGCCTCCCAGCCACGGTTCTCGAAAAAGACCGCCCCCAGGTCGCGCTGCTGGGCGAAGAACGGAGAGCGTCGAATTGCGCGCGGTTGTTCGAGCGGTTGCAAGGGGTGAATCACATCGTAGATTTCGCGGTACTGCTGCGCGCCCCGCTCCCGAACGTAACCATCCGCCGTCGCGTAGGCGTCGTACCGGTTGACATCGCATTCGCGCAGATCGAGCGCGGAGCGGCCATTGGTCAGCAGTTGGGCGACGGCGCGCGCCGCGCCACCGGCGTGGGTAATCCAGATGGCCTCGGCTAGCCAAAACCCGCGCAACCGGTCCGATTCCCCGAGCAAGGGAAACCCGTCGGGGGTGAACGAGAACATGCCGTTGATCGCGCTGGCGATCTCGACCCGGCCGAGCGCGGGAATCAATTCCACCGCCGCCTGCCACGCCGGGGCAAATGCCACGGGGTCGAACGGATTGGAGGAGGGGATGTCGTCAGACATCGCGTGAGCACGGATGTGGCGAGGGTCTACCACGATCGGCTCATGACCATAGCCACCGACCGCGTAGGTGTCGCGATGCTGGCGGAAGTAGAGGTCCTGATCCTGATGGCGAAGCACCGGCTGCACGATTTCGGCGGTTTCGCCCTCCAGTTCAGCCAGTGGGGTGGTCCACGCCAATTGATGCTCGACGGGTGTCAGGGGTACTGGCACACCTGCCATGTGCCCGATGCGGGGACCCCAAATTCCGGCGCAAACGAGCACGTGCTCGGTTTCGATCCGCCCGTTGGTAGTTCCGACCGCCTGCACCCGTCCCCGCGCGGTCTCGATGGCGACGACTTCGGTGCGGCCATGAAAGGTGGCGCCAGTCGCGGATTTCGCGAGCGCTTCGGCCGCTGCGACCGGTTTGGCGATACCGTCGGACGGGACGTAGTAGGAGCCCAGAATGCGAGATTCATCGATCAAATCGAGTCTGGTTTTGGTTTCGACCGGCGACAGCAATGCCGCTTCGATACCCCAGCTCTTCGCCCACCCGAGCTTGCGATGCAAATCGGCCCAACGGGCGCGAGTTGTCGCCACTTCCAGACTGCCCACGCCATACCAGCATGGCTCGTCACCCAGTACGAGCGAGTCGTAGAGCGCGACCGTTTCCCTGGCGAAGGCGGTCATCGTTTTCGAGCCATTGGTTTGGAAGACGATACCGGGGGCATGCGACGTCGAGCCACCGGCGGCAAACAGGGGACCCTGCTCGACCACGACGATGTCTCGCCAACCCATGTCAGAAAGAAAATGCGCCGCTGCCGTCCCCACGATACCGGCCCCGATGATGACGATGGACGCGCGCGATTGCATCTGGCCTCCCGTGTCTGCTCCATCGTGGAACGATCCCTATTGAATAACTCTATCGCTTCGCCGCAGACCCCACGTCATACGCTTAATGCTAAAAGAATGCTCCGACGGGCGGGCGTACGACGCCATCATGGGGTGACCCTCGATCATGTGGATCATGACCAAGAGCGATTGGCCAGTTCTCGTCAATCTTTCCCGGTCGGCGCACATCGGGTATCAACAAATCGCCAGGTTCGACCCGTGCACGCGCGTCATCGCCGCCGCTTGGGAGCAGAAGTTCGTGCTCGCCGAATGTTCCGATGGCGACCAGGCGAAGGCGACGATCGGGCGGATTGCACCGGCGTTGGCAGAGGGAGACCCACTTCTCGAACTGCGGGGCATCGATCTTGCGGAACTCAACGGCGACGCGACCGGCGGCAAAACGCGCTGAATGGTGCGATTTCATCGGATTGAAGCGAAACCGTTGTCCCCATTTTTGCGTTGATGTGGGTGGAAGAACTTGCGCTCCGGGGGTGGCATGCGCCGGAACCCGGAGCAGCGGCGTGGGGAGCATCATGCGTCCTCGCGGGGGAGAAGTTCAGTGAACAAGCTCATTGTGGCCATGGTCAGTCTTGGTTTCAGTTTTTCTGGGGTGGCCGGGA
>JACCXM010000057.1 GCA_013697005.1 Chloroflexia bacterium | reverse complement strand
GGGGCGGCCGCGGGGTCGCGGGGGGCATCCGGGTTGAGATGGATGGTGCCGCGCGAACGGGGCACATGACCGCGCCCGAGATGTGGAAGCGCCACCCTTTGCCGGCGAAGGGGTGGGAGGCGACCGGGTAGAGATGGAGGTCGTACGGTCCCTCGCAGCGACTGGAGCGGGCGAGTCCGATGGTCCCCTCCTCCCGTGGCAGCCCGCCGGCGGCGATGAACGCCTCCAATGCTGCGATGGTTTCCGGGCGGGCTTCGTAGTGGACGCCGATCGCGGGGTGGTCCTGCAAGTTGCGGCCGACGCCAGGGAGATCGTGCATGGTATCGATCCCCGCCGCGCGCAATTCGTCGGCGGCGCCGATGCCGGAGCGGAGCAGGATCAGTGGCGAGCCATAGGCGCCGGCGGCGAGGATGACGCGCTCGGTGGCGATGTGGGCCCTCACCCTCCTGCCCCCCTCTTCTGCCCCTAGCCCCATTGCGATGGGAGAGGGAGGAACGGCTGGCGGGATTGCAGATTCATGTGGCGCATTCGTCACGAGACGTGTGATGACTTCCAGCCCGGTGATACGGCCTCCACTCAGCGTGACCTTGTCGACGAGGGTGTCGCCGGCGATGCGCAGATTCGGCAGATCGCGAATCGGATCGAGGTAGGCGAAGCTGGCGTTCCAGCGGACGCGCGTGGTGGGGTCGATATTGACCGGGCCGATGGCGAATCCGAACTCGGGATCGAGACTGGAGAGATCGGGGATGAAAGGGTAGCCGGCGTTTGCGGCGGCGTCGAGCACGGCGTGGTGGAAGGGGGTGAGGTCCTCGCGCGCGGGGATATGGACGCGCAGACGGGTATCGACCTCGCGGAAGAGGGGCTCCACGTCGGCGGCGCTCCAACCGGGGTTCTCCACGGCCCAGGTATCGTAGTCGGAGCGGTGGCCCCAGACGGCGGCGCAGCCATTGTGGGCGGAACAGCCACCGATGACCCGCGCCCGCTGCAGCGCCATGTCCGGGGTGCCGTGCTGGCAGGCGGAGATGTAGCCCCAGGAGTGTTCTTCGACCGGCATCAGGGTCGGGTCGAGGAGGCGTTCCGGCCAGCGTCCGCTGCCGGGCGGACCATAATCGGGTCCCGCTTCGAGGAGGAGGATGTCTTCGCCCGCCTCGGCCAGCCGCGCGGCGAGCACGGCGCCTGCCGGTCCCGCCCCGACCACGATCGTGCCCGCCGCGCGCGGCAGCGATGTTTCCGCTCCGTCGATCATCCCCGCCTCCGTGTGATCGGTTGATTCATGGGCGGGATGATACGGGGTGACGGGGTGTCGGGGTGACAGGGTGTCGGGAAAAACGAGCGCTCGCGCCCTGACGCGACCAGAGTGTCATTCTGAGCCCAGGAGCGAAGCATCTCGTCGTTCACGAACAGACGCGGCCCGCGGCCGAGATTCCTCGTGCGCTCGGAATGACACATGTTTTCCTGGTCACAGCGCTCGGAATGGCACGCATTGCGTGTCGCGGCTTCCCGACACCCCGACACCCCGTCACCCCGTCACCTCGGCGAGGTAGATCGCAAGGCGGGCGAGTTGCTCCTTCCAGAGGGTTTTCCAGTGGGCGACCGCGGCGGCGTCGACGAGCCGGGTTTCTCCCGGCAGGACATCGCATCGCGCCGATTTGGCTGGTTGGTTGGTGCGGTTGCACAGCTCCACGCCATCCAACCAGCGCTCGCGTTCGTCCGGGTCAACGAAGGCGGCGAAGAGCCGTTCGAGCGGGACGGAGAAGGTCTTGCTGGCACTCATGGAGAAACCGTCCGGCCGCTCGTGGAGGGCGCGCATGCCGCGGGCCCGCTCGTAGCCGACGGTGACACCCTGCGCCCACCAGCCGTCGATGCCATGACGTGCCGCGCGATCTCGGTGTGGGTGTGCGCCGTGCCGTCCCAGGCATCGAGGAGGACGAACCATTCATCCCATCTTTTGCCGGTGGCGCGCTGGAGAGAGGTTTCACTCATCCCAGGCTCGGCGACGCGGGGCGGGAGGCGGGAGGCGGGAGGCGGGAGGCGGGAGGCGGGAGTACGATAGGATCAAACGGTTTGGAGGAGCAACTCGGGCTTTGTTTCCCCGACCCGGAATTGAGACAGAGAGGAGAGCGGCCATGTCACCCCGCAAAGACCCCGGATTCGACGTTGCCGTCGTGCAGGACGCCTCCGTTGTTCTCGACCGTGAGGGATCGGTGGCGAAGACGATTGAATTGGCGCGGGAGGCGGCGGGGAAAGGGGCGAAGCTCGTCCTCTTCCCGGAGGCGTTTATTCCCGGCTACCCGCGGGGGCTGAGCTTCGGGGTCATCGTCGGTAGCCGCAGCGCGGAGGGGCGCGCCCTCTTCCGCCGCTACGCCGAGAACGCGGTGAGCGTGCCGGGCGCGGAGACCGAACGGCTGGCGGAGACCGCGCGGGAGCTGGGTATTCATCTCGCGGTCGGGCTCATCGAGCGTGACCCGGTATCCGCCGGCACGCTCTATTGCACGTTGCTGCTGTGGGGGCCGGACGGGACGCTGCTCAATCACCACCGCAAGTTGAAACCGACCGCCAGCGAGCGCCTCATCTGGGGCGAAGGGGATGGATCCGGGTTACGCGTCGTGCCCACGGAGATGGGAAAAATCGGCGGGCTGATC
>JACCXM010000053.1 GCA_013697005.1 Chloroflexia bacterium | reverse complement strand
GTATTGGAAGATCTTGTCACAACGTGGTCACGAACGTGCCGAAATTCACCGGTATCTAGCGGTACTGGAGGACTGGGGAGAGACCGATTTCTCGCGCTGTCGGCACCGAACGAGAGGGAACAGCAGGTGCCGATGAGCCTCGCTGGAGAGTGTTTCCCCGCGAGGAATCCGGCCCGATAGCGAGCCCGCTGCCAAACCGCATTGTTACTCGCCGACCGCGTGAACGAGCAGTGCGGCTGCCACGCGCTCCCTCCTGCCGGACGGCATCCTCTGCCTCAGCAATTGCTGACGAAATTGCACCTCCCGGCGACGCACGAGTACCCACTGCAGTTATTCAGGGGTGCGGGGCAATCGTTGAAGGTGCAGCATTCCTTGCAATCACCGGAGCAGTCGACCTGGCCCTGCGGGCAGGTACATTGCCCTGAAATTGCGCCTTCGCTGCAGGACTTGCCGCCGTGGCATTCGTCGGGACAGCAGGCTTGGTCTGGAACGCAGGCGCCTTGACAGAGCCTCTGATTCGACTCGCAGCGGATGCAGGCGCCATTTAGGCAACTGCAGCTCTTGCCGGCCCCGCAGGCCGCGCCGGCGCAATGCTCGTGCGTCGTACACGATCCCGCGCACGTCCAGGTGCGGTTGTCGCACAGGCTGCCTGGGCAATCGCCGTGGTTGCAGCACCCTTGGCAGACACCGTTGCAGTCCAGCTGGCCCGGGCAACCGGTGTTCGTCACGCACTGACCACTGGCGCAGCTCTTGCCCGGATCGCAGCTTCCGCTTTGGCAGACGCCACCACAGCCGTCCATTGCGCCACATGCTTTGCCGGCGCAATTGGGTGAGCACCCGGTTGGCGGCTGCGGATTGCCTTTGCCCTTACCTTTTCCTTTGCCTTTTCCTTTACGTTTCTTGGCGGCGACGTCCGGATCGGCGCCCAGTGACGCGACGAGACCCGTGAGGAGCCCAATGATCGCCGTACGCCGGGTGACGGTCCGATGGAGGGTTTTGACGAACGCATCGAAACGGCGAGGATCCATGAAACACCTCTTGAGTGGCGCCGGTGAAAAGCCGATCTCCATCAAGGGTGGGACGTGGCTGGAGCGCTGTCTATAACAAGAATTGACTATAAGCAGCGCTCTCCCACGCCGCCCCTGGCGCGCTGCGCAACCGAGGCAATCGCATATTCCGCGTCACCCGCGAGGACGCTCTGGGGGAACGATGGACAACGCTGGCAGTAGGAGGTGAGCGCTGAAGCTCTTGCGACGCGTCGTCTCGATGAGGCCCGCATTGAGGAACACACGCGCCTACTCCTCGCGCAGGTGCGGGCGCAGCGTCTGGCGGAGATTCGGGAGGCGTCGGGTCGGAATCAGACCGATGTCGCCAACACGCCAGGCGTGTCGCAGTCACGGGTCTCCCGCAACGAGCGGGGCGACATGGATCGCGCCGAGATCGCCACCATCCGCGCCTATGTCGGCGCGTTGGGAGGCGAGGTGGAGATCGTCGCCAAGTTCGGCGATGGGCGCATTACGACCGGCTAACACGCCCCGAGCCAAATCGATCCTCGATCGGTCGGTTCGTCCGCTATTCCTGACTCATCCGGTGCGCGGTTTCTTCGTCATCGACCTCAGTTACCGCGCCACGGTTGACGGAGACCTGAAGCTGACCCTCGGTGAAACCGCGGATGGCGTGAACCGGCACTTCCAGGTCGGTATGCTGCCCATCTTCCCCAACCAGCAGGTAGTGGGGATGGACCTCCCGAACGTACCCCAGAGTCGAGCCATCGAAGGCTCGCACCGGGGTGCCGATGGGGATGTTGTGCGTTCCGTGCGGATCGTCGCTCATCTCGTCTCCCTCAATCAACGTCCATTGAATGGCCCCACGCCGATCGCAAGACCGGCGCCTACCGCTCACCCTCGGCAGGATCGCTCGGATGAGGGGGGCGCAAATCACCAGCGTCCTCGCCCGGCTCGCGTGCACCCTCCGCAGGCTCGGTGGGGTGGGCGCTCTGGATCTCCTCTGGTGTGATTTCAGCCCCAGACTCAGCGTGCTCAGTCTCAGTATTCCTGCTCTTGTCCGGCATGTGCGCACCTTCCGACCGGCAATCTCCATCCTGAACATCGGCGAGCGTAAGGTAGCGTCCCGATCCCAAACTCGCCCAGCCTTCTTACCCTCCGCTACGCTCTGTCGAAGTCGTGCGAAATCGAAATCAACTCGCAGCGGCTCTTATGGTGAACAGCAAGCAGACGGCACGATTCTGGTAACCGGTTGCACCCCAACCCCTCTCCCTGCGCACAGGGAGAGGGGTTGGGGTGAGGGTTCCTCGCCGTAGGCACGTCCACTATTTTCTCAACTGTCGACTTTCGGCTCTCGACTTCCGTCCCCTATCGCCCGTTCGGATACGCAAACCCGATCTGCGGCTTCTTCGTCACCGGCGCTTCATCACAGGCGGCAGAGAGACATTGCAGCGCGAACGCGGCGCGGCGATGGGCCGGCGAAAGCGCCGCGCGATCGACGATCAGACCGGCGCGTTGCAAACGCACCGCGGTCCGGTAGAGGGTTTCGGCTTCGGCGGTCAGCTTGGCGTTCATCTCGTTTTCCCCGACGCTTTGGCGTTGACGTCCGTTCGACCCTCCCACAGTAGGCCGAAGCGGGGGTGCCGGCTGCCAACGGGCCGGCGCTTGCCGTGTCAATTGGGGAACAACGCGAATCGCTCCATACTTGCCGCCTTGGCGACCCGGACTCAATGCCGGAGAGGATGCGTCATGGTCGATGCGGTGGTTGGTGCGCGGGGGCCTGGGCTCATTGGATTACACGATCTGGTATCTGATCGTCGGCGCCATCTTCATCCTGATGGCGCTCAGCGGCACCGTGCTCCAGCGACTTCCGCTCTCTTCTTCCATGCTCTATCTGGCTGCCGGCTTTCTGATTGGCTCCTCCGGGCTCGCGCTGCTGGATTTCGATCCCATCGACCAGGCCGCCATCGTCGAACGCATCACCGAGGTGGCGGTGATCGTCTCCCTTTTCACGTCTGGACTGAAACTCCGGGTTCCCTTGCGCGATCCATTGTGGCGGCTCCCGGTCGTGCTTGCCTTCGGGTCGATGGCGCTCACCGTTGGCTTGATCGCGCTCATTGGCGTCCTCGCCCTCGGTTTGCCGCTCGGCGCCGCGATACTCCTCGGCGCGATTCTGGCGCCCACCGATCCCGTGCTAGCCTCGGACGTCCAGGTCAGTGGACCGCGCGACCGTGACCGGCTGCGCTTCACCCTCACCGGAGAGGCCAGTCTCAACGACGGCACCGCGTTCCCCTTCGTCATGCTCGGTCTCGGACTGCTCGGTCTGCATGAGATCGGCGAATCGGGCTGGCGCTGGCTTGCCGTCGACGTGCTCTGGGCGATTCCCGGTGGGCTGCTAATCGGAGGCGTGCTCGGCACCGTTGCTGGCAATCTGATCCTCTATCTGCGGCGGGTGCACCAGGAGTCGGTCGGTCTCGACGATTTTCTCGCGCTCGGGCTGATCGCGCTCTCGTATGGTGTCGCGCTCCTGCTCCACACCTACGGTTTCCTGGCGGTCTTTGCCGCCGGTCTCGCCCTGCGCAAGATCGAGGAACGATCGAGTGGGTCCGAACAGGAACCCGAAGATGTCATGGACGCCATCCCGGCGGAGGAGACGGCGGCGGTGACCGCAACCCACCCGGACACCGCGGCGGTCTACATGACCCAGTCGGTGCTTGGTTTCACCGAACAATTGGAGCGGATCGGCGAGGTCGCGGTCATGCTCATGGTCGGCGCGATGATCTCGACCGTCGCTATCCCTTTCGCCGCGCTCTGGTTCGTGCCATTGCTCCTGCTGGGGGTGCGGCCCGTGGCGGCGGGGATCGGCACGATCGGATCGGCGGTCACCCGAGAGCAGCGCGCATTCATCGGCTGGTTTGGTATCCGCGGTATCGGGTCCATCTACTATCTGATGTTCGCCATCGAGCAGAATCTTCCCGATGACACGGCACGGCTGCTCACCGGGATCACGCTTGCCGTCGTCGCCACCTCGGTCATCGTCCACGGCATCTCCGTAACCCCACTTATGCGACGCTACACCGAAGACGGCGAGGACGGCGAGGAACAGGAATGATGACGTTCGAGACAATCGCGTCGTGATTGAAACGCTTGTCGCCCGGGCGCTTGGAGAAGCACAACCGGCTCCGATAACCGATCCCGCTCTCGAGCAACGGGTCCGCGCCGCGGTTGCCGCGTCCGGGCGCACAATCGTCGTGCTCGATGATGACCCGACCGGCGTGCAGACCGTTCACGACACGGCGGTGCTCGCCGGCTGGGATGTTGACACACTCAGGACCGAATTGCAGCGACCGGAGCCGCTTTTCTTCATCCTGACCAACTCGCGCAGTCTGCCTCCCGATCGCGCCGCCGCGATAAACCGGGAGATCGCCGGCAATCTTCTCGACGCGGGTCGTGAAACGGACGTCCCGTTTGTCATCGCCAGCAGAAGTGACTCGACACTGCGCGGAAATTTTCCGGCGGAGACAGACGCGCTGGCGGACGCCCTCGGTGACATCGACGGCGTGCTGCTCTGCCCCGCCTTCTTCGAGGGTGGACGGGTCACGGCCGGCCACGTCCATTTCGTCCGCGATGGCGCCCGGCTCGTTGCCGCCGCCGAAACGGATTTCGCGCAAGACGCGACCTTCGGCTATCGCGCGCGAACGCTGCCGGAGTGGATCGAGGAAAAAAGCGGCGGCAGGATTGCCGCCGGTGACGTCGCCGCGATCACCCTCGATGACATTCGTCAAGGCGGCGTTGACCGCGTAGCCGCACGGCTGCGCGGTGTGAGCGGCGGCCAGCCGGTCGTGGTGAACGCGCTCGACTACCCAGATTTGTGGACGGTCGTGCTTGGTCTTCTGGAGGCAGAAGCGGCGGGAAAGCGGTTTATCTACCGCACTGGAGCGTCGTTCGTGCGGGCGCGGGCGGGGATCAGCGCGCGTCCGTTGCTGACCCGCGATGAGTTGTTGGGAACGAACGCCCCGCGTCCGGCACGCGGTTTGGTCGTCGTCGGGTCGCACGTGCGGCGGACGACCGAACAACTGGAACGGTTGCTGGAGGTCACCGGAACGCGAGGGACCGAGGTCGCCGTGGCGGCGCTCCTGGAAAGTGAAAGCAGCCGCCTCGCGGAAATCGGGCGCATCGGAGGAGTGGCAAGCGAAGCGCTTGCCGCGGGAGCAACCCCGGTCATCTTCACCTCGCGCCAGATCGAACGTCCGTCCGGCGCCGACGAGCTGGACGTGGCGCGAACCGTGTCCGGCGCGCTCGTCGCCATCGTGCGCGGCATCGCGGAGCGTCCAGATTTCGTCATTGGCAAAGGCGGCATCACCTCCAGCGACGTCGGCACCCGCGGTCTCGGCGCCGAGCGGGCCATGGTTCTTGGTCAGATTCGGCCGGGGGTGCCTGTTTGGCAGCTAGGCCCGGAGAGCCGGTATTCGGGTATGCCGTACATCGTGTTTCCGGGAAATGTCGGTGGCCCGGAGACCTTGGCGAAAATCGTGGTCGAGTTGATCGGCGAATCGTCGGCAGAGGACTGTCCAACCCCAAAATCGGTCAATTGACCGCCTCAGCTTTAGACGGTGAAACGCGAAGTTTTGGGTGTCACCGCCCAGCTATTGTGGTATAATAGCGGTGGTAAATCATGCTTTCGTCGAATTACGATTGGAGTAGTGAGACGCCATGATTCTCAGGATTCCCCGCCGCAAATCGACGCCGGAGCGGTGGCAAGCGGCGCTCGCCAGAGCGCGTAACGAAGGCGTCGAAGTACGGCAATTGGTCGGCTCCGGAGGATGGATCGCCACGAGTGGTACTGACCGGCAGCTCGCTTACGAGCTGGCCGTCACCGGCGGTGTCGTGCATGGCTGTGCCTGCCCCGCGGCGCTGCACGAGGATCCGGTCTGCAAGCACCGGGCGGCGTATTGGGTCTCTCTCGGTGTCGTCGATCCGGAACAGATAGATACGGTCAGCCCGCTCGCGGCTTGACATCTGGCCCGCCTCCTGTAGGCTAAACACGTCCCCTTGCCGCATGGCTATTGAAATGGAAGCAGCGGGGGCAAGATTTCATGCCAGGAGGTGGCATATGGTTGATACCGAACGCGTTGCCACATTACCCGTCGAAACGGTCAGTCCGGCCGTGCTCGCCGTGCTCAGCCATCTTTGCGAAGGAGATTGCCACACCTTTGGTGGCGTTCTCGAATGGTGCGAGGCGCGCGGGGATTGCTGTCAGGCGGTCGTCTGTCCGGTTTGCGCCAAGCAGTTCGTCGTCGACGACGATGAGCTCGCGGAACTGCTGCATTGGACTGACGACCAGGGGCAGGCGCTCGTGTGCGGGGTGCGCTGGGACTGACGTCGGTGACAGGGCTCACGGCACGGAGAACGAAATCTCTCCCAATATGCCGTCGATCAGCAGCCGGTCATTCATCGCAATGAAAAAGAAGAAAAATGTTTTGGGCAGCGGCACTGACGGGTAGGCAATCGTGACGGTCGCCCCGAACCTCCCGTCCGGGAGCATGCGCTGCCCCCGCATTCCCAACAGCCTGGCTCCCCCGTCCGCATCTGGAGCCGGAGTCGCGGCGGCGTCGAAGTCTTGCGGTGCGCCACCTCGTGAAAGCAGTCGCGAGAGGTAGCCATCGCTGAAGAGCGCCCAAGCCCGCAGCTGTTCGCCTGAGTTCTGGCAGGCGAGCCAGGTCTGAACAATCGTCTCCATCGCGAGCGCCGATTCAGCATCGGCTGGTGTGCCGCCGGGAAGTGTTTGCCCTCCAGTGGTGGCGGCTGGAGTAGCAATCGCCGACCCGGCTAGCAGCGCAGCGATCTCCGCGTGCGATCGCGGGAGCACATCACAGGTTCCCGGCGCCCGTGCCTCCGGCGTGGCCGGCGCGCCGGGCCCAGAGCTGCTGAAAAGCACCCAGCACCAAACGAAGACCACTCCGACCGCGGCACTGTTCCTCGCATTTCCCCCTCTCCCGGCCCGCAGGAAGAGAGGGGCAGGGGGGTGAGGATTCACCCGTCGGCGAGCGCCTTTCGCGTCGCCACCAGCTTGCGGCCCCGCATCTGCTGAAGCTGCTGGATGCGCTCGGGGGTGTAGTCGAACAGACCGCCCTGGGTCTTGATCCCTAATTGCCCCGCGGCAACCTTGTCCGCGATGGTGCGGCTCACATTGGGCGAGGCGTTGAGATCTTTGTTGAGGTAGCTGGCAACACTGGTGTAGATGTCGAGTCCGGCCACGTCGAGCAGCTCGAGCGGACCAATCACGGCGAGCTTGTACCCGATACCCCACTTCGTGATCGTGTCGATCGCCTCGGCACTGGCGACACCTTCGTCCAGCAGGTGCAGCGCCTCCCGCATGATGGCGTACAGAATGCGGTTCTCGACGAAACCGGGCACATCGCGATCGACGATCGCCGGCACCATGCCGATCGCTTCCACGATCGTGACGGTGGTCTGAGCGGTCTCGTCGCTGGTCAGCTCGCCCCGGATCACTTCGATCACCGGGATCAGGTGCGGCGGGTTTGACCAGTGCATCCCGACCACGCGGCCAGGCAGCCGGGTGACTGTCGCCAGCTCGCTGATCGGAATACCGGAGGTGTTGGAAGCGATGATCACGTCGTCGCCCACCAGCGCTTCGATCTCCTGGAAGACTTGCTGTTTGACCCCCTTCTGCTCCGGTACTGTCTCGACCACGAAGTCCGCGTCCGCCAGCGTCTCGGCGAGGTTGGTGGAATACGTGATCCGGCCCCGGCCGGCGTCGGCATCTTCCGCCGTCATGAATCCGCCGCCGGTGAGAATCGTATAGACGAAATCGACCGCGCCTTTGGCTTTCTCCAGTTGGTCCGGTTTGACATCGAACAGCGCGGTGGCAAATCCGTGGCGGGCAAATGTGGCCGCCATCCCCGGCCCCATCGTCCCCGCGCCAATCACCGCGATCTTGCTGATTGCTTTCTCAGTCATGAATGCTCCTCGATTTGGGTTATGGGTTATGGGTTGTGGGTTGTGGGTTGTGGGTTGATCGTGCCAATCTCTCTTGCCGCCCGGCCGTCGTACTTCCGACTTCCGACTCCCGTCAATGCATGCTGATACCGCCTCCGATGTTGATCGCGGCGCCGTTGATGAACGCGGCGTCGTCGGAAACGAGAAAGACGATCAGGCCGTTGACATCCTCCGGTTTTTCGAAGCGGCCGAGCGGGGTGTGGCTCAGGACGTAGTCGAAGTGACCCTGCGGAAACGCCGCCCGCGTGCCAGGGGTATCCAACAATGTCGGTGTGACATAAACGCTGGTGATTCCGCGTGGGCCGAGCTCGTTGGCGATGGCGCGGGTGAAGGCGAGCACGGCACCTTTACTCGCGACGTAGTGCGCGAAACCGGGCGTTCCCATCCAGACGGTATCGGAACCGATATTGATGATCTTGCCGCGTCCCTGTTCGGTCATCACCGGCACGACCGCCTTTGTGGCGAGGAACGTCCCCTCGACATTGACCGCGAAGCGTTCGCGCCAGTCGGCCAGGGTCAGATCGTCCCACGCCCTGGCGGTAAAGAGCCCGGCGTTGTTGACCAGGGCATCGATCCGCCCGAACGCATCGACCGCGGCGCGGGCCATCGCCGCGGTCGATTCTTCGGACGTGACATCGGTTCGGACGTAGACGGCATCATTATCCCGCCCCAACTCACCGGCCAGGTCCGACCCGTCGGCGATATCGGCTATGACGACCTTCGCCCCCTCGTCGACCAGCCGCCGCGCCAGCGAGCTACCCATCTCACCCGCGCCACCGGTCACGATCACCACTTTATCCTTGGCGGATATGGCCATGCTTCCTCCTTTGCAAGGGTCATAAAGTCATGTGGTGATGGGGTGATAGGATGACGGTGACGATCCACTCATCCGCCACTTCGAACCTGTAACTCCCTATCACCCTATGACCCCGTCACCCCGTCATCCCAGCCGCCCAGCATCGACATTGCCGCGCCGACACCGGCGCCGAGCTGCACCGGGTAGCCCTGGTCCGCCAACGCTCGCTCCAGCACCGCGAGCTGCGCCGCCAGGACGGTTGGGTGCGCTTGTGCCGGTCCCATATGCCCCAGCCGGAAGAGCTTGCCGTGCAGCTCGCCATAGCCGGGCGAGATCATCACCCCGTAGCGGTGGCGCATCGTCTCGCGCAATTTGGCATCGTCGATCCCGTCCGGCACGCGGACCGCGGTCACGCACGCGGCGGCGATTTCCTCACGGACCGGCCACAGCTCGAGTCCAAGCGCCTTGACCCCCGCGCGGCACGCTTTGGCGATTATCTGGTGACGATTGACAAACTGTTCCATCCCCACCGCCAGCGTCTGCTCCAGCACCGATTCGAGGCTGTAAATTTCGCTGACCGAGGGCGTGTAGGGGAATCGCTTGCCCTCCAGCCACGCGCTCTTCCAGTCCAGGATGGAGAGAAAACTGGCGCGCAGCGGTTCGGGTTTGCGCGCCTCCAGCGCGTCCCAGGCGGCGGGACTGATCGACATCAAGGAAAGACCGGGGGTTCCCCCCAGACATTTCTGCGGTCCCGCGATGGCGATGTCCAGACCCCATTCCTCGGGGCTGAGCAGTTCGCCACCCAGCCCGGAGACGGTGTCGACCATAGTGATAACACCGAACTCGCGTGCCACCGCGCCGATCTCTTTCACCGGATTGTGCGTGCCGGACGGCGTCTCGGAGTGCACCACCGAGAGAAACTTCACACCCGGATTGGCGTGCAGTGCCTGGCGTACGTCTTCGGGGTCAATCGCATCATTGTAGGGGACGGCCAGCTCGATCGTCTCGCCGCCGTAGCGCTTGATGAAATCCTCGAACCACTTGCCGAAGACCCCGGAAACGAGATTCAACACCTTGTCTCCGGGCGAAAGGAGACCGGCCGCAGCCGCTTCGAGCCCAAGAATCGCCTCGCCCTGCATGATGACCACGTCGTACTGCGTACGAAACACCTGTTGCAGGAGTCCGCTGGTGCCCGCGAAAAGCTCGATGAAGGCCGGGTCGTAGTGATAGAGGATTGGCCGCGCCGCATCGCGCAGCGTCTGCTCCATGACTTGCACCGGACCGGCGGCCAGATTCAACCGCGGCCAGGCTGTCGGTTTCGTCATCGCCGCCTCCATGCGCCGGGCTATCGGCTATCAGCTATCGGCTAACAGCTTTCAGCCAACGGGCGACCGAACCCCCCTCTCCCATCGCAATGAGAGAGGGGGCGGGGGGTGAGGGTTACTCCGGGAACAGCTCCGCCACCTTGGCCTTCATTTCTTCGGCATCGCTGATGGCTGAAACCGTCAGTGAACCGTCGACGATGGCCGCCTCAGCCTCGGCGACCGCATCCTTCGTCTCCTGCGCCAGATCTTCCGGGAGATCGAGCAGGCGCACGCCACCGTTCTGCACGTCCATCGTGTAGATGTCGCCAAACGTGCCGGCGGCGAGATCGTCCAGCATCTGGGTGTAGATCCCGGTGTAGTCGAACAGAACCGAGCTGAGCAGCACGTCGCCGTGCTCGACCTTCTTGTCGCCGATCACGTCGATGAACCACGCCTTGGTCGCGCCCTCGGCAGCATTGTGCTCCTCGATGGCTTGGATCATGCCGAACGACGCGCCGTCGCCCATCCCGAAGATGACGTCGGCGTCGGCAGCGAGTTGTTGCTCGGTCACGCGCTTGGCGCCCGCGGCGTCGTCATACGCGGCCTCACCGATGACGCTATAGAGCATCGTGGCGTCCGCGTTGGCCGCTTTGAGCCCTTCGGCGAAGCCGACCGTCATGTAGTTCCAGGTCGGTGGCTCGCCCGAGACGACGACGCCCACGGTGCCGGTCTCGGTGGTGTTCCCCGCCAGGACGCCCGCCAGATACGCAACTTCTTGCGCCTGGGTCTCAATATCGGCGACCAGACCCGGCGCCACCGCGCCCGGATTCTCGATGACCGCGACCGGCACGCCCGACTCGGCGGCGAACTCGGGACAGACGGTCTGATAACCGCTGGCATGGCAGATGATCAGACCGGCACCGCCAGCGGCGAGATCGCGCAAGATCGGGGTGATGTCGTCATAGCCACCATTTTCGGCGACCACCGGCTCGATCCCAGCCGCGGCGGCGACGGAGTCGACGGCATCCGCGGCCTGCTGGTCCCACCCCTGATTGGTCCGCGCCGACGGGGTGACGACCGCGATCTGTTCGACCGTGACCCCGGCGCCAGGAGTGGCGGCGGGCGTCGCGTCCTGCGCCAGAATCGATCCGGACAACGTTGCCTGCACCAGCACCGCGCTGGCCGCGATGATTCCCAAACGTCCGCGATGGCGATTCATGCGTCCTCCTTTGATCTGACGATATACGTGAGCGTTGCGATGTGAACCCCCCGTGCCCGCCACCCCTTTGGTGTCATGCCGAGCGCACCAGGCATCTCCGGTTCTCCGCGCGGTGTTGACGAGATTCCTCGTCCCTCGGAATGACACCACAGCGGCTTTGATGCCGACTGTTTCATGTCGCTTCGCGGGTCACCTCCTTCTTCACGAATGATGCATGCGTCCGTCAGCGGCGGCCGCGGGCATACGGAATCCCGAGAGCCGCCGGGATTGACGTTCTCCCCGCGAGTATGGCGAGCGCGATCATGATCCCGATGTAGGGAAGCATGGTGATGAACTCAGTGCGGACGTCGATGCCAAGGATTTGCAGCCCATTCCCGAGCGATCGCAACAAACCGAACAGCACCGACGCGAGCAAGATGCGATACGGATTCCAGCCGCCAACCATCGTTAACGCCAAGGCGATGAACCCCATGCCGACCGTCATGCCGACCTGAAAAATCTTCAGGTCGGCGACCGCGAGAAAGGCTCCGGCGAGCCCGGCCATCGACCCCGCGATCAGCGCCGCCAGATAGCGGGTACGCGTGACGTCGACCCCGGCGGCATCGGCGGCGAAGGGATACTCTCCGACCGCGCGCACCTGGAGACCAAATCGGGTCCGCGCCAGCACAAACGCGAACGCGGGCACGAGCGCGAACGCGAGGTAGAAAAGCACCCCCTGGTTGAACATTGCCGGCCCGGCGACCGGGATACGACTGAGAAGGGGAATGGCGATGCGCGGGGCGTCGACGTTCAGCGAGGGGTTCTGTCCGCCGAAGATGTCCCGGTAGAGAAATGCGGTCAACCCCCCGCCAAAGATGGTGATCGCCAGACCGACGAGCACCTGATCCACTCGCAACGAAACCGTGAGCGCCGCGAAGACGAGACCAAGCACCGCCCCAGCGGCAATTCCCCCCAGCACCCCCAGCACCGCGCTGCCGGTCTGAAAGGCGGCGAGAAATCCGAAAAAAGCGCCGGCCAGCATCATTCCCTCAATCCCGAGATTGAGCAACCCTGACTTTTCGCCAACCGCCTCACCGAGTGCCGCCAGCACCAGCGGCACGGCGGCTACCAACCCCGCCGCGAGCATGGCCGTGACGAATGCGGCCAGCGGCACGCCGCTGCCGTTCACGGTCGTCCTCCCGCCGATCTGGCGACCGGTTCGAAAACCGGATCGCCTACGAGCGGTCCTGGCGGTTCGCCGGCCGTGGCGGGGCCGGTCTCAATCTCCTCGGCGCGGCCGAACGGCGACCGTATGCGCTCGAAATACGTCGCCACTGCGAAACAGAGGAGCATCAGCCCTTCCAGCATTTCCACGAAGTAGGTCGGGATGCCCAGCGGCCGCGCCATCATCTCGCCGCCGATGGCCAGGAATGAGAGAAAGTAGGCAAATGGAATGATCCACAGACTGTGCAAGCGGGCGAGATAGACGAGGGCGAACGCGGCAAATCCATACCCTGGGTTCCAGTTACCCTGGAACAATCCCTTCACGCCGAGAATGTCGTTCGCCCCGGCCAGTCCGGCTAACGCACCGCTGGCCAGCAGCGCGACCAATGTCAGGCGATTGACCGGCATCCCGGCGTGAATCGCCGCCTGTCGATTTCTACCGAGAATGTCGAGCATGAACCCGACAACCGTGTTGCGGAAGAGCACGCTCACCAGCAGAACGACGACGAGACCGACCAGCAAACCGATATGCACCCCCGATCCGGCGATGTCCGGGAGCCGCATCTCCTGGGGGATGAGACGCGTCTGCGGCGGCACGACGTTCGGATCCTTCACGGGACCCTTTACCAGCCAGGAAGTGACATTGAGCGCGACATAATTCATCATCAGAGTGGTGATGATCTCATTGAGACCCCAGCGCACGCGCAGGATGGCCGGAACCAGCGCCCAGAGGAGACCACCGCCCATGCCCGCCAGCGCGGCGGCCAGCCACATCAGCGGATTTGCGATCTGCCCCGCCACGGCCGAGGCCACAACCCCCGCGAAGAGCGCCCCCACCATGAGCTGCCCGTCGATACCGATGTTCCACACCCCGGCTCGCAACGAGATCAGCAACCCCGCGCTCACGATCAGCAACGGCGCCATGCGAATCAGTGTTTCGGTGATGCCGTAGGACGTGCCGAGACCGCGGCTGAAGAGCATGCCGTAGGCGGCGAGGGGATCCTTCCCGCGCATCGCCAGGAAGACCCCCCCCAGAATCATCGCCGCCACAATCGCCGCCAGCGAGGTCAGTACCGGTGCGAATCGGGAGGGAACGAGGGCGCCGCGCGTCATGCCGGAACCTTGAACGCACGCCGGGCGCCGCCGAGCATCAGATTCCCCAGCGTTTCCAGATCGGTCTCGCCGCGTGGCATCACCGCGACGAGCTGGCCGTTGTACATGACGCCGATGCGGTCGCTGATCTCCATCAGCTCGTCGAGCTCAGAGGAGATCAACACCACGACCTTGCCGGCGTCCGCTTGCTCGCGCAGCGTCTGGACGACGAAGCGGGCGGTCCGCAGGTCGAGACCGGTCGTCGGTTTGTTGCAGACCAGGAGTTTTGGCGCCAGCGCCAGCTCGCGCGCCAGCAACAGCTTCTGGATATTGCCACCGGAAAGCATCCCGATCGCGGTCTCCGGTCCGGGGGTCTTCACGCCGAACTCCACGATCAGGCGGCGCGCCTCCTCGTCCATCGCGCGGCGGTTGAGCCAGAACCCGTTGGAGAAAGGTTGACGGCCGATCGCTTTCAGGGCGACGTTGTCGGTGACGCTGGAGGCCGCGACGGAACCCTCATGCAGGCGGTCGTCGGTGACATACCCGATACCGAGCCGGGTGGCCGTGCCCAACCCGCGGTTGGTGATCTCCGCACCATCGAGGAAGATTTGCCCGGACGATACCGCGCGCTGCCCAGCGATGACCTCACCCAGCTCCTTTTGCCCATTGCCATCGACACCCGCGATGCCGAACACCTCACCACGATGGAGATCGAGCGACAGATCCTGAAGCGCCGGCGCGCCCCGGTCGCCCAAGGTCGAGATGCCGCGTAACGACAGCAAAGTGGTGCCACTCTCGGCGCGGCTGGGAGAACGGCGGAGAGAAGTTGTCATTCCGAGGAACGAGGAATCTCGGCTGAAGGCCGCGTCCGTTCGCGAATGTCGAGATTCTTCGCCTGCGGGCTCAGAATGACCCGGGTGTTTTATGGCGACGCCCGGGCTGACATCAATTGATTGTTGTGCGCCATGGTGGCGTGTCTCTGTTGGTTGAGTCGCGCCAAACATCTGCTCTACGATGCGGTCGCGCACGCTCTCCTTGGCCGCACCGGTCATCACGTCCGGACCAAACTCGCCAACGTTGCGCCCGTTGCGCAGAATCGTGACCCGGTCGCTCACCGCCAGCGCCTCGCCGAGTTTATGCGTGATGAGCACCACCGCGACCCCCTGATCGCGCAGGTGGCGGAGAAGGTCGAGTAAGGCAGTCACTTCGCCGGGTGTGAGCACGGACGTCGGTTCGTCGAGGACCAGGACGCGCGATCCACGGAGGAGGACCTTGATGATCTCGACGCGCTGCCGCTGGCCGAGGGCGAGATTGCGGATTTCGGTACGCGGCGAGACGTCGAGTCCGAAATCGGCGAGCATGGCCGTCAATTTTGCGTCCGCCGCGGACAGATCGGGAAGGAATCCCCCCTCGTCACCCAGCACCACGTTTTCGACGATAGAGAGGTTCGGCACGAGCGTGAAGTGCTGGTAAACGGTGCCGATGCCGCGTCGTAGCGCATCGGCGGGAGAGGCGATCTGGACCTCCTCACCGGCGATGCGGATCGTGCCGGCGTCGGGTTGGTACATCCCCGCGAGCACGTTCATGAGGGTCGTTTTGCCGGCTCCGTTCTCGCCCAGGACCGCATGGACCTCGCCCGGCCAAAGGTCGAGGGAGATGTGGTCGTTGGCCAGAGCCGGGCCGAAACGCTTGCTGATGTCGCGCATGGCGATGATCGGGCCGCGATCGATCGGTTCCTCGTTCCCCCCTCTCCCGGCTCGACGGGAGAGGGGAGCAGGGGGGTGAGGGTTTGCCATCGTCGAAATCAATCTCTCCTATCCGCCGTAGTACCCGGGACAAAGGGTGTAGCCAGCGTACTCCTCGGGGTCGTGTGAGTAGAAAATCGTGCCGCCGATCTTCTTGGCGATGTTCTCGATGCGGGCCATCGAGTCGAGCAGCTCCAGAGGGTCGGTGTGCAACCCCATCAGCACTTTGTCCTCGAGGTTGTGCCGGGTGTAGGCGACATCGACGGGAAAGACCATCGGCGGCGTGTCGCCGCCTGGCCGCAGCACGATCGAGAGATGTCCCGCGGAGTGGCCGGGGGTTTCGATCAGGGTGATGCCTGGCAAAACCTCGTATTCGTAGTGGCCGAGATCGAGCAGCTCGGCCTTCATCCCCGGCATGACCACCAACTCGGGATCATAGCCGAGCCGCTCCCACGGATCGGGAACATAGGAGTGCCGCAGCTCTGATTTCGAGAAGTAGAACGTGGCCTGGGGAAAGAGCTTGTTGTTGGAGCAATGGTCGAAGTGGAGATGGGAATTGATGACGATATCGATTTCGTCCGGGCGCACGCCGATCTTGGCCAGTTGGGCCTCGATCGTCTGCTCCGCCGACTGCTCCGGTTTCTCGAACGGCAGCTTGCGCTCGACCCAGGCTTTGTCGAAGCCGGTGTCGATCATGACCTTGCCATCGGGATGATCGACGTAGAAGGCGTAGACCGGGAAGCGGAAATCGATCCCCTGACCGTGGTTCCAGGTCGCGAACGACTGGTCGAGCAGCAACGTGCCGTTGTCGAGCAAGTAGACCTTCATCCCCATGACGCCGCTCCTCCGGTTGCCCTTTCGTTCGCCGCTGAACCGGTTGAATCTTCGTCGTTGCGATCGTCGTGCATCCGCAGCGCGCGCCAGACCCGCTCGGGAGTGGCGGGAAGCTCATCAATGATCACTCCGGCGTCGGCAAGCGCGGTGGCGATAGCCGCCGCCACGCCGGCCAGCGCCCCTTCGCCAACGCCTTTCGCGCCATACGGACCGGGACCGTCCTCGTTCTCGACGATGTTGGACGCGAAAGTATGCGGCATGTCGGCGATGGTGGGGACGTGATATTCGTAGAGCGTCGCGTTCAGCAGCGTACCGGTTTCATCGAAGAGCATCTCTTCGTGGAGCGCGTTGCCGATCCCCTGCATGGCGCCCCCCATCTCCTGCGCTTCGACCAGTCGCGGATTGATCGCCTTGCCGACATCGGCCACGCTGACCGCCTTGGTGACCGTCACCCGCCCGGTCTCAGGATCGACCACGACCTCGGCCCCGCCGATGCAGACCTCCCAGAAGACGGGTCCCTCGGCATATGAGCCGCTTCCCTTTTCAGGACGCACCTCGCCGTGCCCGATCAGCTCGCCGCCCACCATCCCGAAGTGGGCTTTCAGCACGTCCCGATACGGCACCGACTCACCTTCGTGCCAGACCGACGCCGCTCTGATCTCCAGCGCCGTCTCGGGCAGATCGAAAAGCCGTGCGCCGATAGCCAGAATCTGCGCGCGAACATCTGCCGCCGCCCGTTGCACTGCGAGCCCGGCGATCGTCGTCGAGCGGCTCGCTCCGGTCGAGCGGTCGTAGGGGGTGACGCGGGTATCGCCGCCGAGCACGCGCACCCGGTCGAGTGGGAGCGCCAACTCTTCCGCCACGATTTGACCGAAAACCGTGCGCGCTCCCTGCCCAACCTCAGTCGAGCTGACCAGGAGCACGACACCTCCGTCCGCTTCCATGCGGACCGCGGCAGTTGAGACTGGATGCGCGCCCGCGGCGAGCAGCCCGACGCTCATGCCGCGCCCGACGATCCCCGCGGGCTTTGGCGACTCCCAATTGAGACTGGCCGCGACCTTCCGGATATCGCCGATGAGATCGGCGTCGAGTGGCTTGCCGCCGGGGCGGACCGATTCCCCGCGCGAGAGAAGATTGCGCTCCCGCATCTGGAGGGCGTCGAGACCGCAACGGCGGCCGATCTCGTCCACTTGCAGCTCGCCGCACCATTGCAGGTGACTGGCGCCGAAGGCGCGGTAAGACCCGGCCGGGGATGTGTTCGTGTAGACGCCCCAGGCGTCGACTCGTACTGCTTCCCAGCGGTAGGGTCCCGGCGCCGCATCAGCCCCGGTCGCGACCACGCGCGGTCCATTGTCGGCATAGGCGCCGGTGTCGAACCAGGCCCGTACCTCGCGGGCGAGGAGACGGCCGTCGCGCGTCGCGGCGGTGCGCATGAACGCTTTCATGCCATGGCGGCGGGTCGTGACCATCGCCTCGTCGATGCTGTTGGCGATCCGCACCGGGCGGCCGGCGACGCGCGCCAAGGCCGAGGTGATCGGTTCCATCTTGGTGTACGACTTGCTGCCGAACCCTCCTCCAAGATAGGGCACAACGACGCGCACGGCCCCGACGGGCAGCGCATAGAGATCGGCCAACTCGGCGCGGACCAGAAACGGATGCTGGCACGACGACCAGACTGTGAGATCGTCCGCGCCCGTCCACTGCGCGATCGTCGTGTGTGGTTCCAGGGAGTATTGATAGACGGCGGGAAAGGTGTATTCGCCCGCGATGACGACATCGGCCGCGGCAAAAACAGCGTCCATATCGCCTCGTGCGAATGCGTGGTGGTAACAGACATTGCCCGGCTCGAGGTGAATCTCGCCGAGACCGTGAAACAACCCCGCCCGCACGTTCACCACATCGTGCAGATGCGGCGCGTCATCGGCAAGCGCCGCGGCGATGGTGACCGCGGTCGGCATCTCCTCATAAATGATGTCGATTAGGGTAACGGCTTCATCAGCAATTGCGGGATCTTCGGCGGCCACGGCCACAACCGGTTCGCCGGCGAAGCGGACCCGGTCGATGGCCAGGATGGGACGGTCTTTCAGCGCATGGCCGTAATACGGATCGGCGGCCGGCACATCGTCGCCGGTCATGACGGCGATCACCCCCGGCAGCGCCGCGGCCCGGTTCGTATCGATTCCAACGATGCGGGCGTGGGCGTACGGGCTCCGCAACAGACGGCCATACGCCATTCCATGCAGTTTGAGGTCACCCGCGAACTGCCCCGCGCCTGTCACCTTGGCGACGGCGTCGACACGCGGAGCGTCGTGCCCGATCGCGGTGCGGGCACGAACTTCGGTGTCGGTTGCGGTCATGATGGTCCCCGCGGGCCGCTCAAACGGGGGCCGTTTAGCCCCCTCTCCCGGCTCGACGGGAGAGGGGGTTGGGGGTGAGGGCTCACCGCCGCCAGCTTCTCTGCCGCATCCTCGACCGCGTCGAGAATGTTCCAGTACCCCGTGCAGCGGCAGAGATTGCCGCCGAGATAGTCCTCGATTGCAGCTCTTGTCGGGCGCGGATTTTCGGCGAGCAGCGCCTTGGTTGTGAGCACGAAACCGGGAGTGCAAAACCCGCACTGGATGGCGTCCGTGTCGACAAACGCCTGCTGAATCGGGTGGAGCCCATTCGGCCCGGCCAGCCCCTCGATCGTCTCGATCTCGCGTCCCCCCGCCTCGTAGGCGAGGGTGCAGCAGGCGCTGACTGGCGTTCCGTCGAGCAGCACCGTGCAGGCGCCGCAGACCTGGCTATCGCACGACCGTTTCGTACCGGTGAGGTCGAGGCGGTCGCGCAGCACGTCGAGCAGGATCGCGCGCGGCTCGATCGGAAGCGATACCGGGCGGCCATTGACGGTGGTCTCCAGCGTCATCAGGGGCGCCACTTTCTCAGGCGGCATGGCGGCTGCCGTCGGCGCCCGTCGCTTGGCGGATGGCGGCGACGATTGCGCGATAGCCGACCGTGCGCGCGAGTTGGCGCTTGTACGCCTCCGATTCGAACGCATCGCTGGTTGTCTCGACTTCCATTCGGATCAGGTCGGCGGCCAGCCAGGCCGAAGATTCGTTGGCAGACTGCCCGCGCAGCATTGCCTCAGCGTCTGGAAGTCGTTGCGGTCGCGCTCCGACGCTGCCGGCCACGATCCGGGCATCGGTTATCGTGCCGGACTCGATGGTGACCAGCGCGGCGACGGCGGCGGTTGGCCGCTCGTGGAGTTTGAAGCGCTCGTAGGCGACGCCTGTCCGCGGTCCTGACTCGGGCACCGCAAGGCTCGTCAGAATCTCGTCGTGCCGGCGGTTGGTCTCCATCAGACCGGTGATGAACGATGCCATCGCGATTTCGCGTGTCCCTGACGCCGACGTCAACGTCAATCGTGCATCGAGCGCCGTGAGGAGCGTCGCGGGGTCGCTGTGCGGTTCGGCGAAGCAGAGATTGCCGCCGATCGTTCCCGCCGCGCGGACCCGCACATTGGCGACAGACGCCTCTAACGCGGCCAGCGCCGGGAGCCACTGGCGCACGAGCGGCGATCGCTCGAGATCGCGATGCCGGGCGGTGGAGCCGATTATCAGCTCCCTGCGTTCTGGATCGTAGGTGATGTCCGCCAGACCGGGAATACGCTTGATGTCGATCAGATGCGGGAAATGAGCGAGCCGTTCTTTCATCACCACCAGCAGCTCGGTGCCGCCAGCGTACACCGTGGCGTCCTCTCCGAAATGCGAAAGCATCGCCGACGCTTCGCCGGCGCTGCGCGGTTGGTGCATCGAGAACGGCTCAAGCATGGCGGTCCGCTTCCGCGGGCATGCCGCCCGCCAGACCGGCGCGCCGCACGCCACGCACCAGGTAGTCCCAGTAGTTGACCACATGATCGTCCCGGTATTTGTCCGGGTAGACCCGATCCGCCATCTCGGCGGTCATTGGCAGCAGATTGCCGAGCGAGCCGGCGATCGCCTGGATACGTAGCACTCGCTCCAGGGTGAGCGCGGCGTACGTCGCCCAGGGAACCGTTTCGCCGGTGACGATCACCCCGTGCCCGCGCATTACCAGGGCGCGGCGATCGCCAAGTGCCCGCGCCACCGCTTCACCCTGCTCAGGGCGGACGATCAGCTCCGCGGTGTCGGCGAAAAAGGCGAGACCTTCGCGGAAGAGCACGGCGTCGTGATTGAGCAATTCGAGTGTCGCATCGGTCGCGCCGAAGGCCGTGCCGTAGGGCGGGTGGGTGTGGACGACGGAACCGATATCGGGACGCGCCTTGTAGATCTCGGTGTGCAGCACATACTCCAGG
>JACCXM010000037.1 GCA_013697005.1 Chloroflexia bacterium | reverse complement strand
GAGCTACCCGTCCAGCGGGTCGAGCCACCGCGCGTGATTGCCGCGCTCGCCCACTGGGCAGCGCGGATCGGCCGGCATCCCGATCGGCTGCGCGGCCTTTTGGCGGCGATGCTCGCCGTCTGCGGGTTGTCGCTGGCGATTCTCGCGGCTTGGGCGGACGTCACCCTGCACCGGGGGGTCGGCGACGGCATCACCGCGCCGATTGTCCGTCACTACACCGGCCGCGACCTCGCCGCCAACGTCGATCTGACCCGGTTTGCCCCAGAACAACTTTCCGCCGTAACGGCCGGGTTGCAAGCCAACGGGATTCGCTACGTGCGCCAGAGTTTCTCCTGGGCGGACATCGAACCCGCGCCCGGGGAGTTTGCCTGGGAGCGCTATGACGCCATCGTGGATGCGCTCAATCGCCGGGGTATCAGTCCCATCGCGGTCATCCACCGCTCCCCCTCGTGGATTCGCTCGCCGGAAGGCGCCGCGGCATTTGACGCCCCACCTGCCGACCTCGTCGCCTACGAACGATTCACCAGCGCGCTGGCGAGCCGTTATGGCGACGGCGTGCCATTCATCCAGATTTGGGACTTGCCGAATCGACCCAGCCACTGGGGCAACGCACCCGCCGATGCCGCGGGGTATGTTTCACTACTCGCCGTGGGATCGAACGCCGCGCGCGGCGCAAATCCGAACGCGGTTGTGCTGCTCGCTGAGCTCGATCCTTTTCCCGAGAACTCCGGTCCCAACGATCTGGATTTTCTGCGGCAAATCTATGCCGGAGGCGCGGCCGCCTTCTTCGATGTGGTCGCCGCCCGTGTCAATGGCGGTACGCGCACTCCATATGACCGGGGCAGCGATCCCAACCAACCTTCTCTCTCGCGGACGATCCTCATCCGCGACGTTGTCGCCGAAGCAGGCGACTTGGCGAAGCCGATCTGGGCAACGCACTACGGGTGGGAAGCGTCGCCCGCGGGAGGTGTTGTGCCGGAGAACGCGCAGGCGGCATACACCGTGGCGGGGCTGGAGCGAGCCCGCGCGGAATGGCCCTGGATGGGTCTCGTCTTTCACTGGGGTCTTATTCCCGGCGCCGACCTTGGCGGCGGCACCCCGGCGGGGCTGGCCCTATTGAAGGAAGATGGTTCGCCGACCGCCCTCTTTACCGAGCTCGGCGCGTTCGTCGCCCGTGGCGGGGTGGATGTTGCGCCGACTGGACGCGCTCCCGTCGCGGCGCATCAGTACATCTGGGAGGGTAACTGGGATTTCCAGCATCTCGGCTCCGATACCTTCCGCACGACCTCCGAAGTCGACGCACGGCTGCGCCTTCGCTTCGAAGGCACCGGGATCATCGCCGTGGCGCGCTTGAGCCGGGAAGCAGGCGCGGTCGAGGTCACGATCGACGGCGAGCCGGTCGATGTCTCGCTCGCGTCGTTTCAAGCGGAGGACGTCGATATTCCGCTGGCGCGGCGGCTGCCCGATGGCATGCACGAGGTCGCCATGCGTCTCACGGCACCAGGTCAGCTCACCGTCGGCGGACTGGTTGTGGAGCGAGCGGTGCCGATGCAATGGCCGATCCTGCTGCTCCTGGGCAGTGGTCTGGTGTTGTTGATGCTCGGGATTTTCGATGGTGTGCTCCTGATCGCCGAGCGCATGGGCCGCCTGCAAAGCCGGCGTGGCAGCGAGTTCTGGCCAGAACTGCCGCGCATCCCCGATTGGCGGCCGGCGCGTCGGGCGTGATCGCCATCGACCTGCCACACCGCATCTATACTTCCCCGGATGTTGGGATCTCCGCCGTCGCTCGTCGCGGGGTTTCTGCGACGAAACGGGACGCGATGCCGACGCGCTCTTTGCCATCTCCGGAACCAGCCGCAACTGAAACGGGCGAGACCGATCTCGGTCCGAACGATTTCCCGGCTACGCTCCGGCGGACCTTACTCAGCCCCCAAACGCTCGTGTCGTTCGGTATTGCCGTCGCCGTGCTTTGGTTCGTCGTACGCCGTCTCGATATCGACCCCGGAGCAATCTGGGCCCAGATCAGACAAGCAAATCCGCTCGTTTTTGGACTCGCCTTCATCCCCTGGTACAGCGCGTTCTTTGTCCGCGGCTGGCGGTGGGGCCGCATGATCGAGTCCGCCGGATTCGATCGCGCCCGCGGCTATACGATTCCTCCGACGCGTGGTCTCACCGGGATCATCGTCCTTGCCTACTTCGCCAACTCGCTCGTCCCCGCCAAACTGGGCGACGCCTACCGGGCCTATCTTCTCAAGCGCGAAAGCGGCGTGCCGTTCAGCGCGGGATTCGGCACGATACTCGCGGAACGCCTGGTCGATGCGCTGATGCTGGTGGTGGTCCTGGCAGGGTCGGCAGTTGTCGTTTTCGGAGATCAGTTGCCGCCGCAAGCCCGGCCGGCCGCGACGCTCGCGGCGATTCTCGTCGTCGCTGGTGTGGTTGGGTTGGGCGTCCTGTGGTTTACCCGGGATCACGTAATCCGTTTGCTGCCGGAACGGTTGCGGGGGACCTACGATCGCTTGCAGGGGGCCGTTTTCGGTTCGCTCCGCCGGCCCGCGCTCGTGTTTGGCATCGGATTTTTTCTCTGGTTCGGCGACGGATTGCGTATCTGGTTGGTCGCGCGCTCGCTGGACGCCGGAATTTCGCCGGCAGTCGCGATCCTGATCGCGGTTATGGGCGCCCTCCTCACCGTCATCCCGTTTACGCCCGCCGGGCTGGGCGTCGTCGAGCTCGGCGTCGGCTCGGTGCTGGTCGGCGTATTGGGTGTCGATCCCGTCGTGGCCGGTTCCATCATTGTGCTCGATCGCTTCGTCGCCTACTGGAGTCTGCTGGTGGTCGGTGCGGTGCTCTACGTGCGGCGCCTGCGCCGTGAGTACCGGGGGCCGGCCGCGACCGCGGGGACGCCGGCGTGAATCTGCCGCCGCTGCGCAATCCCTTCACCCGAATCCGTGACTGGATGCGCTGCCATCGCGCGCAGGCGGAGATTTTCGCAATCGCGGCAATTGCGATCGGTCTCATCGTGCTCATGATCGTCATTACGCTTCTAATCGTCGTTCGGACGTTGCGCTAACGGGACGCGCCCTTGCGCCCGCCCGTAATTACGAGGAACCTCAACCATGTCGATGACCCAAACAGCCGTCACCCCTCCCGCAATGCCCGTCTCCGAGTTCCGGTCCGTGGTCGCGCGTATCGAGAACGAGGTCGCCAAGGTGATGGTCGGCCAGACCGGGATCGTGCGCGACGTGCTGATCTGCCTGATCGCCGGTGGCCACGCCTTGCTCGAAGGCGTGCCGGGTCTCGGTAAGACGATGTTGGTGAAAACTCTCGGCGAGGCGCTCGATCTCGATTTCAGCCGAATCCAGTTCACGCCCGATCTGATGCCCGCCGACATCACCGGCACCAACATCCTGGTCGAGGACCGCGAGGGCCGCCGCCAATTCGCCTTTCAATCCGGCCCGGTTTTCGCCAATCTGCTGCTCGCCGACGAAATCAACCGGGCCACACCAAAGACGCAATCGGCCCTGCTCGAAGCGATGGCGGAGCGGACCGTCACCGTCGCCAATCAGATGCACACCCTGGAACAGCCATTCTTCGTGCTCGCTACGCAGAATCCACTCGAGATGGAAGGGACGTATCCCCTCCCTGAGGCGCAACTCGACCGGTTCTTCTTCAAGCTCGTCGTGCCCTACCCCAGTGCCGACGACCTGACCGAGATCGTCCGCCGCACGACCGCCCCCGCGCCGCCCGCGGCCGAAAAAGTAGCCGACGGCCCGGCGATCCGGCAGATGGGAATCCTCTCGCGTGAGGTCCCGATCTCCAGCGCGGTCACGGATTATGTCGTGCGCCTGACCTTGGCCACGCACCCCGACAGCGACGCTCCCCCCGAGGTGGTGCGGCGCTACGTGCGGTACGGCGTGAGTCCTCGCGGGGCCCAGGCCATCGTCCTCGGCTCGAAAATCCGCGCCCTGATCGATGGCCGCCTGAACGTTGCCTATGACGACGTGCGCGCCGTCGCGGCGCCGGCGCTGCGGCACCGGCTGATTCTCAATTTCGATGCGGAATCGACCGATGTCACCGCGGACGATGTGCTCGACCAGCTCATTGGGTCGCTTCCGGAGTAACCGTCGAAAGCGAAAAACGTGCCGTGCGCCCGCGTCTATGCGACACTGCGCGCAATCCAAACGCAGATTGGTTCGGCTCCGCAGGTTTCATCTGTCCCGCGATCGAGCATCACCCGATACGGTGACTCGGCAACGGGCAACAATCGGAAAAAGGAGACACCCGCGATGATCGATCTGACTCCTCGCCCCGAACGCCACGGCGACGGCGCGCCCAAACTCGACAGTGTCAACGACCTGATCCAGGCCCGGATCGATGGCGTCATCAGCCGCCGCCGGCTCATCCGCCGCGCCGCCGAGCTGGCGATCGCCGCCCCCGTCGTCGGTGTGATGTTGCACGCAACCTCAGACAAGGCCTTCGGCGCGCCTTCGCAAGGGCGACCCCAGGCGCTGCGACGGCTGGCGCAGGAAGCGGGAACCGTTCCCGCCGATGGTCCCACCGCGCCCGAGGGTGAGCCCCAGGCGGGCGGCACGCTCACGATTGGCTCGAACGCGGAACCAGACACGCTCCATCCCTACGTCAGTCAGACCGTCACCGCCGCCGACGTCTACGTCGGTATTGTCGAGAACATGGTGGCCTATGACAGCACGCAGCAGCTCGTGCCGCGGTTGGCAACGGCATTTGAGATTTCCGACGACGGACTTATCTACACCTTCGATCTGCGCGAGGACGTGAAGTTCCATAACGGCGATTCCTTCAGCGGCGACGACGTCATCGCCGTCTGGAAGATCATCATGGACCCCGACTTCGGTGCATTCAACACGAATGGCTGGGACAAAGTCGACGATATCACCCTCGATGGCAATCAGTTGGTGATCACCACCTCGGAGATCTATGCGCCCTTCATGTCCTATGTCGGCGTGGAGCGGATTGCGCCGAAGAGTGCGATCGAGGCCGGAATCGACCCGTTCAAACAGGAGTACGGCCGTGCCCCGATCGGCACCGGACCGTTCCAGTTCGTCGAGTGGAAGGCCAAGGAGCAAATCGTCGTCGAGAAGTTTGCCGATTACTGGGGGGAAGCGGCGAATCTCGACCAGATCATCTACCGCATCGTGCCCGATGACAACACCCAACTCGTCCAGTTGCGCACCGGTGAGGTGCAAATGGTTGGTAGCGCTGGCGCCCTCTCCGCGATCCGCGTCGACGAGGCGCTCGGGATCGAGGGGATCACCATTCTCGAGCACGCGACGAAAGACTGGTATCACGTCGATCTCAAGCACTGGGACCATTTGCGGATGACGAAAGTGCGGCAGGCACTCGATTTCGCCACGCCATCGCAGGACATCATCGACCGTCTGCTCAAGGGCCGTGCCCTGGTCAGCGTCGCCGATCAGGCGCCTGGTTCCTGGGCGTTCAACCCCGACATCGCGCCACGTCCCTATGACGTGGAGCAGGCAAAGGCATTGCTCGCCGAGGCGGGCCTGACCGCAGGCACAGAAGGCGTGCTCGAAGGTCCCGTCCCGACGGACGATCCGAACGTCGCGGACGGCGATGTCAAACCACTTGAGATCGAGTTGTGGTTCGTCGCCGGCGACACGCAGAGCGAGCAGGTCTGCCAGATCGTGGCCCAGAGTTGGAATAGCGTTGGCGTCAAAACGAGCGTACTCAGCCAGGACATCTCCACCATCTGGGGTCCCGAGGGCTACCAGTTCACCGAGAAGATGACCGGTTGCTTCTACTCCTGGTCAAATGGCAACGACCCGACCTGCAAGTTCTACTGGCACTCGGAAGACATCCCAGACAGCCCGACCGGTTCGGGCGGGAATCTGCCGGCCTATTTCCATCACTACAATTTCCAGGAGGCAATCGACGAGCTGACCATCGCGGCCGATGCCACGACCGTTCAGGAAGATCGGGGGGCGGTTCTCTTTCAGATCCAGGAACTGCTGCACGAGGAAGTGCCGGTCATCTTCATCTACTGGGGTAAGGCGTTTCCCGCGGTGGCGGACAATGTGGGTGGCTTCTGGCCGAGTGCGTTCAACTATCTGCTCTGGAATGCGAACGAGTGGTACCTGACGTAGGGTCATGACCCGCTTTCTCATCCGCCGCTTATTGGGGGCGATTCCGCTACTGCTCGGCGTCGCCGTGCTCTCCTTCGTGTTCATGCAGCTTGCACCGGGGGGACCGGACGCGCTCTTCGCGCGCAATGCCCGCATGAGCGAGGAGCAACTGCAGGCGATCCGGCACAACATGGGTCTCGACCGCCCGGTACCGGAGCAACTGGTCACCTGGCTCGGCAACATCCTCCAGGGCGACCTCGGCATCTCCTATACCCAGTACCGCCCGGTTTCCGAGGCAATCTGGGATGTCGTGCCCAATACCTTGCTGCTGATGGGCACCGGGATGGTGCTCTCGCTGATCGCGGCGCTCCTGTTCGGTGTCCTCGCCGCGCGCCGGCAGAATGGTGTTTTTGATCTCGTCGCTTCGTTCGTCAGCTACTTTGGGTTGGCGATGCCGGTCTTCTGGTTTGGTCTGATGTTGCAGCTGCTGTTCGCGGTCAGGCTGGGGTGGCTGCCGTCGGCGGGGATGTCCTCGGCCGGCGGTGGTGGTTTCTGGGATGTGGCGCGTCATCTGGTACTGCCCGCGTTCACCATCGCCATCGGCAGCATCGCCGGTTGGAGCCGTTACGTCCGCTCGTCGACGATTGAATCGCTCAACCAGGATTATGTCCGCACCGCGCGCGCCAAGGGCATGGACGAACAGCGGGTGCTGGTTGGGCACGTGTTGCGCAACGCGCTCATTCCGCTGGTGACCGTCGTCGGTATCGACGTTCCGCTCTATCTGACCGGTGCCGTGCTGACCGAAACCGTCTTTTCCTGGCCCGGCATGGGGCGACTCTTTTTCGACGCGTTGACCGTCCGTGACTATCCCATTCTGATGGGCATCCTGCTGCTGGGCGCGGTGCTGATCGTGCTGGGCAACTTGATCGCGGACGTGCTGTACGGGGTACTCGACCCGCGGATCAGCTACTGATGATTGTCCGCCTCGAAGAAGAGGACGGCATGGTTTGAGCGCCAACGTCACGCTGGAAACAGCAGCGCCAGGGAAACTGGCTGAGTCCGGGAATGCCGCGTCGGGTCTGACCGCGCTCACGCCGAGCCTGACCAGCAGAGCCCCGCGCAGCCCCGGCCAGATCGCCGCGGCGCGATTCCGCAAATCGACGCTGGCGTTGTTCGGGTTGCTGGTGATTACCCTGATGTGCCTGGCGGCGATTTTCGCGGATGCGCTCGCGCCCTATGGCGAAAACGAGATCGACCTGTTCAACATCACCGCCCAACCATCGACCGCGCATCTGCTCGGCACCGACGAACTTGGCCGCGACGAGCTGAGCAGGCTCATCTTCGGGGCCCGGGTCTCCCTGCTCGTCGGCGTCGGCACCGCACTGGTCTCGACATTGGTCGGGATCATCGTCGGCTCGTTTGCCGGCTACTACGGCGGCTGGATCGATTCGGCGTTGATGCGGTTCGTCGACGTCATTCTCGCCTTCCCCGCGATTTTTCTGCTCCTCATTTTCTTTTCGATTCAGGGCAGCTCGGTACTGACCGTGATCCTGTTCCTGGGTCTGTTTTCCTGGATGTGGCTGGCGCGGGTGATCCGGGGTGAGTTCTTCTCCCTTAAGGAACGAGACTTCATCGAAGCGGCGCGTTCCATCGGTGTCCCGGATGGCCGCCTGATCTGGCGCCATCTGCTACCGAATGTCGGAGCCGCCATCATCGTTTCGACCACCCTCAACATCGCCTACGCGATGTTGGCCGAAGCCACGCTCTCGTTTCTTGGTTTCGGTGTACCCGCGGGCACGCCGACCTGGGGCAACATGCTTAATGCCGCCCGCCCGAACTTCACCACCGTGCCACTGTTGGCGATTGCGCCCGGATTGACGCTCACCTTTGCGGTGTTGGCGATTAATTTCGTCGGTGACGGTCTGCGCGATGCCCTGGACCCGCGCGGGCGCGCATGATCCCTCTCATCGAAACCGGCGGTTCCTGGCGCGACATCGGATACGACGTCGGCAAAGCCGTGCGCGAGCAGCTCCATGTCGCGGCGGCTTCGACCCGGGCCGAACCGGGAGGAGTCGATCTTGCCGAAGTGCTGAGGAACATCGGGCCGTATCTGCGCATCACTGAGGAGGTCGCGCCCGACATCATTGCCGAGCTGCGCGGGATGGCCGAAGGGTCCGGTGTCCTCTTCGAGACGCTATTCATCCTCAATGCCGGGGCCGAGCTGATGCAGTTGATGGGCCGCTTCGAATGCACCGTCGTCGGGATCACCGCCGCCGGAACGCGCGATGGCCACGTCCTGCTCGCCCACAACGAGGATGCCACCGCCGGTTGGGGCGAGCTGACCTACGTCATCAAGGCAATTCCCGATGACGCGCCCGCGTTCGTCGCCTTTACCTACGCCGGACTGCTCTTGCATCAGGGGGTGAATGAGGCCGGGTTGGGATCGGTCGGAAATGCGCTCTATGCCCGCGACGCACGGCCTGGCATCCCGAAGCTGCTCCTCTATCGGCGGGCCATCGCCCAACGCACCATCGAAGCGGCGATCCGGGTCGTCACCGACGAGCGCCGGGCGTTTGGCAACAATCACCTCTTCGCCACCGCCGACGGCGACCTCTATGACATCGAAGTCTCCGGATCACGCTGGGCGCTGCGGCCGGGAGGAAACGGGTTTTTAGCACACGCCAACCACTTCACATTGCCGAGCATGACCGAACTCGATGGCGACGAGGATCTGCTCAACTCGCGATTGCGGCAGAATCGAGTTGAGACGCTGGTCGAGCAGGCATGGGGCACGCTCGATGTTTGCAGTCTGCGCCAGATCATGGCCGACCACGCGAACTACCCGCGCTCGGTCTGCAAGCACCACGCGCCGGTGAGCGATCTCGACTACGGCACGATCGGCAGTGTCGTCATCGACGTCACCGAGCGCGCACTTTGGGCGTGCAGTGGCAACCCGTGCCGGGGGGAGTGGCGCGAAGTGCGGCTGTGAGACGGAGTCGTGAGTCGTGAGTCGTGAGTCGTGAGGCGAAGAGCAGTCTTCACCCGCAACCCATAACCCATGACCTATAACCCACAAACTATCACCCCATCACCCCGTCAGCCACGCGATTGTGGTATCCTGACCGGTACTGGAGGCGTGGTGTAGTGGCCTAACATGCAGCCCTGTCAAGGCTGAGATCGCGGGTTCGAATCCCGTCGCTTCCGCCGACGCAGCAATTGCCATTCTCGACGAATGGCAACAGGTCTGGTCGTGGCTTCACCGCTACGACCCTTCG
>JACCXM010000030.1 GCA_013697005.1 Chloroflexia bacterium | reverse complement strand
CCCTGGCACAGGAACTGGGTGAGCCGCTGCTGATCGGCCGAGCCTTGACAGTGGCCGGATTTGTGTCATACCGGCGAGGCGACTACGGTCGCGCGGAAGAGCTGGTCAGCGATGCCTATCGTCGTCTGAGCGAACTTGCCGCTCGTGTGCCGGATGCGGTCCCGATCCTCGGCGTCGCGCTCCTCGTCCTCGGGGATATCGCGTTGGCCCAGGAGCAGTTCGGGCAGGCTGCAATGCAGTACGTGGCGAGATTGAATCTGGCGGCGCGGTATGATGAACCTCTTGACCACCGTCAGCCCGCGTGGGGGCCGATCGATGCGCAGGCTGGGCTGGCCGGCGTCAGCTACTGCACCGGCGACTACCCACGAGCCGCCACACTCTACCTGGACAGCTTCAACCGAGTCCGGGATCTGGGTATCACGATGCTCGTGGCCAGCTCACTGCTCGGCCTGGCGGGTATTGCCGCCGCGTCGGGGCGGCCAGAGGCGGGAGCCCGTCTGCTTGGCGCCGCGGATGGCGCCGCCTCCTCCCTCGGCGCGCCGTTGTTTCCCAGAGACCAGCCGATCCATCGTCGCTGCCTCCGTACGCTGACGACGGCGCTTGGCGAGGATCGGCTTGCCCTCGCGCTGGAGACGGGCCGCGCTCTGACCGCCGAACAGGCCATCGCGGAAGCGAGAATGGTTGCCGCAGCCGTCTTGCCGGAATCGCTCTGAAGATGTCTCCCCGCTGCTCTCATGGAATCACGAGGACTCCATCTGGGCCGCGCCCGACGCAATGAGCGCCTCGATCTCCTCCTGGCTATAACCCGCCTCGGTCAAAACCTCGACCGTTTGTTGACCGAGCAGCGGCGGCGCGAGACGGGCCCGCACCGGCTCGCCGTCGAAGTGGTAGGGACCGCCCGACAGCTGCAAGTCGCCGATACGCGGGTGCGCGACCTCGAGGATGAGATCCTGGGCCCGCGTCTGCCCGTCGTCCATCGTCTGCGCCACATCGCGGATCGGTCCGCACGGCACTCCCGCCGTATCGAGCAGGCGCACCACCGCATCCGTCTCCAGCGCGGCGAGGCGCGGTTCCAGGATCGCGTAGAGGGCTTCCCGGTTGATGGAGCGTCCGGAGTTGTGGGCGAATCGCTCGTCCTCCAGGCATGACGTCAGGTCGAGCGCGGTGCAGAAGCGCTCCCAGAGGGAGTTGTTGCCGACGGCGATATTGACGTAGCCATCGGCGGTGCGAAACGTATCGTAGGGGGCGATCATGGGATGGGCGTTGCCGAGCTGCCCCGGTGTCGCGCCGGTGGAGAGATAGAGCCCCGCCTGGTAGGTGAGCATCGCCACCTGACCGCCGAGCATCGAGATGTCGACGTAACTGCCTTCGCCGCTGCGCTCGCGGTCGAACAGCGCGGCGACGATGGCGTAGGCGGCAAACATGCCGCCCCCGATATCGGCGATCGGAACTCCGAGCCGGGTCGGTGGACTGCCGGGGTGACCGGTGATGCTCATCATGCCGCTCATCCCCTGCACGATGAGATCGTAGGCCGTGCGCTGGTAATCGGGACCGGACTGCCCAAACCCGGAGATGGCGGCGTAGACGATCCGCGGGCGGCGCGCTTTGACGGCGTCGTAGCCGAACCCGAGCCGCTCGAGCGTGCCGGGGGAGAAGTTTTCGACCAGGACGTCGGCGCCGTCGATCAATCGCCACAGCGCTTCCTTGGCGGCGTCGTGTTTGAGATCGAGGGCGATCGAGCGCTTGTTGCGGTTGACCGAGAGGTAATAGACCGACTCGGTGTCGACATACGGCGGACCCCAATGACGGGTGTCGTCGCCGCGGCCGGGGATTTCGATTTTCACCACGTCGGCGCCGAGATCGCCGAGCATCATCGTGCAGTACGGTCCGACCATGACCCGGGTGAGATCGACCACCTTCACCCCGGCCAGCGGCAAACCGGCGTGCTTGTCGGGAACCCCCCCGGCGTCCTCGTCAGACCGCGCCATCGCTCGCTGCTGCCTCCTGATGAACGTCCGGAATCGCGACCAAGGAGTCTAGCAGCGAGGCCGTATTGACAGTAGTACGTATCACTGTTACTATCGCGGTATGGACAGAAGCGTTGATGAGACAGCAATGACGTTGGGAGAGTTGACCGAGACGGCCGATGTCTCGGTGCGAACCGTCCGCTACTACATCGCCGAGGGGTTACTGCCGCCGCCGGAAAGCGCGGGACCGGGGAGTGTCTATACCGGCGGGCATCTCGACCGGTTACGGCTCATCCAGCGGTTGAAGGCGGCGTATCTGCCGTTGAAGGAGATTCGTCGTCGCCTCTCAGGGCTGAATGACGACGATGTGCGCGCGTTGCTCGCAAACGAGGGGGACCGCGAGGTGCTCATAGCTAAGGCGATGATGAACTACGACGCCCCTCTGGAAGGCGCGCGGGAGTATCTGGCCATGCTGGAATCGCGCGGGCGCTACCGGACAGAGCCGATGCCGCTCTCCATTGCGCCGGCGGGAGCTATGGTGCCGCCGCAATTGGTGACGCACGAGCATGATGCCGCGCCCCAGTTGGCGCGCAGCCAGGGACCGCACGCGGCGCCGCTCTTCCCGGCGCGGCCACGTGCGGAGCCCACCGAGCGCGAGTCCGATACGGCCTCTGGACGCCTGGAAAGTCTCTGGCATCGCATCCCATTGGGCGATGAGGCGGAGCTGGTGATTTCCGATCGGGTCTACGCGCGACACCGCGACCGCATCGACTGGCTGGTGCGCTGGGCGCGCAAGGTTTTTTCCTGACCGTACCCGTGCATCGTAGACGGCGTCTCGCCCGCTTCCAGGGGGCGAGACGCCCCAGCGACGCGTTGCATTTCACGACCAAAGGAGCATCTGCATGACGAGCAATTCCAGTCATCCCCCGGCCTCCATGAGCAACGGCCAAGCCGCCCCGGTAAACGAAGCAAATCCTTTCATCGAGACCCGCTGGGAGAGACCCGTCGTCGCGGCCAGCGGCGGCGACGTTACGCTCCTGGTGCGCGTCACCGCGCCGCCCGCGCCGCAAATCGGACCCGGCCGCGCCGCGCCGCTCGACGTCGCCTTTGTTCTCGACCGCTCCGGGTCGATGCACGGCGGCAAGCTCGATCTCGCCAAGGCGGGTGTCGATCTGGCGGTGGCTCGGCTGCGCGATAAAGACCGCGTGGCGCTGGTGGTCTACGACAACGAGGTCGACACGGTGCAATCGCTTGCGGCGGCCACCCCGCGCCTGAAGGCCAGTCTGCGGCTCGCGCTGCACGGTATCGACCCCAGGGGTTCGACATTCCTTTCCGGCGGGTGGGTGGCCGGCTGCCAGGAACTTGCCGAAGCATCGCCGGTTACCGGGGAGCCGCCTACGGCCACCCGCATTCGGCGCACGATCCTGCTCACCGACGGGCTAGCCAATGCCGGTATCCTCGACTCGGGCGAGCTGGCGCGGCATGCCGGTGCAGTGCGGCAACGCGGTATCGCGACAACCACCATCGGCGTTGGACATGACTTCGACGAGGGACTGCTCAGCGCCATGGCCGAGGCCGGTGGCGGCAATTTTCAGTACGTGGCCGATCCGGCAGGGTTACGCGCGTTTTTTGCGACCGAGCTGGAGGAGCTGTTCAGTGTTGCGGCGACCGGCGTCACCATCAGTTTGGCGCTGCCTCCGGGGCTGGCTGTCGAGCTCGTCTCGGCGTTTCCTGTCGCGACGCGGGAGGACGGACTCGAGGTCGCCATTGGCGATCTCCCCGCCGGAGACGAGATCGACCTGGTCTTCACGATCCGGGCCGCAGCGGGCGCCGCTGGGGAGCAGATCGCGGTCGGAGTCAACGCCCGCTGGACCGATCCTCGCGCGGATGCGCGGCGCGAGGCCGGCGCCAGCCCATTGCCGCTCCGGCGCGTGACGCACCACGAGGTCGCGGCCACGATTGCGGACGCGATGGTGTCCGAGCGGGCCGCTTTGCAGCGCGCCGCGGCGGAGCGCCGTGCTGGGTTGGAGCTCGACCGCGCGGGGCGGTTCGCGGAGTCGCGGTCGCGGATGGCGGCGGCGTACGATCTCCTCGAGGTGGCGCCGATGACGGATTCGGTCCGGTTCGATCTGGCGGAGAGCGCGTTCCTGGCGGCGGCGCCGTCCACCGCGAGCTACGGATCGCAGCTACGGAAATCGGCGCAGCACCGGGAGGGTCAGCGGCGGCGTGGCCGCGTCGACCACGCGGGCAAGGACGCGAATGGATCGTGAGCCATGACGAGAAAGCAGCTTCTGGCGCGGCTCGACGCGGCCTGGGTGGCCTTCCAGAACGTGCATGCCGGTCTGTCAGACGAGGAGCTCCTGGAATCTGGTGTGGTGGATGATTGGTCCGTGAAAGACCTCGTCGCGCATGTGACCTGGTGGGAAGAGGAGGCGCTGAAGCATCTGCCGCTGATCCTCGCGGGTGAACGGCCCCCCCGGTACTCCGTGACCTACGGCGGAATTGATGCGTTCAACACCCTGATGGCCGTGCAGACACGCGATCTTTCGCTCGATGACGTGCGTCGCCAGGCCAATGTCACCCACCGCCGGCTCGTCGACTACATTCGAGGCGTCCCCGAAGAGCTGTTCGCGCGGGAAACGCGTTTCCGCCGTCGCCTCCGGCTCGATACCTACAGCCATTACCCGATCCACACCACCGCGATACGAGAATGGCGGGAGCAGCGATTCACCTGATACGCCGCTGAGCCCCTCGGCCGGATCGACCCGATAGGGATGGTGTGGCGTTGGCAAAAGTAAACCGGTGTCTTGCCGGCGTCCGCCCTCACCCCAACCCCTCTCCCGTCGAGCCGGGAGAGGGGCTCTTGCCGCTTGCTGAGTGGCTTTGGGGGGCCATGCCTTTCCCTAGCAGCGGTTCGACGGGAGAGACGTTGAGGCGAGAGCGCAAGACTGCGTTCAGACGCTTCCGCGTCGCAACTCCGCCGCGGTCTCGGCGATGCGCTCGATGTGGGCGGGATCGTAGCTGGCCGGGATCTGCAGGATCGCCTCGCGGATGCCCGCCTCGGCGAAGCGGCCCATGAAATCGCGCAGCGCCTCCGGCGAATCCCACGGCCGTTCCTCGGTCAGGATTCCCGGCACGTACAGATGCGAGCGCAGAATCTGGGACGGGTCACGGCCAATCTCCGCGCACGCTTCGTCGAGAGTCCGGTTGCGCTCGGTCATCTCGACTACCGTCCCGGTCGAGTTCCAGCGGTCGGCGTAGCGCGCCACGATGCGCATCATGCGCGGACCGTGCGCGGCCAGGGTGAAGGGGATGCGCGGCTGCTGGACCGGCGCGGGGCGGAACGGCGCTTCCCGCACCTGGTAGTACGTTCCCTCGTAGGTGGTGATGTCCTGGGTAAAAAGCTGATGGCAAATCTCCACCGCCTCGCGAAAACGTCCGACTAACTCGGCGTTCGGGGGAAAGGGGATGCCGAATATCTCGTGCTCGGGGACGAACCAGCCGGCGCCCAGACCGAACTCCAGTCGCCCGCCGGAGATGTGATCGACGGTGACCGCTTCTTTCGCCAGCAGCGGCGGATGGCGAAAGGTGTTGCAGGAGACGAGCACCCCGCAGCGGATGCGCTCCGTCACCAACGCCAACCCCGCCAGCAACGTCCACGGCTCGAAGATGGGACCGTCCAGCTTGAACGGCGGTACGTAGTGATCGGCCAGCCAGAGACTGTCGAACCCGATGCGCTCCAGCCACGCCCACTGCTCGGCCAACTCCGGCCATGGCCGTTGGGTCGGGGTCTGCACCCCGAAGAGCATGCCCTCCGCCACGTCTCCCCCTTCCGATGATTGCGTCGTTTCCCTAGACCGGAGCATGGTAGCGGAACTGGTCGGGCTCATCTCCTCCCGCATCACGCTCATACTTGCGATGATGCGGTGTGCACGTGTCGCAGGTGGCTGGCATATGCCGACAATCGCGCTGAAGGGAATCGTCCGTGTCCGAGTCCAGTAACGTTCCGACCGTTGTCCGCGGCGCCTGCCCCCATGATTGCCCCGATACCTGCGCCTGGCTGGTGACGGTCGAGGATGGCGTCGCGGTCAAACTCGTGGGTGATCCAGATCACCCCATCACTCGTGGTGGGCTCTGTGCCAAGGTGAACCCCTATCTGGAGCGAGTCTATAGCCCGGAGCGTGTGCTCTATCCATTGCGCCGGGTTGGGAAAAAAGGCGAGGGCCACTTCGCGCGGGTGAGTTGGGACGAGGCGCTTTCTGGTATCGCCGCCCGGCTCAGAGACACCATCGCTCATGACGGTCCCGCGGCGATTCTTCCCTTCAGCTACCTGGGGACCATGGGACTCATCCAGGGGTCGAGTCTCGATCGCCGCTTCTTCGCCCGTCTCGGGGCGACACGGCTCGAACGGTCGGTCTGCGGCGGCGCCGGCAGCGCGGGCGTCAGCGCCGTGAATGGGACCGCGCTCGGGATGCTGCCACACGATCTGGAGCACAGCCGCTTCATCATCGTCTGGGGCGGCAACCCGATCGTCACCAATCTCCACCTCTGGCCGCAAATTCGCCAGGCGAAAGCGAACGGCGCCACGATCGTCGTCATCGACCCGGTGCGAACGCGCACCGCCGCGGCCGCGGACTGGCATCTGCAACCCCTGCCGGGAACCGATGCGGCACTGGCGCTGGGGATGATGCGGGTCATCGTCGATGAAGAATTGCACGACAGCGATTACGTGACGCGATACACCGAGGGTTTTGACACGCTCCGGGAGCGTCTGAACGACTACCCGCTGGATCGGGTCGCGGCGCTGACCGGCATCCCGGCGGAAGAGATCATCCGGTTGGCCCGCGCCTACGCGTCAACCCGGCCGGCGGCGATCCGGCTCCTGGTCGGGATGGAGCACCATGCCAACGGCGCCGCCACGTATCGGGCCATCGCCTGCCTGCCGGCTCTCACCGGCGCCTGGCGCGAACGCGGCGGCGGGCTGGCTTACTTCACATCGGAGCTGCACTTCACCGCTTTGAACGCCGACGCGGTTACGATGCCAGAGCTCGAGGACGGGTCGATCCGCCAGGTCAACATGGTGCAGCTCGGCCGTATCCTGACCGATCCCGAGCGCGAGCTCGATCCGCCGATCGGCGCCCTGATCGTCTATGGCAGCAACCCGATGGCGACAATGCCGAACCAGAGACTCATCGCTCAGGGACTGGCGCGGGACGACCTCTTCACCGTCGTCCACGAGCAGTTTCTGACCGACACCGCGCGCTTCGCCGATTACGTGCTGCCCGCCACGACGCAGGTCGAACATGGCGATCTGATGTGGTCCTGGGGTCACGCCTACGTTTCGCTCAACACCCCGGCGATTGTGCCGGTTGGCGAGGCCATCGCCACGACCGAGCTCTTCCGCCGCCTGGCCGCCGGTCTCGGCCTGACGGATTCCTATCTCTTTGCCTCCGACGACGATCTCATTCGCACCGCCCTGGAAAGCGATCACCCCTGGCTGGCGGGGATCACCTGGGAACGGCTCCAGGCGGAAGGGTGGGCGCGGTTGACCATCCCGGAGCCCTGGGTTCCCTACGCCGCGGGTGGGTTCCCTACGACCTCCGGCAAAGCCGAGCTCGGGCTGAATCCTCTTCCGGCGGGTATTGTGCCGAACGGGTCCGGCGGCGACCGCTATCCACTCTCCCTGATCACCGCGAAGTCGGCGCTGCATTTTCTCAACTCCAGCTTCGCCAATCTGCCGCGTCACCGCAAAGCCGAGGGGGAGCCCAGGCTGCTGATGCATGCCGACGATGCGACGCCCCGTGGTATCGCCGACGGCGATACTGTTCGGGTCGGGAACGAACGCGGCGAGCTCCAGCTTAGGGCCAGGGTTGGCGCCGAGGTGCGCCCCGGTGTGGTCAGCTTGCCCTCCGGCTGGTGGCCGTCGCTCAGCCCGGGTGGCGCGGCGAACCTGCTCACTCCGGACGGGCTCAGTGACGCCGGTGGCGGCGGTGATTTCCACGATGCCCGGGTGGAAGTCACGATCTGCCATGCCCACGGTGAATGCGACGGCGCACGGTCGAGTCATTCTGACGCCGCGGCCCCGGTCTGAAATTGACAGCACATCACCTTGCCTCGTAGCATCATTCCACCCTCTCGCGGAACCCCGAGCGCCCCCGCGCGTTTCATCCGGTGAGACGCCCCGGTCGACCTGTCCGTACACACGCACAGGAACGCGATGGAGACGATCGGTGGTGCGCGATGCGAACGAGAGCCGGCGCGCGGGCGGACGGGTGTCCCGCCTGGGGCGGAGAAGTGTGCTGCGTGCGGGAGCGGGAGCAGCCGGCCTCCTGATCGGCGGCGGACCACGCGCGAGCCGGGCTGCTCCGGCGCGGCAGGATGGCTCCTCCACGCTCGGCGGCCGCTGGATCGAGGCGGACGGTTTCGGGCTCATGCAGCGCGCCGACCCAGCCCAGTTCATCGCCTTTGCCGCCGACTTCCCCTTTTACGCGCTCGCTCCGAGTTGGAGCGGCGAAGGCGATCCCGGCGGTTCGGTGGAACTGCTCTGGAGCGCCGATGGCGTGACCTGGTCCGAACCGCTCTGGATCGGCCGCGCCGGGCATAGTGGGCGGCCCGATCGGGATGGCCGCACGATAGGCAGTCTCGTTTCGACCCCGGGGGCCAGCTTTCTCCAGTACCGGACGTACGACAGCGGCGGCAATCTCTCACCGCTGCCGGGGTTCGAGCTCGATTACATCGATGCCACCGCCGGCCCCTCGCTGGAGCAGATCGCCAACCCCGCCACATCGCCCGTTTTCGCGCCACCCCCGGTCATCGGCCGTGCCGCCTGGGGCGCCGACGAATCGCTGCGTTTTGGCCGGGGCGGCAACGAAACGTTCCCGGTCGAATATCAGACCGTCGAACACGCCATCATCCACCATGCCGACACCGCGAACTTCAACGATCCGGTGCTGGAGATGCGCTCCATCTACTACTTTCACGCGATCACCCGGGGCTGGGGTGATATCGCCTACAACTACCTCGTCGATTTCATGGGCAATGTCTACGAGGGCCGCGCCGGCGGGGAGGCCGCCATCGGCTGTCACGCCGAGGGGTACAACGCCGGTAGCGCCGGTATCTGCCTGATGGGCCGCTTCTTCAATGACGATACGACCCCGGAAATGCACAACGCCATCGTCTGGATTGCTTCCTGGGCGGCGCGCAACCTCGACCCGGCCGGTAGCGCCCCCTTTCACGACATCGGCAATCTGCCGACGATCTGCGGCCACCGCGACGTCAACAACACGACTTGCCCCGGCGAGGAGTTCTACGTACAAATCGACAATGTCAGAACGGAAGCGCGGCGCGTCATCAAGGGCCGTGACGATCCCGAACCGCCGCCGGCGCAGTGGTACGCCGGGATGCAGGTGATTACCAATGCCGAAAGCACGAGCCTGCGCACCGGCCCCAGCCTCGCGTTCGAAGTTGCCGCCACCGTCGCCCTGGGCGAGAAGCTCATGGTGCTGCAGGGACCGGCGAGCAACGATGGGATGATCTGGTACGAGGTGCAAGGAGTCTCGCTGAGCGGCTGGATGGCGGGCAATCTCCTGATTCCAGATCCGAACCCAAACCCAAACCCAAACCCAAATCCGAAGGCGGCCGTGACGGACCCTGTCCCGTTCGAAACACCCGTTCCCGCGGCGCCGGTCGAGGCGGGAACGCCGCTCGCGATGGATGAGCCCGCGGCCACGGTTGATCCGGCGGCGGAACCACTTCCCGCGGACGCGCCGGTCGGCGGCGACACGAGTGAGGTAGCGAACAGCGGCCAGGTGAAGGGAAGCGAGCTCTCGCAGGAAGCCGGGACCATGTTCGCGGCCGGAACCGCTACCCAGGTCATCGCCGGACCCCTCAATCTCCGGGTCGAACCGGGACTCTGGGCGCCGGTGCTCACCGCCCTTCCCGATGGCTACGCGGCGACCATCGTTGCCGGACCGGTCGCGGGTGAGGGTATCGCCTGGTATCAGGTGGTCACCCCGGAAGGGGTAGAAGGATGGTGCGACGGAGCCTTCTTGCAGATGCCCTGACCGCGGCCGCCACAATTAGGGCATCATGCCCGCATCCATGAGATGCTCTGGATG
>JACCXM010000007.1 GCA_013697005.1 Chloroflexia bacterium | reverse complement strand
CCCGGCATATCTATGGAAGGAGTCCCACGCATGGCGATCGAAACTCGCAAACCCGGCGCCCCCGTGCAACCCGTCATCCAGCAGGGGCGCTGGCCAACGATGCCCAGCAATCGGGCGATGAGCCTGGGCCTGATGCTCCCTATCGCCGAGCAGAACGCGGTCGCCAACGACTCGCCGCGGGACGGCTTCTGGGACACCGTCGCCATGGCCAAACTCGCCATCGACATCGGTTTCGACATGCTCTGGCTCCCCGACCACTTCATCCTGAAAATGGAACGGCATGGCGGGGAGGCGCGCGGCGTCTGGGAATGCTGGACCACGACCGCCGGCGTGGCCGCCGCGCTGCCTGGAACCCCGATCGGCACGATGGTGGCCGCGACCTCCTTTCACAACCCCGGCTCCATCGCCAAAATGGCCGAGAGCATCGACGAGATCAGCCAGGGCAACTTCGTGCTGGGGCTGGGGTGCGGCTGGCACGCGGACGAGTACCACATGTACGGCTTGCCGTACGACCACCGCGTCGACCGCTTCGAGGAGGCGTTGCAGATCATCTCACCGCTGGTGCGCACCGGACACGCGACCTTCGAGGGCGAGTACTACCAGGCGCGCGACGCGGTGAATTTCCCGCGCGGTCCACGCTGGCAGGAGGGCGGACCGCCGATTCTCTTCGGGGCGAATAAGCCGCGCATGATGCGCCTCACCGCGCTCTACGCCGACGCCTGGAACGCCGACTGGCAGGACAACGCTGCAATCGTCGCGGAGCGGATGACGTTGCTCGATGAGGCGTGCGAGGCCGTCGGGCGCGAACCGAAAGGGCTGGTGCGCACGGGAGGCAGCCAGTTCGCGATGGCAGGGTGCAATTACCGCTGGCGACCGATCAGTGGCACGGTCGACGAGATGGCCGCCGCGATGCACACGTTTCGCGACGTCGGTCTGGTGCATTACCTGTGTGCGCCCGACCCGTGCACGATGGAGACGCTGCAGGATTTTGGGGAGGTCATTCGGGCGTTCGACCGAGGCTAGATTAACCCTCACCCCAACCCCTCTCCCTATGCGCAGGGAGAGGGGCTTTTGGCGCGATCCGGGGAGATCATGGGAATCAGGCACCGCTGTTTGATGATCGGCGCGGGGGGGATGGCCGGGCGCTGGATTCGCAATTTCTGAGCGCCGTTTCGCGAGCAGGACCGGATGGAGTTCGTGGGTCTCGTGGACGTCAACCCGGCTGTGTTGGGGGAGGCGGGCGATTGGCTCGGGCTGCCGGAGCATGGCCGCTTCGACGATGTGGGCGAGGCGCTCGCCGCGGTCGAAGCCGATTTCTGTTGCATCGTGACGCCGCCGGTTTTCCACCGGTACGCGGTCGAATTGGCGTGCGCGCTGCTGGTGATGAGCATGACGAACGGCGCGTTCGCCAGTTACGAAGGGAACTATCTGGCGGCAGGCAAAACCCACTCGTGGCACGGCGAGTACTACCGGGTCGAGTGCGAGGGGGGCGCGGCGGTGCTCGACCGGGATCATGTGGTGCGGATCGAGGAGCGGAGTGCGGCGGGCACGCCGCAAACGCGCGAGGTCCCTGCGGTCGATGTCACGTGGGAGGGGCATCAGGCGATCGCGGCGCAATTTCTGGACTGGCTCGATGGAGGGCCGGCGCCGGTGACGTCGCTGGAAGACAATCTGCAAGCGACGGCGATGCTGTTTGGGGCGATCCAGGCGGCAGAGACGGGGATGACGGTTGATGTGCAGGAGGTGGTGGGCGAGATCGCCGGTATGGGCGAATCCCGAGAGGACGCTTGGAATCCGCGGGACGAATTGCCCTAGGACGATGACGCCGACGCGAATTCGCGGCCGGGCGCATGCAGCTCGCTCTCCTCGCGTAACGCGTCGATCAGCTCAGAGGGACTGATATGATGGCCGGTAAATTCGGCCAGAAGATTCTCCACGCGGTTCAGCAGATCGACCTCGTCGTCGGCGCCGCGTTGCTCAATAGCGGTTTCGTTCATGATGAACCAGCGCTGGAGTTGATTGAGGTCAACTGTGCCAGTCAATAGGCCAGCAATCTGTCGTCGAAGATCAGGAACTGATCCATCCATTGCAATTACCCCAACGTTGGTGTCTGAACGCGAACTACGGCGACGCTTCCAAGTGAGAGATTACCTTAACCGCGCCGAGGCTGGCGAATTTGGATGCTGCTTGAAATCGTCCGGACGCTCAACAAGCAATGATGAGCCACCCGGAACTCGAAGCGTAGTGGTCAGCTATGTCAACGATTCGGGCCACCGAATGTTCGTTGTCCATTTGTACCTACGCCCCGACGGTTCCATCGGCGCGAGTGGTCTTCCTGATCCAAAATGGCTCTTCGAAGACGGTGTGGTCTATCGATTGGCGCAAGGGCCTGTCCCACGTTAGGAGCTTATCTGATCGAGAGAAACCGCCTCAGTGCCCACGTTCCCGACACTGCTGGAGCTGCCGATGATGGCGTCCATTTCGATCTCGACGACGAGGTCGGGGTGGACGATGGTGCTGTTGCCGACCAGGGTGCCGGCGGGGCGGATGGCAGAGAAGACGTTGCCCAGCTCGGTGGCGACCGCTTCGAAGTCGGCGATGTCGGTGACGAAAACGCGGTAGCGAATGACGTCGCCGAAGGAGGCGCCGGCCTCAGCCAGGGCCTGCTCCATCACGCCCAGGATATGGCGAGTCTGCGCGGCGGCGTCGCCGGGGGCGACTGGCGCGCCGTCCTTGAAGGCGGCGGTGCCGGCGACCGCGACGTGATCGCCGACGCGCACGGCGCGGCTATAGCCATATTTCGCCTCGAACGGTCCGCCCGAGCCAACCAATTGCCGTCGCGCCGCCATGACCGCCTCCGTTCTCTCCGTTGTCGCCTGCCCTGTTGCCCAACCGTCCGCCCGCCGCTATCGTACCCGCACGCGATCACCGGGGGGAACGGGGCGTGTTGCCGCCAGGATTCGGCACGAACACGGATAGGGAGTAAGCATCAGCAATGAGCACGAACAACGGTGGCGGTATTGCCACGCGGCTCCTCGGTACGACCGGGGAGCATGTCTCGATGATCGGTCTGGGTGGCTTTCACATCAGCGTGCCGGAGGAGGACGAGGCGTTCCGCATCATCCACACCGCGATCGACAGCGGCGTCACCTTCATGGACAACGCCTGGGAATACGCCGACAACGAATCCGAGCGACGAATGGGTGTCGCACTGGCGCAGGATGGCTACCGCGACAAGGTCTTTTTGATGACCAAGAATTGCGCCCATGACCGCACCTTTGAGGATTCGATGCGCAAGCTCGAGGAGAGCCTGCGCCGCTTGCAGACCGATCATCTCGATCTCTGGCAAATTCACGAGGTGGTCTGGCCGGACGACCCGGACCGCATCTTTGCGCCTGGTGGCGCGGGGGAGGCGATGCTGAAGGCGAAAGCGGACGGCAAGGTCCGTTTCATCGGGTTCACCGGGCACAAGAGCCCGTCGATTTTTCGGCGAATGCTGGCGCAGGGGTTTCCCTGGGACACGATCCAGATGCCGGTCAGCATGCTCGATGCCAATTTCAACTCCTTCCAGAAGGATATTCTGCCGATCGCTCAGGAGCAGGGGATCGGTGTGATCGGCATGAAGAGTCTTGCCGCCGGGCACATTTTTGAGGATCCGGCCATCGCGATCACCGCCGAGGAGGCGCGGCGCTACGCGCTCTCGCAGCCGATCGCCTCGCTCTGTTGCGGTATCGATTCGATGGAGATTCTGGAGCAGGATTTACGCATCGCCCACGCATTCGTCCCGATGACGCGCGAAGAGGAGGCGGCCGCGGTCGAGAAGGCGTTTCATCATGCCTGGTCCGGTCAGCACGAGCCGTTCAAGACCTCGCACGATTACGAAGGCAACGAAGCACGGCGGGAGCATGGGTTGCCGATCAAGGCGGCCTAACGAGGGTGATGGGGTGATGGGGTGATGGGGTTGTAGGTTATGGGTTGCAGGTGGTAGGTCCGCCCGCAACCCATAACCCGCAACCCGTCACCCTGTCACCCTGACACATTCAGAAAGGATCTCGACGTTGTCCGACAAGACATACCGGGAGCGGGTGGGGATCGCGTTTTTCCCGCGTAGCTCCGAGGCGGTCGTCGATGTCTGCGTTCGCGCCGAGCGGGCGAATGTGGCCCACGCGTGGAGCGTGATGCCGGCCACCGCGCTCGACACCCTCACTCTCCTGGCCGCCGCCGCGACGAAAACCGAGCGCATCACCCTGGGCACTTCGATTGTGCCCGCCTTTACCCGGCACCCGTTGAGTTTTCTCACCCAGGTCATGGCGCTGGAGGGACTCGCCCCTGGCCGTTTCGATCTCGGCATCGGCACCGCTCATGCGCGAACGATGGTCGACGTCTACCACGTCGACTTCGATCGCCCGCTACGC
>JACCXM010000004.1 GCA_013697005.1 Chloroflexia bacterium | reverse complement strand
GTCGTAGCTTCGGCGTAGCGGGAAATGCCGAAATCGGCCAGGCACCAGCGCCCATCGGAACGCAGGATATTGCCCGGCTTGAGGTCTCGATGCACGACCTTGCCGTGCAGGCTTTCCAGCGCCGTCGCGATGTCAGTGAGGATGGAAATCGCCTCAGCCTGGTCGAGAGCCGACCCCGCAGCAAGCAAATAGTCCTCTAACGATGTCTCCGCCCGGGGCATGACCAACACCCAGTCAGTCTCTGTCTCGCCGGATTCGATGACCGGGATGACATTGACCGCGGCGGCGAGTTCGACCCCACAACCGGCGAGTATCTGGAGCGGATGGTCGTGCGGGCCGTGCGTGTCTAACGACCGCAGAGAGCCCGGACGAGCGTTGAGGAGTAAGCAACGAGACGATGACAGACACCATGATCACGATGTACGGCACCCTCTGGTGCGGCGACTGCAAACGGGCCAAGAAATTCCTGGGCGAGCAGCGCATTCACTACAACTACGTCTCTGGCTGTAATCCGGCTTACAGCCGGGTCGCTGCCCGAGGCGTACCATCAAGCGTAGCCGGGAGGCTGTCCTGGTCAACAGACGAAGGATGCCGGAGGGTTGCACCGCATGGTTCGCCATTGTGTCTTGGTCGTCGCGTTCGCCATCGCCGCGGTCGTCCCCCTATGGGGAACGGCGTCCGTTTTCGCGCAGGACGCGTCAGACGAGTGCGCCAGCGCGTTCTGGTTGGAGTCGCTCACGACATCGGAAGCGACCGACGACACGGCAGCCAGAAAGATCACCAAGCCCGCTCCCGCCTGGATGACGACCGAGCTGACCGATGCCTGCTCTGGCGAGACCTTCGCCCTGGCCGATTTTGCCGGCAAGACGGTCTATATCGAGGCGATGGCGACCTGGTGTCCGCCCTGCCGCGATCAGCTGGCGCGGGTCAAGGAGGCAACCGCCCAGCTCTCGGAGGAAGAACGGGGGGAGATCGTCATCGTCGCCCTCAGCAGTGAGGTCGATCTGCCGCGGGAAACCTTGGCCGAGTATGCCTCCACCAATGAGTTCCCTTTCATCTTCGCGGTGATGCCGGCCGCGATGCTGCAGGCGATGGCCGATGAGCTTGGGCAGGAGATCGCCGTACCCCCGGCTACCCCGCACCTGATCGTAGCGCCCGATGGGACGATTGGCGAAATCCGCACCGGCAGCGAGTCGCCGGAAGATCTGCTTGCCCTCTTCGCTGAGACCCAGCAAGCGGCGCCATCGTGAACACCTACCTCGGCGTGTTTCTGCTCGGCAACGCCGCGATCCTCGGCAACGTCTGCGTGCTGCCCCTCTATCCGGGACTCATCGCCTTCCTCGCCGGGAACTCGCCGCATGGTCGTGTCCGCCAGGGCGGCGTGCTGCTCGGAGCATCTGTGCTCGCCGGGGTGCTGGTGACGATGATCGCCCTGGGGTTCGTGCTGTTCACCCTCGGGCAGTCGTTCAGCCGCATCCTGCCCTGGCTGCTGCCGGTGATCTACGGAGTTGTCATCGTCCTTGGCATCGCCATGGTCCTGGGCAGAAATCCATTTGCGCGATTGTCCACGACTCAGGTGCCGATGCTGTCAAACCCCTATGCCGCCTCGTTCCTCTACGGCGGACTGCTCGCCCCGATGACCCTGCCCTGCACGGGGCCGGTCATCATCGGCGCCTTCGTCTTAGGAGTCGGCAGTGCGGCGGCACTGGGCGAGAGCCTGCTCTACTTCCTTGCGTTCGGGCTCGGTTTCGGCTGGCCCCTGCTCGTCCTGCCGCTGGTCGCCGTGCCGTTGCAGCGCAGCATCACCCGCTGGCTGGCCGGGAACGCCCAGGAGTTGGGTCGCTTCGCGGGTGCGCTGCTGCTCGCGATCGCCGCCTTTGGCATCTGGGTCGACGTGCTGCCGAACCTGCGTGGGTAACACTGCCGAAGACAGGGACCAACTGCTGATGACACATCCCTCCGGGTGGCGGCTTCCTATGAGTCTCGTCCGGACCGATCATGCAGAACCGTCCGTTTTCCAGCCGGAGAGCCTCCTGCGCGAAGCCCGACGACAGCGAGGCCTGGACGCGGGACAGGTTCCAGAGATCTGCCTGCTTGACCCCGATGGTGCGGTGGTTCACTGGCTGCAGCAGACGGGTCGCGGCCAGCGGGCGGAGACCTGGGCCTGTTACCACACGGACCTCTGGGAAACCGACGTGGAAGACACACCCATCGGGGTCGTCGGCAACGCCGTAGGGGCGCCGTTTGCGGTGCTGGTGGCCGAGCAACTGTTCGCCTCCGGTTGCCGATTCCTGGTTAGTATCACCTCCGCGGGTCAGCTCGATCCCGTCATGACACTCCCCTGCACGATCCTCGTCGATCGCGCGTTGCGCGGTGAAGGCACTAGCTACGCCTATCTCCCACCCGATCGTTTCGTTGCAGGCGATCACAGGGTGTTAGCGGCCGTCGCCGAGGAGCTCCAGCGTGCCGGAATCGAGACGATTCGCGGCGCGACCTGGACCACCGATGCGCCATTCCGGGAGACCCGCCAGGCGATAGATGCCGCGGCCGCCGAGGGATTGCAGGCCGTCGAGATGGAAGTGGCGGGGTTGTATGCCTTCGCGCAGGCCCGCGGCAAGCCGGTGGTCTGCTGTGCGCTGGTGACCAACCAAATGGCCCAGGCCGGCGATGACTTCGAGAAGGGTGCGGATAATGGGGCCGGACACGCCCTCGCCCTCGTTGCCGCCGCCGCTCGAGGGTGGAGCGCCCTCCACGAACGCGAATCCGACCAGTAGCGATCCGGCCTGATTTCGAGGAGGAAAAGTGACAACGCGTGCCACGACCAAGGACACCCAGGACCCGTTGCTCGATCCGATCCTCTTCGCGCGAGGGATGGCGGTCATTCGGATCTTCTTCGGCATCATTCTCTTCGCCAATGGGCTGGCGAAGCTGGAGCCATCGCTGGGCCGCATCGACCTCGGACCGTATCACGCCAACCTGATTACCCGTGATGGCGCCCGCGGCATCCTCAACTTCGAGGTCAATGAGCGACGCATCCGGGAAGGGGCTCCGCAGGGAACCCAGGTCCCTGGCTTGAAACCGTTCGTCAACGACGTCGTCCTGGCGAACTGGGGTATCTTCCAGTGGCTGGTGGTCCTCATCGAGTTGGGTGCCGGTGGGTTGCTGATGCTGGGGTTGGCGACGCGGCTCGGCGCCCTGGTTGGACTCGGGCAGCAACTCTTCCTGGCGCTCGTCTATGTCTCGAGCAATCGCTGGCTGTTCGAGCAGCCACACGAGTATGTGCCGCTGATCGTCCTGGCGATCGTACCGGCGGGCCGCCTGTGGGGTCTTGATGCCCGTCTGGTGCGAGACACCCCGGCATTCCGTCGCTGGCCGTTCTAATGAGGACACCACCGCTAGCTGGGGAAGAACGCCTCGGCGCGATGAACCTTCCCGGTCGCCACGAAAGGCAATCCATGGCAGGCAACGGGCGGATGCGCCTCTCGACCATCGTCCTCGGATTCGTCCTTGTCGGCTCGACTACCGTCCTGCCCGCTCAACAGTTGACTGCCGCCCCGGTGCCAATTGCCCTCCAGCATGCCGAACTTGCTGACTCAGCGACCCCCGGGCCCGAGAAGAGGGTAACCGTCGTGGCAGCCGGGCTGACGAATCCTCGCGGCTTCACCTTCGCCCCGGACGGGACCCTTGTCTTGGCGCTCGCAGGCCGAGAGGGGCCGCACGCCGGTGTCGCCCGCATCGAAGGTGGCTGCCCGGTCGTCATCACGGAAGGGCTGCCAGCGTACCGGATCGTCTTCGGCGCGCTCACCGGGGTCGCCAACGTCGCCTATCTCAACGGCCAGCTCTACGCGCTGCTTTCGGGAGGCGACACGGACCGAGGGGGGACGCCGAACGGCCTTTACCGCCTCGACGACGCGGGGGGTGCCGAGCTTGTCGCCGATATCAGCGCCTTCATCCGTGAGCATCCGGTCGCCGAGAAGCCACGCGACTACGACACGGACGGGCAGCCGTACGCGATGCTGGCGATGGGGGATGCGTTCTGGGTCACCGAAGGCAACAGTAATCAGGTGATCCGCGTCGGTCTCGACGGAACAGTCGCGCGGGTAGCAGATCTCTCTCAGGGCCACCAGATCCCTACCGGCATCGCTCCTGCTCCGGATGGCGGCGCCTACGTCGCCTTCTTTACCTCCACCCCGTACGCGGAAGGCTCCGCCAAGGTCGTCGCGGTCGCTCCTGATGGTTCCGTCACAGATGTCTGGACCGGACTGACATTGGTCACGGCGCTCGCCGTGGGGCCGGACAGGACGCTCTACGCGCTGGAGATGGCGACCGGGCACGGTCAAGACCCGAACGCGATTGCCCCCGGCACGGGCCGCGTCGTGCGCATGACTGGCCCGGACACCGCGGAACCGGTCGTCACGGGCCTTGCGCTCCCCGTTGCCATG
>JACCXM010000478.1 GCA_013697005.1 Chloroflexia bacterium | reverse complement strand
ACGGGAGAGGGGTTGGGGTGAGGGCTGGTACCGGTGACCGGCCGGTTGCCCAAGCCAGAAACCAGTCCCCAGAGGAGCGGTTGGCGCCGGTGCCGGAGCCGACGCGCGCCGGAGAGGATGTGCGGCGGCGGGGCTGGTTCTGGCACTGGAACGCGCTCGTCACCCAGTACGCGCCGCTGATCGGGTTGAAGGGGGTGGGGCTGCTCAACTCCTACACGGTCTGGACCGACCGCCGCGAGGAGTCGCCGCACCGGGGCTACGCCTTTCCTTCGCAGCAGAGCGAAGCCGACTTCTATGGCGAGGATCGCGCCGAGCTGATTACCATCAACAAGATCCTGGTCGCGCTTGATCTGATCGAAATCCGCAAGGAGATGGTGCCGCGGGTCGATCCTCAGGGACGGCGCTGGAAGGTGCCGCACAACTTCTACCGGGTCAAGGACCATGGCGACGACTTCACCCTCAGTACCCCCGACGTGCTGCGTGTCGCCGAGCTGGCCGCGCGCGACCGGGCGGTCTACCGCTACGTGCGCCGCGTCTTCTCGCCGCGCTTCTCGCCGATCGACGGCGACAATGTGTGGGGGCGGATTCTGCCCGAGGTGCGGTTGACGGCGGTCTGGCAAGGACTCGCGGCGAAGACCGCCGCCGAGGAGACCCGGGCGTCGGCCCGCACCCGCGCCGGGCACGCCGCGCGGAAAGGGAATGCTGCCGCGACCGCCCTTGCTCCGGAAACGCCCGTTGCGCCGCCATTTTTTTCGCCCGGCGACGATGACGAGGCGGCAACGGGCACCGATGGCAACGACAGCGGCCGTGTCATTAGTGACAGGGGAGAGACACCCACTGTTGCATTCGTCAACACTGGTTCCGGGGTGGATGTTGGTGGGAGCAACAGAGGTTTGCCACGAAAGCGGCGAAGCGATGTTGCTCCGCGCAACGAAGCTGGGGCAACCGATGTTGCCCCAACCAACAGGACGTATCACCAACCATCGACAACTACCAAAGACGGCACAGACGATCTCGAGGACGCTTCCCAATCGCTGGGCATGATCTCCTCGATGGAGCCAGGCGAGCAGGGAACGACACGAGCGGTGCTGAATGGCGGACCGGGCGCGAGACCCCCGGCAGACGGACCAGGTGAGGCCGCGGCGGGGCGCGCCTTCGCGAGTGCCAACGACCGCGCCGCCACTCCGGCTGAATGGAAACTGCTGCGCGAGCTGGCGGCGCGGTTCCAGCCGGTGGCGGAGACGATGCGGCGGGAACGGGACGATACGCCGGACTCCGGTTGGGGCTGGTTGGAGGCGGCGGTCTGGGAGGCGGTCGAAGCGGGGAGCGCGTTCGTTGCGCCGCGCCGGTTACGAGAAATCCTGCTGCGCTGGGAGCGAGAGGGTTTTCCCCAGCCGCGCGAGCCCCGGCGATTGCCGCCGCAGCCGCCCCGCGACGAGCCCACCGCCGCCACGCGGCGCGATCGTGGATCGCTTCCACCACGTCTGCTGCCAGCGGTCTTTACCATCGCGGAGATTGGTCTCTCCAACCGCCAGGTCTGGGCGGCAACGCTGACCGAGCTGGCGGGGCGGGGAGATGTCAGCCGCGCCGATCTGGAGACCTGGTTACGGCCGGCGAATCTGATCGGCCGCGATGGCGATACGCTCATCGTCGGCGCGCCGAACGCCGTCGCCCGCGATCGCATCGCCGCCCGCCTCCTGCCGGCCCTGCGCGAGGCCATCGCCGCGACGATCGGGGTTGTGGTGGGGGTAGAGATTGTCGTCGAAGGTGAGTCGTGAGTCGTGAGTCGTGAGTCGTGGGTCGTGGGTCGTTAGTGGAGAGGACGACGAGCGAGGCACGGCATGACGTGCCCCTCCAACGTACCGGAATCCATGCCATCTTGACACAAAGAACGTGTGTTCTATACTGTACGTACGGGCCGCGGTCAAGGAGGATGATCGCGGCCCGTACTGTTTGCGAAAGGAGAAACCTGCACATGGAGCTGGCGATCGACGCGACCGGGCTGGAGCGTCGCTTTGGCGACTTTGTCGCGGTGGATGGTGTCGATCTCGCCGTCCAGCGCGGTGAGATCTATGGCTTTCTCGGACCGAATGGCGCCGGGAAATCGACAACCTCGCGCATGCTCTGCACGCTGACGTCGCTCAGCGGCGGCAGGGCCACGGTCGCTGGCTTCGACATCGCGCGGCAACCGGGGCAGGTGCGGCTACGCATCGGGGCGGCGTTGCAGTCGGCCGCACTCGACGACCAGCAGACCGGAACCGAGTTGCTGCGCCAGCAGGGGCGCTATTACGGGTTGACCCGCGCGGAGATCGATCGCCGCATCGACGACCTGCGCGGTCTTGTCGATATCGGCGTTGCCCTCGATGAACGCATCAAAACCTACTCCGGCGGTATGAAACGCCGCGTCGATCTGGCGGCGGCGCTGATTCACAACCCGGAGGTGCTCTTTCTCGACGAGCCGACCACCGGTCTCGATCCCGCCTCCCGCGCCAAAGTCTGGGACGAGGTGCAGCGGCTCAATACCGAGCTGGGAATGACGATCTTCCTCACCACCCAGTATCTGGAGGAAGCGGACGCTCTGGCCGGCCGCGTCGGGATCATCGACCGGGGAAAGATCATCGCCGAAGGGACGCCCGCCGAGCTGAAGCGCTCCATCGGCGCCGATGTCATCACCGTTCGCGTCAATGACGTCGCCCGCGCCGAGCCGGTGATCGCGGCCATTCCCGGGATCGACGGGGTCGAGGTCCGGGGCGACGAGTTGCTCGCCGCGACCGCCGACGGGCCAGCCAACGTCTCGCCAATCGCCGTCGCGCTCGCCGGGGCCGGGGTGCGGGTGCGCGCTCTGACGCTGCGCGAGCCGACCCTCGACGACGTCTTCCTGACGCTTACTGGCCAGCATTTGGAAGGAGAAGCCGCGTGAGTGCGCTGCAAACCCCCACCCGACCCGACGAGACAACCTTCGCGAGCAATGGACAGGGAAAAGGCAATGGGCGAGAACCCGCCTCGCCCGACCGCCCCGCCGGGACGATTCACGCCCGCCCCGCGGGATTCTGGGCCGATCTCTGGTCGGTGGCGCTGCGCTCCCTGCGGGCGCTGCCGCGGGAACCGGAGGTCTTGATTCCCTCGCTGATCATTCCCATTTTCTTCTTCGCCGTGAACATTGGCACGCTGCAGGATTTCGCCCAGCGCGGCATCCCCGGTCTCGATTACCGGGCGTTTCAATTGCCGGCCGCCATTGTCTTCGCCGTTACCGGGGTTTCCCGCGCCAACGCGCTGGTGACCGATATCAAGTCTGGCTACTTCGACCGCATGCTGATGTCGCCGGTGCGGCGTCTCGCCTTGCTGCTCGGATTGATGGCGGCCGACTTCGTCCAGATCATCGCCCTCTCGCTGCCGGTCATCGCGCTCGGGGCGATCGTCGGCGTCCGCTTCGAGACGGGACTGCTCGGATTGCTGCTGTTTCTGCTGATTTCCGGATTCTGGGGACTGGCCTTCACCGGTTTTCCCTATGCCATCGCCCTGAAAACCGCGTCCGCGGGGGCGGTCGGCGCCAGCTTCATCCTCTTCTTCCC
>JACCXM010000470.1 GCA_013697005.1 Chloroflexia bacterium | reverse complement strand
GAACTGGACGTAGTCGAAGACCTCGACCGGCAGCGTCGTCAGCCGCGGCCCGATCAGAAAAAGCGTCAGCACCACCTCATCAAACGAAACGATGAAGGCGATCGAGGCGGCTGGTCGGGACGGCAGCGATCCGAGGCTCGTGATTTCTGGCGCCGACTCAGGGCTGGTTATCGTCGATGATCTCGACAGTGAGCCAGTTCTCGAAGCTATGGTTGTTGGCGAGACTGACGACGCCGATCGTGGCCCGGCCGCCGAGCCCGGCCTCCTCGCCGAAGACATCGCGGAAAAGATCGGTGCAACCGGACGAGACCAGGTGCTGATCGGTGAACTCGGTGTCGACGGCGACGAAGCAGAGGGTGCGCACGATGGCCCGCACCTGGTTCAGCGAACCGAGCGCGGCCCGGATGCCACCCAGGCAGTTGAGTCCGGTCTGGCGCGCCGCGGCGTACCCCTCCTCGATGGTGACGCCGGCGCCGAGGCGGCCGGGGTAGAGACTCCGGCCGTCAGCCAGCTCGGGGACATGCCCACTCAGGTAGAGCACGTTGCCCACGATATGGTGCGGTTTCATGGAGCCGTACTGGGCGCCGTAGTACGCGGCCTGAGTGTAGTCCGGGATTTCCAGACCTAGCTCGCGAGCGCGGGCTTCGTAGTCGACAGGGCCCATTCACTCTTCCCCGTCACCCTCATCCTTGGCGAGACCGATCGCGGCGAGAATCTCCTCCGGGGGTGGCGCGCCGGTGGCGCGGTAGATGATGCGGCCATTCTTGCCGATGACGACGACGGTGCGGTTGATGCTCTCCCGCTCTGGTTTCAGCGCGTCGTAAGCGCGGGCGACATGCAGCCCGTCGTCGACCAGGAGATCGAAGGGCAGCTCCCGCTCCTCGATAAAGGCGAGGTGGCTGGCGGCGTCGGCCTGATTGACCCCGTAGGGCTCGGTGTCGAGGATGCGGAACGCGTCAATGGCGCCGCGCACGGCGGCGAGTTGGTTCGTTCAGCCTGACGTGCGGTCGGCCGGGTAGAAAAAGAGCGCGGCCCGGCTGTTCCCCCGGATACTGGCCAGATCGAGTCCCGGCCCAATCGTCCCCGGAAGCGAAAACTCCGGGGCCATATCCCCTACGTTTGCGCTCGTAGTTCCCGCCATGCCTTCCCTCCCCCGTCAGATTCCATGCGAGTTCGACTGCGCACGATTGTAGGCGAGACAGGGGCTGGCGAAAGGTGTTTCTGGGAGAGGGGTGCAGAGTGGGGCGATTGGACTGGGTTCCCGCTACGGCGCTACACCGATAAGCACGAGCGGGACGGCTGGCACGCCGCGACCCTGCCTAATGACGTTGTAGAGCTCGCCCTCGTAGTACGAGATACCTGATGACATCTGCGTGGACATCGCCTTCATGGGCAGTACTTCGACGCCTACGTCGATGACATCGCCGACATAGAAGGCCATGTGCTTGACGAAGAGATCGTAGGCCACGAAGGAATACTTCCCGAATTGCACCTCGACCGCGATGCGGTCCTTCACGAAGTCGGTCTGGTTGTAGGAAGCGATGGGCGTCTGTCCCGCCGCGATGATCTCCTGTCGCTGCTCCGCGGCCGGCAGGGAAACGTTCTTGCGGATGAGCTGCACGTCGGACGTGACCCAATAGGACGTGCGGGACTCGTGCCAGCCCCGTTGGTCAAACTCTTCATGGAATCGCCGGTTGAGGTGCGCGGGAGAAAAGAGCATTCTCCCGACCATGTTCCGTTCTTTCGATTCCTTGTGCGGCAGGCCTCGGCATCGATGAGATCGATCACCGCGACAATGTCCTGCCAGACCTGGGGCTTATGGACGAGGATGTGTTCGTAGCCGTTCAGATGCGAGTACTGCTCTGCGATGCTCACCTCGTGGCCGCCGCCAGCCGTCGACATAGCGCTAGTGGTGCTCGTAGATCGCTTCGGCGATGGCGCCAATATCGGCGCCGACGCCGAGCAGCTCGTTGAGATCGGCCGAAAGCACGTCATTGACGTAGACCGCCCAGACGAGCTCCCGGCCACTCCTGGCCGTCATGTACCCCGCATCCGCCTTGCCCAGCAACAGGTACTCCTGATTCAACAGGTCGCCAGCGATCGTGGTGCCGCTCTTGGCTGCGATCTTGCCCAGGGCCGGACTGGTCGCGGGCAAGGACATGAACTCCGTACCGTCGACCCCGAGGATTGGCAACGCATCCAAATAGGCGGCGAAGTCTGGCCCCGCCGCCATGCCGCGGAGGAGGGCCACGACCGAGCGCGGGCTGAAGAGGTCGGCACGTTCATTCCCGCGGCCATCCGCGAGTGAGACCGCACCGGGCTCGACGCCAATCTGCTTCAGGAAGGGGCGAATCGCCTGCAACCCGTCCTCGAACGCCGTCCTATCCTCCTTGACCGCGAGGAGGAAGACGAGCGTGTCGGCGCCGCGGTTCATGCTCACCTTGAGAATGACCTTGATGACCTCGGCGAACGGAAGCGATCGCAGCAACGCCACCCGCTCGGACTCCTCATAGGCGTCGCGGCCGGGCAAGCGGTCGGCCGGGTTGGGTCCGCCGGCCGGAGTGGCGACGATGACCCCCTGCCGCGCCAGCGCCTCGATAAAGAGGGTGCGCGCGAAGGCAGCCGGCTCCGCCACTTGAAAAGTTTGCAGCAACGGCGCGTTCCCTTCCGGGATCTGTCCGGCGAGCACGATTTGATTGGGAGCGGGTGCAGTGACCGTGACGTCCAGTGGCTGATCCGCGGCGACGGTCCGCACGGTGGTGCTGACATCGTAGAAGGCGGTCATGGGACGCCATTCCAGGGTCGCGGGCTCTCCCGCAGTCCCTGGCGTAATGGTCAGATCGATCACGTTATCGTTGATCATGATCGGTGAAAGGACATAGTCGTCCTTCGGCATCTGGTCCCAGAGGCGAGCGTCGACGATGACGTCCCGCGCCTGCTGGATGCCCGCGGCGGCGACTTGCCTGGCCAGCGCGTCGAGACCGGCCAGGGGGTCCGGCGCCGTGAGCGTCGCAAAACCGGGCACCGCATTGGCATCGGTGTGGTCGATGTTGCCAAAGGCGAGAGTCTGATCGGGCAGATCGCGTCCGCCCATGGTGATATCACCGCTGGCTACGAGAATCAGTTCGCCGTCCAGCGTCCCGTCCGTGACCTCACCCTGGCGGAAGACCGGGGTTTCGAATCGATAGCCCGGCCCATAGGCCGTCAGCGCCGCCGCGGCCGGAAAGAGCTTGGTGGTCGATCCGGGGACAAAGCGCTGGACGCTGTTGAGATCGAGGAGCATCGCGCCTGTCTCGCGGTCGATGACGAAGATTCCCCACTGGGTGAAATCCGCGTAAGGCGGTTGGCCCATCACCGCCGTGATAGCCGCGGGGATCGGTTGCGCCGGGACCGGAGTGGCCTCCTGCGCGGCACGGGCCGCCGTTCCCGGCGCGGTCACAGCGAGAGCGAGACTAGCGGCGCCACCGTGTTGCAGCGCTACTCGCCGCGAAACACGGCGGCCACCGAGCGGCGATGGCGCGAAGTCACCCGAGCGGTTCATGCGTGTCCTTCCGTGTGAATTGCCTCACAATCGATCCCGGACGCGGTTCCGCATTCCTTGCATGCCGCGGTACGGATGACGTGTCATGTCGGTGTACGCAACGTGACACATCGTTGCCCTGACCGGGTGAGGCAGCACCGACATCAGGATGTGTCCGAATCCCGGACCGCTGTCATGATAGACAAGCGGGCCCGCGAGGGAAGATAGTGCGGGTTGCCACAACGAGGCATTTGACGAATCATCCGGAACATGACCAGTCATGGGAACAGACCAACGCGTCGATGCCCACGAGGACGTTTTCAGCTATCGCTCCCACAAGGACGGTACGGTCCGCATCGCGTATCGCGGCAAAGTGGTGACCACGCTCGCCGGGAAAGACGCTGTGCGTTTCCTGGCCCGGGTCGATGGCGCCGGAGCGGAGCAGGCGCAACTGGCGATGGCCAAGGCGACCGGCAATTTCAAGCGCGGCAACGAGCGCCA